>JAFGEY010000104.1 GCA_016931365.1 Anaerolineae bacterium
AATTGCAGGTTGCGCCCCTCCGCGCCCGACTCGGTGCTGATCAGCACGCGAGGCGCGCCTCGGCGCGCCTCGCCGCGAAAGGCGCGTACGACCCTTTCCTTGTCCAGCGCCGACAGCCCGCCGTGGAAACAGACCACGTCGATGCCCGCTTCACGCAGCGCTTCGGATAGCGAATCCATCGTCGCCCGGTAATCGGTAAAAATCAGCCATTGGCCCGGCGACCCTTCGAGGATGCGCAGGACGGCGTCGATTTTGGCCGGTTGCTCGATGTTTTCGGCAAGAGCGATGAGGCGATCAAGCGCATGTTGTTCTGTGTCGTATTGCGTATTGCGTGCCAGCTTGCGCAGCGTCCCGGCGACAGCGGCGGGGCTGCTGCACACCTGGCGCTGGAGGGTGAGCAGCGTCATCTGCTGCGCCCCGGCCCCGATGCGGCGAATCTGGCCGCGCACGTAAGCGGTGATGCCGTCATAGAGCGCGCGTTCCTCCGGTGACAGGTCGAGGTCGAAAACGCGCGCCCGGCGCAGCGGCAATTGCACGCCAACGTGGGCGCGGCGGTTGCGGATCATCACTTCGCCGAGCAGGCGGCGCAACTCCGGCGCGTTGCGTGGCAGGGTCGGGTCGCTTTCCAGCAGTTCAAAAACCAGGCGAAAGCCGATTGTCCCGTTTGAATAGGGATTGGTGACGACCAGCGACTCGCTGATCCGGTAGCCCTGGGCGACCAGGTCTTGCGCCTGGGCCAGCGCGGCCTGCCCGGTGGGGATATCTTGTTCTTCAACCACCTGGTGTTGTTTTCGCATTTTGGCCGGGGTGGGCTGTGCGGGCATCGCCAGGTGGCTCAGCTCAAAGCCGGGTAGGTTTTCTTTTGTCCAGCGCAGACGGCGCAACCAGGAGCGATACTGCCGCCAATAATATTCGAGGTTGAGCGATCGCGTGCTCCACAGCAGCACCCGCCGCCGCACTCCGCCGACAAAGCGGCGGCGAAATTCGCGCAGCGTGCCCAGGTGTCCCGGCTGGAGAATGGTGATCAGGTTATACAGTTCGATCAGATCGTTGTGGACAGGCGTCGCGGTGAGCAGCAGCACGTAGCGCTTGCGAATCTGGTTGACAAAGCGGTAGACCTGGGTGCCGCGATTTTTGAGCTTGTGTGCCTCATCGACGATCAGCAGGTCGTACTCGCGGGCCAGCAGTCCTTCGGCCCAATCGGCGCGCTTGGCCCGGTCGAGCGAGCAGATCCAGCGCAGCGGGCCATCGGGCGGGTCGTCGATCTGCCGCCTGCGTTCGAGCACCTCGAACGGCTCGACAAACTTGGTCTCCAGCTCTTCCTGCCACTGCACGGTCAGCGATGCGGGGGTCAGGACGAGGATGCGCTGCGCCAGCCCACGCTCGATCAATTCTTTCATCACGATCCCGGCCTCGATGGTTTTGCCCAGGCCGACCTCGTCGGCGAGCAGGGCGCGCCCGCGCATGTCGCGCAGCGCCTTGAGCGCGGCGTCGAGTTGGTAGGGGTACTGGTCGATGAAAATGTCGTCCAGGCAGATCAGCTGATCGAATCCATTGGACAGCCGCGCCTGTTCGGCGCGCAGGCGCAGTTTCCACACCTCGAATGAATCGCGCTGGCTGCGCCGCAGCATACTGCGCCGCAGCAGACTGCGCCGCATCCATTGGGCGAGATCGGTGCTAAAAGTAATTGTGTCAAGCGTGTCGTTCAAGGTGAGCCTCTGATTGCTGACCGCTGTCGTTCGTCAGCGGTCGATATTATAGCTAAATTGCACGCTGGAAACAAACTCATTTGACATCCGCCTAGAACAAAAGTACAATTCCTATCCCGAATAAATTGGGACTGAACAAGGCTTGGTCGTTAGAACTGAATGCGGATGTATGGCATCTGCCGGCCCAGCCGCTCGGAAAGATTTTTGCACTGGCGATGGTTTCCATCGCACAAGCAACGATCTTGGAGGGTAGGCCCTGAACGCCAACCGCCGGAAGGAGAATTTGATCTGCAATGAGCCTTTATCCCATTCTGGAATTCGACCCCGAACGCGAAGCGATCATCGAGGCGAGCAGGCTGCTCAGGCCGATCGAGGAGCTGCCCCCATACGCCGTGATCTGCTTTTTCGGCGACGTGATCGCCCATTTTGTCGAGCAGGGGCTGGCCCAAGAGGTGTACGTGATGCGCAGCGAGATGGGCCCGCACCCGATCTACCGGCTCGATCTCGGCCTGGGCAGTCCGGTGACGTTGTTTCATCCCGGCATCGGCGGGCCGATGGCTGCGGCGGCGATCGAGCAGACGATTGCCCTGGGCTGCCGCCGGTTCATCGCCTGCGGCGGCGCGGGGGTGCTGGATCGCGGCATCCAGGTGGGGCATCTGGTGGTGCCCACCTCGGCAGTGCGCGACGAGGGCACGTCGTATCACTATCTCCCGCCGGGGCGCGAGGTGGAGCCGACGCTGGAAGCGGTGCGGGCGATCGAGGCGGTGCTCGCGGCGCACTATGTCCCCTATCTGAAGGCCAAAACCTGGACCACCGACGCTGTGTTCCGCGAGACGCGAGCCAGGGCGGCGCAGCGCAAGGCGGAGGGTTGTCTGACCGTCGAGATGGAGGCGGCCTCGATGTTTGCCGTGGCCCAATTCCGCGACGTGCCGCTGGGGCAGATTCTTTACGGCGGTGACAACCTCGACGCTGACGAGTGGGATAAACGCGGTTGGCAGGATCGCTGGTCGGTGCGCGAGCGGCTGGTCAGCCTGGCCGCCGAAGCGTGTTTGTTGCTCTGAAAAGCGCCCCCTCCCAACCCTCCCCGTGGAACGGAGGAGGGCAGGGTGGGGGAAGGAAAAAGGAAACGATGACCACTATGATCTCTTTCATCCGTCACGGGCGCGTTCACAACCCGGAACACCTCTTGTATGGCCGGCTGCCCCGCTTTGCGCTCAGCGATCGAGGAGTCGCCGATGCGCAAGCCGTAGCCCAGACCTTGCGCGCCGGGCCGTCCATCTCGCATTTGTACAGCAGCCCGCTGCTGCGCGCGCGGCAAACCGCCGAGGCAATTTTGACCCTGCATCCGCATCTGGTGATCCATATTTCGCAGTTGATCAACGAAGTGCATACCTCGTTTGAGGGCCGCCCGCTGGCCGAGTTGGCTTTATTGGGCTTTGACCTCTATGCCCCAAGTCCGCCGGGCTACGAACGTCCGGGGGATGTGCTGGCGCGCATGCTGCGTTTTGTGGAACTGGTTCGCCAGCGCCACGCGGGACGGCGCGTGGTTGCCGTCACCCACGGCGACCCGATCACGTTTGTCATCCAATGGGTGAGCGGCCTGCCGATCGGCCCGCGCAAACGAGAGGCGTTGATCGGTCTGGGTCTATCGAGCGGTTATCCGGCCCCGGCTTCGATCACCACGCTGACCTTTGAGGTTGGTCAGGGCGACCCGCGGCCGGCGTTGAGCTATGTCGAACCAGTGCCGGGGGGGTGATATGACCGGAAAGAGTGTACCCAAGTTTGTCATCCGTGAAGCGCGCCCTGACGACGCCGAGCAGTTGATCGCCCACACCAGGCGCATCGCCGCCGAGCCGGACAGAAATATCCTGATGGAGCCGGACGAGTTTCCCTATACCCTGGAGCAGGAGCGCGAGTTTTTGCAGGCCTGCGCCGAGAACGACGACCGGGCCTTTTTTGTCGCTGAAGCGGACGGCCAGTTGATCGGTGTGCTGAATGTGAGCTGTGGTCACCGGCGCGCCGTCCGCCACGAGGCGACTTTGGGCATCTCGGTGCGCCGGGAATGGCGCGGTCGTGGCGTCGGCACAGCGTTGATGTCGGCGCTGCTGGCCTGGGCCAAAAACACCGGCTGGGTGCGGCGCGTGCAGCTCCAGGTCTTTGCGCGCAACGCGCCGGCGATTCATCTGTACGAAAAATTCGGTTTTGTAGTCGAAGGCTGCCATCGACAGGCGATTTGCCAGAACGGGCAGTATCTCGACAAGCTGACGATGGCCTTGATTTTGGATTAAGCGATGAGCATGACGAGCGAGGTCTGGCGTGAGATTCGACGCGGCAACGCCGACTGGGAGAGTTTTTCTTTTCCCAGCTTTTACCTGGGCTGCAAGCGTCGCTTTGCGCAGATGACCACGGATGAGATCGCGGCCTATCAGTTGGAAAAGGCGCGCAATATCGTGCGCTATGCGGTGCGCCACGCGCCCTTTTGGGCTGAATTCTATCGCGGCTATGACCTGGACGACGTGTGGTCGCTGCCTTCGCTGGACAAGCGCACGATGATGGCTCACCTGACCGAGTATAACACCCTTGGCTTGGCCCGCGACGAGATTCTTGACTTTTGCCTGCACGTCGAGCGGACGCGCGACTTTGGGCTGCGGCTCAAGGGAATTAACATCGGCATGTCGTCGGGGACAAGCGGCAACAAGGGGGTCGAGATCACCACGCCGCGCGAAGAAAATTACCTCCGGGCGGCCTTTTTTGCCCGGTTCCCGTTTTACAGCCGCTTGCCTATTGGCAAGTCGGCTGTAAACTGGGGCTTTATCCTGCGCGTGACCGTGCCCGCGTTCAACCTCAAGCTGTTCGGCAACCGGCTGACCTACATCAGCCAGCTCGACACACTGGCCTCGATCCGCGCGCAGTTAGAGCGGTTGCAGCCCAACATCCTCTCTGGCCCGCCATCAATACTGCGCATTCTGGCCCGTGAGCGCACAGAAGGGCGGCTGAATGTTGCGCCTCGGCGTCTCGTTTCCTATGCTGAGGTGTTAGAAAAGGAGACGCGTGCTTATCTGGCGGAGGCCTTTGGCTGCCCGGTGTTCGAGATTTACAAGGCCACCGAAGGATCGATTGCTATCTCGTGCGCGCACGGCAGTTTACACATCAACGAGGATCTGATCGCCGTGGAGCTGCTGAATGAGGATGGTTCGCCCACGCTGCCGGGACAGCCGTCGCGGCAGATGCGGGTGACCGACCTGCACAAAACATCGCAGCCTATTGTGCGCTACCGACTGAACGACATAGTCACGATCAGCCCGCAGCGCTGCCCGTGCGGGTCGCACTTTAGGGTGATCGAGCGCATCGATGGGCGCGCTGACGATGTGTTTTGGGGTACCCGCGTGGACACTGCCTCCGAAGACGGAGGTTGGCAGTTTATTTTTCCCGATTACATCGCCCGGGCGATCATTGCTGTGGCCGACGAGATCGACGAGTACCAGGTGGTGCAGCGCGCGCCCGATGATCTGCTGGTGCGGCTGCAACTTGCCGGTGGGGATGCGGAGCGTATTGTCGAGGATGTCGAGAGCGCGTTGTGCCGGGTATTTATGCGTTACGGCTGCCACCCGCCGGCGATCGAGGTGCGCCTTGAGCCGCCGGTGCCCAATCCGAACTCGGGCAAGTTGATCCGCGTGCAGTGCGCGTTCCAGCCATAAAGAAGGTTCCATGCGCACCAAGTTTCATCGATCGTTTGCTGCTTTGAGCGTGTGTTGTGCGATTTTGGGCCTGGCGGCCTGCCGGACGCCGATGTTGCCGCCGGAAACAGCGACGGCAATGCCGGCGACCCCGACGCAGACTGCTGTACCGGTCTCTGTCGGTCAGCACGCCTACTCTTTTGCCGGGCAAACGGGGCGTCTCAATTACCTGCTTTTTTTGCCTCGCAGCTACGATCCCGGCTCGGAAACAATGTGGCCGCTGATTCTCTTTTTACACGGTTCAGGAGAAAAGGGCAGCAGCCTCGCCGATCTGGAGATGCTAAAGCGCTACGGCCCGCCGATGCTGGTCGAACAGCAGTCGAATTTTCCCTTTGTCGTGCTTTCGCCGCAGTGCGCCAGCGAGTCCTGGGAGTCGCGCCTGGAGACACTGCTGGAATTGCTCGACACGATCGCGGCCTCCTACGCGGTCGATCCACAGCGGATCTACTTGACCGGCCTGAGCATGGGCGGTTTCGGCACCTGGCAGCTGGCCCTGCGCGCGCCGGATCGATTTGCGGCGTTGGCGCCCATCGCCGGCGGGTATCGCTACCGGGTCGAAGCCAATTATGAGGGGTATGGTCAGTCTGGGGTGCGGATCATCTTTGACACGTCAATGCCCGACCACTTGTGCGATCTCGCCAGCGTGCCGGTGTGGGCTTTACACGGCGATCGGGATACCACTGTGCCGCACGAGCAGACCGCCGACGTGATCGTCGAGGCACTGCGCGCCTGTGGCAACGAGTCGGTGCAGTATACGTTGTACCCGGATACCGGGCACGATGCCTGGACGAGAACCTATTCCGACCCTGACCTGTATACCTGGTTGCTTGAGCAGAAGAAAGATGGTTTATGAAACGTCTCGCCGGGCTGGATTTGGTGCGCGGAGTGGGCATTTTGTGTGTCGTCTTTTTGCACTCGGCGACCTTTCACTATGCGGCGATCAGCGAGGTCAATTTCGACGATCCGCCGCTGGTGATCACCGTGATCGGCTTTTTGCTGATGTGGGCCGGGCTGTTTGCCATCCTGTCGAGCGCGGCCTATGCCTACTCGTCGGCGGTGCGGGTGGGCCAGGGCAACTTGTCGCCTGTGCAGATCGCGGCCAGTTATGCCAAGGCCGGGCTGTTGATGCTGGTGCTGCATTACGTCTATTTTCTGGCCCTGGCCCCCAAGCTGCTTGACGTGGAGGGCGGGAACCACCAATTTTCGCTGCTCCCCGGCCTGATCGCTACTGGACGGTTTCCGCCCTTCTACTCCGACCGCGTGTTTTACTCCACCGCGCTGTCGATGACGGCGTGGAACCTGCTCTTGATCGGCCCGCTGGTGGGCTGGTTGCTCAAGCGCGGTCGAGGGGCGCGACATGCTGCGCCGCTGCTGGGCGGGCTGGGCACGCTGGTCGTTGTGCTGTCGCTGATCCGCCTGCCGATGTACCCTGTCGCGGCCAAGTCGATCGAGGATGGTCGCTGGCTGGCGGCGCTTATATTCGGGTTTCTGTTCAACAAAAACAATCCCGTCCTGCCCTACCTCGGTTTTGGCTTGTTTGGCTCGGCGTTGGGGCTGGCGCTGGCCGGGACGGAGCGGCCGCGCCGGGCACTGGGCTGGTTTGCCTTGCTCGGCGCGCTGTGGCTGGCGGCAGGCATCGTCGGCCTGGCCTTGCTGCCTGACACGATGTTGGAGCGCGAGGTCGATCTGTTTTGGTATTTCATCGTGCTCTTTCAACTGGGGTTGTTTTTGCTGCTTGTTGTGCTGGCACTTTATTTGTTCGACTATGGGCCAGATAAATTGTGCGGTGTGTTGAACAACGCATTGAAACCCGCGCGGCGGGTCGGCGCGGTATCGTTGAGCATCTTTATGCTGGAGACGGTGTTTTCGCAGATTGGCGTGCGCATTGCCGACGCGCTATTGCCCGGCTGGAGTTTGAGCATCAATGCCTGCTTGCTGTTTGGCGCGATTAATGCGCTGTTGTGGGTGGGCATCGTCTGGGTGTGGTCGCGGGCGGGTTTTCGCTACGGGATGGAGTGGCTCAGTGTTCGCGCATACAAGTGGCTCCGGCGTCCGTCGGACAAGATGCGCATGGGCGAATTTCTGTAGCTGGAGACTGCCCGCTGACTGCCGGCTGCTTTCAGTGTCTCGTTTAAGGATAAGACTTTGCTCAAACTGCAAGACTTTTACCACCTCCCTCAACTCGATCCGTTGATCGATCAACTGGTGTGCGAGCCTGCGGGGTTGATCCTGATCGCCGGACTCGATCCGCGCACGTCCGAGTCGGGCGCGTCCGCACCGAGTGCGGACGACGACGGCTTTTTGCCCAGCGGGCGCAACGCGCTCTTTCGCATCCTGCTGTACGAGATGCTGGCGGCATTCCCGTCGCTCACCCCGACGGTCATCGCGCCGGAGCGCGAGTCGCTGCGTGTGCCGCGACAGTTTTCGCGCCGGGTCAAGTGGGCGCTGGTGCAGGAGCCATTCACCTATGCCGGGCGGATCGCGTCCCTGGCGCGACAGCGGCCCGATCTGCTGGTGATCGATCAACTGTCCGGCGCGGCCGTATCCGCCGCATTGGAGGCGGCGCGAGGCGGCGCGCGCGTGCTGGCCCAGATCGACGCCATCTTTCGCGGCGGCGACGTGGCCCGGCAATTGCGCGACCTCGGCGCGACGGAAGCGCAGTTGGCGGGGCTGCGCTGGGTGGTCGCCGTGGGGCGGATGCGCACGCTGTGCCCGCACTGCAAAGCGCCGATCGATTACGAGCCGGATCGACTGCCCGCGCTGGCCTGCCAGTATCCGATGACCGGTCTGGACGGCGGCGCTGTGGAGCAGGTGTCGGCGCCGCCTGTTTTCTATCGCTCGGTGGGCTGCACGCAGTGCCGGGGCACAGGGCGGCAGGGCGATGTGGCCGTGTTCGACGTGTTTCGCGCCAACCCCGCCGCGCCCAACCTGTTCGACCAGGCCAGCGCGCTGCCGCTGCAAGAATATGTGCTCAATCTGGCGATGCTGGGCCAGTTGTCGCTCGGCGACGTGCTGCACCTCGATTCGGACCTGCTGCGCCGCACCTATAACATGCTTACAGCCAGCGAGAGCGCGTTGGCTGAAGCCAATGCGGCCTTGCAGCGCAAGGTGATCGAACTGGAAACGTCGAACCGGGTGCTGCAACACCAGACCGGGGCGCTGATCTCGTTGCAAGACATCGGCCAGGCGCTGATCGCCTCGAACAACCTCAACGATCTGGCCGACCGAGTGTGCCGTTATGCGCGCGACTTGTGCGGCGCCGACCGGGCGGTTTTGTATCTCAACCGCGCCGACCAGGCCGAGGTGTTGGCCGTCAGCGGGTGGGAGCGAGCCACAATTGGCGTGCAGGTGCCGGTGCGCGATCTGTTCGGCGCCGGCCGGTCACCGAGCGAGCCGACGCCGTATAACCGGCCGCCGCCGGGGATCGGCGATTCGTCCGCGCCGCGCGAGGCCTTTCGCACCGGGCTGCGCGTGCCGTTGATCGCCCAGCACGAGCCGGTGGGGGTG
>JAFGEY010000105.1 GCA_016931365.1 Anaerolineae bacterium
GAATAAACCAAGCTTCGTCTTGATTCAAGACAGATTCAACAAGCCGTTTGATGAACAATTCATATTCTTGCTGCGATGTGAAGGGGTGAGGAGGTCGCCACCAAGACCAAGTTGCCAACACGACACAAAGAATCAATACAGCAACAATTGCTATCAGGATGAATCCCCATCCCGAAGGCAGGTCGAGTCGCCCAAGTGCTTGACGCTCCCTCATGTCCTACTTGCCATTCAATTCGATACTCACGATCTCCGGCCGGCACAAAAACCGCGCTTGAGGCATCCCGCCGCCCTCAAATCCAAGCCCCCGGCTGACGTACAGCCGCGTGTTTTCCAACAGGTAATCCCCGGCCTCGTACTGCTTGCCATAGTCCGAAAAAGTGAGCATCGCTCCATAAAAGGGCAGCCGAAGCTGCCCGCCGTGTGTGTGCCCGGCCAGGTAGAGATCGATCGATCTCGCTGCCGCCGCCTCGATCAGGTCCGGCGAGTGGTACAGCAGCAGCGTAAAGGCATCGTCGGGCACGCCGGCCAGCGCCCGCTCCAGCCTCACCCGGTCAGTGTCTTGATCGTGGCTGCACGCCACGCCGACCAGGGTCACTTGCTGCCCGCGCACGTCCAGGGTCAGCGATTCCTGCTCCAGCCAGGTCACATCCGTTCCCTCGAACAGCCAGCGCATGTACGAGCCGTCGCTCCAGCCCTCAATCGATCCGCGCACGGCGTACTTGCCATAGGGCGCGTCGAGTTGGCTGACCAGGTGGCGGAAATCGGCCGCCGACGTTTCCTGCCGCATATAGGTGGTGTTGAGATAGTCGCCGGTGAACACAATGATGTCCGGTTGCAGCGCGTTCACCTTTGCGATAACTGACGTCTCGCGGTAGCTGTTTTTGGCAATGTGCGTATCGGTGAGATGCACGATGCGCACCGGCGGCGCAGCAGGATCGAGCTTGTTCGAAAGAGCGGTCAACGGAGTGGCCTCCACCCACAGCGGTTCGATCACGTAGGCATCGACCTGGACGGCGCAAAAGGTCAGGTTGACCGCCAAAAAGGTCAGCGCCACCAGGCGCGGGTACTGCCTGCGCTTGAGCAATTGGGCCAGCACCAGCGCCCCGGTCTGCGCCCAAAAGACGGCCATTCGCACGGCAATCGCCGCCAGCAGCGGCCAGGCGATGTTTGGGGAAAAGGAAAGCTTGAGCGGCGGCAGCGCGACCAGCAGCGCCCAGTCGAAAAGACAAAAGGCAACAAACGCGGTCGACAGGGACAGGTCTTGCAGCACAAAGGGCCGGGCGCGATAGCGCCGGTTCACCCACGCCGACGTGCCCGCGCTGGCGACGACGCCCAGCGCGCAAAAGAACAAAACGCCGTTGGTCAGCCACGTGGTTCGATGCCAGGCCAGCGTATACAAAAGGCCAATGACGCGGAGTAACATAGGGTCAATCCTTTCACCAATCAAATTGGCGTGGGCAAGCCTGGATACGCATCATCTTTCCCCAAAGGACCATCACCTCTTCTTCATATCATCCACTGACAACCGGCCTTGACGGCGGACGCTGCTGAACGTACGATCGCACAAAAGCCAGAATCGCCGGCAGCGAGGTCAGCAGCCCAAACAGCAAAAAGGGCAAACCGTTATAGATTGAATAAGGCACAGTGGCAAAAACAAAATACTGCGCTGAGAATTGGTATGGATAGGGATGCGTCGGCCACAGCCGGGCGACAATGATGACCAGCACATTGAGGGCAAAGACCACCGCCTGGCCGCTCAACGCCCGCCCTATCCGCCGCCGGCCGGGCGGCGTGCGCATCGCGCGGATGAGCAGCGCGCTCCAGAGCACGGTCAAGGTCAGGCCAAGCACGTTCAACGCCGCCGGCGGCCAGCCCACCCCCTGCACCTCGTTTGAACCCAGCACGACAAAGCGAAACGCCCACGTCGTCGCCAGCGGGTACAGGGCCAGCGTCGCCTCAAACCAGCCGCGTCGATTCACCAGCGCCATCAACACGGCATAGAACAGCGCGCTCCACAGCAGGTTGCTCGACGTATTGGGCAGCACAAACGGCAGCCAGCCCAACCAGGCCCACCACCACGGTGACGAACCCCAGCCACAGGGCCGGCGACCGCGGTGCGCCCCAATGGACAGGCTCCACCCGCCGGAAAGCCATCCACAGGTCGCCGCGATCCAGACTGCCGCCTTGAGCGCGACAAGCCAGCCTTCGGCGAGCCAATTTTCCAGCACCCAGGCCAGCCAGCCAAACAACAAGAACGGCGCGACGGCAGCCAACGACTCGATCCAGGTGGCGCGGCCGTGTACCTGGCGCAGCTCCCGCCCGATTTGCGCCGCGTCGCCAAAGTGGGTCATCGCCAGGGCAAAGGCGGTGGCCGGGTCGCGACCGCGCTGCTCGGCATCCCATACGGCCAATTCGAAATGCGAGCGCACTTCGCGCAGCACTTCGTCGGCCTGCTGGGGCGAGGCTTGCAGCTCGCGCCGCAACTGGGCCAGGTAACGGTCGAGAAGGCGTTCTTGAGCCGCATCCATCAGCCACGCGCTCCTTCCAGAACCCGCAGCAGCGCACGCGCAAAGCTGCCCCAATCGCCGGCCCGGTCAGCGAGCGCATCCTGTCCCTTGTCGGTGATTGCATAGTACTTGCGCGGCGGATGGAAGCCCTCCGGCGGATGGAAGCCCTCCGGCGGATGGAAGCCATCCGCGTCCGAAACAGCCGCGTCCATCGACTCCCAATAGCTGCTCACCAGGCCGTCCTGCTCCATGCGATGCAGCGCCGGGTACAGCGTGCCTTCCTTGAACTCGAACACGCCGCCGCTGCGCGCACCCAGTTCCTTGACGATCTGGTAGCCGTACATGGGTTCTTCGGCCAGCAAGCTGAGGATGAGAATCGTTGTGCTGCCCTGGCGCATATCCAGTTTCTTCATCTTGTTCTCCTGGTATTATAGATTTTGTAGGCAGTTGACACTGCCCCAATTCAAGCTACAGTATCTCTCTTCGATCCTTGAACA
>JAFGEY010000106.1 GCA_016931365.1 Anaerolineae bacterium
GGCGATGCCGCACCTGCTCGTCGCCGGCGCGACCGGCTCGGGCAAGTCGGTGTGTATCAATGCGATTATTGCCGGATTTTTGTGTACCAATACGCCCGATCAATTGCAGATGATCATGATCGACCCCAAGCGGGTTGAGTTGACGGGCTATAACGGCATCCCGCACCTGCTGGCCCCGGTGGTGGTTGACCTGGAAAAGGTGGTCGGCACGCTCAAGTGGGTCACTCGCGAGATGGATCGGCGCTACAAGCAGTTTTCCAAGGCTGGCGCGCGCAACATCGTTGAGTATAACAAGCGGGTGGTAGCCGGACAGCCCGACAGATTGCCCTACATCGTGGTGATCATTGACGAGCTGGCCGATATGATGATGGTCGCACCGGAGGACGTGGAGCGGCTGGTCTGCCGCATTGCCCAGATGGCGCGCGCGACGGGGATTCATCTGGTCATCGCCACCCAGCGGCCCAGCGTCGATGTGGTGACCGGCCTGATCAAGGCCAACTTTCCGGCGCGGGTCAGCTTTATGGTCACCAGTAGTGTCGACTCGCGGGTGATCATCGACACGGTGGGTGCGGAACGCCTGCTTGGCCAGGGTGATATGCTGTTCATGTCGCCCAGTTCCAGCCAGGTGATGCGTCTGCAGGGATGCTTGGTCACGCCCGACGAGTTGAACCGCCTGATCAGTTATTGGAAGGATGCCGCCCGGCATAACGGCCAAGCCTCGCCACCGCCGCGCGAGCAGTTTGTGCAGACACCTTTGCCCACCCTGCAGGAGATGCAAGAAGAGACGGAAGAAGACTTGCTCCCCGGCCAGGAAGATGACATGATTGACAAGGCGATTGAGGTGATCCAGCAGGAGGGCCGCGCCTCGACGACGCTGTTGCAGCGGCGGCTGCGCATCGGTTACGCGCGGGCGTCGCGGATCATCGACGCGCTGGAAAAGCAGGGGGTCATCGGCCCGGATATGGGCGGCAGCCGCGGGCGTGAGGTGTTTGACGATTCGTAATTCTTGCTGGGTTCGACAGATGGATCAGATAATTCCGTCGATCAAGTCGCGTAGACCTGATCGACGGAATTTGTGTTTATGGGAACTGAAGCGCCTTGAGCAGCACTTCTTGGGCCTTTGGCGGCACCTCATAGGCATCGAACTGATCGGGAGTGATCCAGGCGGCGTCGAGCAGTTCGTCGCTGGGAGACAACGCGCCGCTCACATAATCGGCGGCGAAATCGACGATGGCATAGTGGTAGAGGATGCGGCCCTGTTCGTCGCGCGTGATCGCATCGAGCACGCCCACCGGCTCGCCGACCGTGACCTCGATGCCGCACTCTTCGCGCACCTCACGAGCCACCGCCTCATCCATCCGCTCGCCCAATTCGACCGCACCGCCGGGCACCGTCCACACGCCGTAACTCGGCGCTTTGCCCCGCCGCACAATCAGCACCCGTTCGCCGCAGTGCACCGCCGCACCGACGGCCACGATCGGTTGAATGGGGTATTCGCGTGCTTGAGTCATTGTCGATACGGGGGCTGGGGAGAGTGTCCCGGCCTGCGTTGAGGAAAAAAGCGGCTCAAGGCATTGGCGACGAGGGAGTCTTTTGGGGGCGACGATGCCGCTTCGGCTTTGTCGTCATCAACGGGCTGGAGGTGCTGGCGGCTCCGGCTTGATTCAACCTCGACCCGCCGGATGCGGATGGCGCCCGGCAGGTCTTCGATGCGCACTAGGACGCGGTGGAATTGAATCCAGTTCGAGATGTCGATGCCGATCGAAATGATCGCATCCTGCGAGCGATGCACTTGTACGTCCACGTCAGCGATGTTGATCTCTTCATCGTACAAAATGTCCAGCACGTCGCGCAAAAAGAAGGGGCGATCGTGGGCATGGATCTCGATGCATGCCAGCCGCGTCGCACTGCTTTTGCCCCAGTGAATTTTGATCAACTTGGATCGGTCACGTTCGAATTGGAGCAAAAAGGTGGGACAGTCGCTGCGATGCACCAGAACGGCGTGTTGTGCGGGAGAGATATAGCCGACGATATCGTCGCCGGGATGCGGCTGACAGCAGGTGGCGATTTCTTTGGCCAGGCTGCCCGTGCCGATGATCGTCTCCTCAATCTGCCCGCTGCTGATAGGCGGTAACTGTGACTTGCCATAGATGTCCAACAAATCGGGCAGCAGCCCTTCAATGGGTACCTGGCAACTGCCGACAAGCAAAAACAGCTCGCGCTCTGTTTTGCACCCCCAGCGCCGGGCCAACGCCGTCCAATCATCCACGCTCATCGACAGCCGATCGGTGATGCGGCGAAGCTGCTGTCTGCCGAGGGCGATCTGCACGCCCTGTGGGTGACGGCGAAACCAGCGGCGAATTTTTTCTTTGGCTGTTGGGCTTTGAGTGTAGCCCAGATCCGGGTTAAGCCAGTCAAAGTTCGGTTTGGCCTCCTGGCTGGTCAATATCTGGACGTGTTCGCCGGTGCGCAGCGGTCGGTTCAGCGGCGTCCAGTGTCCATCGACCAGCGCGCCGCGACATTGATGTCCCACTTCGGTGTGAACGCGGTAGGCAAAGTCGATAGGCGTCGAGCCGACAGGCAGTTTGATCATTTCATTTTGCGGCGTGTACACATAGATTTCAGCCTGGAGTTCTTCGGTTTTGAGCGAGTTGAGCACTTGCATCGGGTCATCGACGCTGCTCAATCCTTCTTCGCCAAACGAGTTCAGCGCGTCGATAGTCTCCTTGAGCGTGGAATGCGTGTTTCTCCACCCATCTTCTTGCATATGGGCGATCACGCCGAGTTGCGAGGTGCGATCCATTTGCGGGGTACGAATCTGGAATTTAACCGGCTGGCGGTTGATAAAGACCGTGGTGTGCAGCGATTGGTAGCCATTGGGCAGTGGCGCCGAGATATAGTCGCGGATTTCGCTGGTGATAGGCGCCCAACGGGCGTGAATGGCGGCCATAGCGATGTAACAGGAAAGCGAGTCGGCGACAATGACATGAAAACGGAGTTGCGGTGGCACACGGCGCAGGGTATCCTGGTGAAAGTGGGCTTCTTCGTTCAAGCGACGGTACATGTCATACACCCGGCGGGGGTTGGGGCGAATGCCGACGCTTTCGGTCTGTACTCCCCAACTGTGCAGCAGTTCCATTGTTTCGCGCTCGATCTGCTCGATTTTCTCGTGATCCTGGTAGCGGGTCTCGATCGAGGTCTTGATGCGCTTGTACGCCGCCGGATCGAGGTAGAAAAATGCAATGTCTTCAATCTCTTTGCGCAGCATGGCGATGCCCAGGCGGTCGGCGACAGGCGCATAGACCTCCAACGCCTCGCGCGCCGTCCGCTCGCGGCTGGCTGAGTCGGCCTTGAACTGGAGTGTACGCAGGTTGTGCAGCCGGTCGGCCAGCTTGACAAAGATCACGCGCACGTCGCCGGACATCGACATGATCACTTTGAGCACATTGGCCGCGTCGTGCTCGCGTTTGGACCACTTGGAAAGCAGATTCAATTTGGTCACGCCGTCGACCAGGGTGGCGATCCCCGCGCCAAAGTCACGTTCCAGGTCTTGCTGGGTTATCGGTGTATCTTCGACCACGTCATGTAGCAGTGCCGCCGCCAGCGTTTCCACGTCGAGTTGCAGGTAAGTGAGGATCAGTGCTACGTGCAGCGGGTGTGTGACGTACAGCTCGCCAGAGTCGCGTACCACATCTTGATGGGCTTCGCTGGCATAGCGGTAGGCTTTGATCAGCAACTCAAGATCAGACGGCTCCCTGAAATAAGAAGCTGCCTGAGCCTCCAGAATCGCATATAATGTATCGGGGTCTTGCGTCGTTGGAGGACGGTGAAAATCAGCAACCTGTTCTTGCATCTTTTCCTCCCAGATCTGACGGCCAAGATGATTCGTGATCGTGGTGATGGGCGCGTCAACTGAAATCATTTGCCCAATTGTCCTGTTCTGGGCGTTGATACAGGCAAAAAAGCGGCATCCGAACTGTGAATATAAAACAAAAACCCTGCTGATGTGCTTGCACCAGCAGGGTTTGTTTGTCAGATAATAGCAATGACCTTGGCGGTTAGAGTCAAAGCGCCGCAAAGCATCATCTGGCTCGTCGTTCGTCGTCGCCAGAGCCATACAATCTGATCAAGTTTGAGTTGACTAAGGCCAAGGTGCAGCACTGTCAGTCCCTCCAAAATCAGGATGACAGCGCCGTCATCCGCTCAAATCAAGAGTTGTTCGTGCAATTTTAACTCTGTTTGAATAGTGAAGAGAGCAAATTTCGCGCGCGTCGTTCGTCTTCGCCTGAGGACGTGTCTTGGGTTGCGGCACTCGCTCCCGATGCCTCTGTGCTGCCCTGGGATTCTTCCGGCCCAATCTCCTCGCCATCGTCGGATGAAGGTTCGAGGAAAGCATCAAAATCCTCGATTTCCAACTCTTCCCATTCGGGTTCGGGCAGCGATGTTGGATTGTTCCGCTCCAGCGTCGGTTCAATGGCCCGCTTGCCGCCGATGGTATCGTCAATGCCCAGAGGCCGGGCAAAAACCGGCTCGGCAAGTGCAGCAGGCGCAGGTGCGGCCTCTACGGTCAGGGCTTCTTCGCGTTCCAGATCGAGCAGCGTGACCCGTCCGGCCCGTTCGACGCCGGGGATGGCTTTTTGCTCTTTGCCGCAGTATGGGCACATGCTCCAGCGCGGGTGAATCAATCGTTTGCAGTGCATACAAGACTGGCGAAGTTTGGTGTGGCAGACCGGACAGAGCACGAAATCGGCTTCGATGGGCTGCTTGCAGGCCGGGCAAATGGTTCGATCTTCAATATCTTGCAGCAGCGCTTCTTCTTCGAGCGAGCGCTCGTATTTTTCGGTCAGCGATTCGCGGGGACGCAGCAGCAGGTACAAAAGGGCACCTAACGGCCCAAGCACCAACACCATCAGTGCGGCGAGCAGTTGAGCAAACGCGTCGCGCGTGCGTGCACGCATATCGCGAAAAGTCCAGATTACCAGGCTGATCCACAGTGCAACGACAAAGGCGCTGACGAATGCGGTCAGACCCAGGATGATCAGGCTCAGGTTATTCCAGTTCATATGGTTTCAACAGCCATTTTTCGGGGGAAAAATGGCCGCCTCCTTTCCCTATGGATTGGGGATTTGTTTATTGTGGGTTCTATTATACCACACAATGGCTCAAATGAACAAATGAATTGCAGGAGGAGGATCAGGATGGCGTCTTTGGCTTTCGGCAGCCATTAGCCCTATGGGGTAGTTGGTGATGATCAGCTCGGGTAGTTTGCCGCGCCGCCGGGCGTTGCTGTTGATCGCCCGGTTGGCGAACACCTCGCTGATCTCGAATTCTGTGAATTCGGAGCGAGCATAGAGTGTGCGAATCAACTCGGTGGACGAATTGGAGACGATCGCGCGCACGTCGCGCCGGGTCAGTTCGACGCATACGTCGCGCAAGCGAGCCTGATCCTCGTCGCCAAATCCGTCAGCGTGATAGGCGGTAAAATTAGCCGTCTTGGAGCGCGGCGCGTAGGGGGGGTCAAAATAGATCAGATCGCCGGCCTGAGCGCGGTCAAGCACGCTTTCAAACGATTCACAGCGTATATCAACGTTCTGCAAGGCCATCGAGACAGCGCGCAGGTTTTCGGCGTCACAGTACTGCGGCGATTTGTAGCGGCCAAAGGGGACGTTGAATTGCCCCTTGCGGTTGACGCGGTACAGGCCGTTATAGCCGGTCTTGTTGAGGTAGATCATCCGCGCGGCACGGCGGGGCAGGTCCACCTGCTGGGGGTCTTGGGCGCGCAGATCGTAATAAAACGTTTTGTCGTGCGGGTATTCGGCCAGCAGGGCGATCACCGCTTCGACGTGGTCGCGGACGGCGAGGTAGGTGTCGACCAATTCGGCGTTAATTTCGGAAAGGCAAGCTTGCCCTAGTCGCTTTTCGCGGTAGAGCCTGAAAAAGAGCGCTCCGCCGCCGACAAAGGGTTCGTAATAAGTGTTGAACGCCGACGGCGCGCGGCCGATCAATTCGTTCAGCATTTGCGCTTTTCCACCCGCCCACTTGAGGAAGGGACGCGGCAGCGGACGAAAGTTCATTCACGCCTCCAGAATAACATAATGTCAGAACGATACCACATCTGGGCGTGGATGTCAAACGAGGGAAAAAAGGACAGAGGGAGCACAGCCGTCCCTGCGATGCTGCCCGTACGGACTGTCTCTGGCCGGAACAGTCCCCAAAACGGCCCCCGCAGCGATTCAAGGCGATGTTCGAGCAGATTGTACGTGACTTGTCTCCGGCGCGTGAAATCTGTCCATCCCCGGGCGAGGGCAATCAGAAGGGCCAGCAGGGCTAGTGGGCGCTCCCCACAGAGACGATACTGTCCAAAGTGAAGGAAACCGTCGGCACGCGCTCGTCCAGCCGGCCCCGGTTATGGATCATGTCGCCGCAGTCACTCCCGCAAGAAAGCCGCGCACGATATCTATGTAGCGGCCAAACTGCTCATACCGGACGCAATGACCGGCCCCTGCAATTGTGATGACGCGCAGTTGCGGCACAAATGACTGAAATGCCGCTACGCTCTCGGCGCTGATCATCCCTCCTCGATCGGGATCGGCAGCGACCAGCAGCGCCGGGCAGGTCATGCGCGGCAGCACAGCCGGCCAGTCGACGACAACGGCCGGATCAAAATTGACGGCCTTGGGGCTGAGGCGAAGATGGGCATCGGCCCATAGCCCGAGCACGGCCTCCGACCAGGTGGGTGTTGCCGCACGCTGCTCGGCAATTAACTGCTCACGCGATTTACCCTGAAGCTGTGTGATCCACTCCATGATCCGCGCATGCCGGTCCGGGTCGTGCGGCATGCGCAGCGCCGCCAATCCCA
>JAFGEY010000107.1 GCA_016931365.1 Anaerolineae bacterium
GGGATGTCGTCCTTGAGCGGGCACTTGTCTTCCCCCTGGTCGAAACAGGCGCGGCAGCCCCGGCAGGGGCGGATGTCCATGTCGCCCAGGAAGAGCGTCTCCCATTCCAGCGGTGTGGCGTGCTGCGCGACCAATGCCTGCATGCGCGCCTCGACCATCTGCACGATGCGGGCGGTGTTGCCTTTTTTGCGATAGCTGCCGATCAAGACGAGGATTTTCATATTACTCCACAAAATTTTATCATCCGCGCCAGCATGCTGTGCTATGTTTCAGCCAGCGCCGCAAGCTGCTGGAGATAGGGTTGGAGCGCGGGGAACAATGCGCGGTAGACCTCTGTGTACAGCCGCGTGTAAAACTCGTGGCGCGTTGTGTCGGAGATGAGCGGTTCCGGTTCGATGCGGATCATTGCTTGCGCTGCCGTGCGCGCATCGGCGAATAATCCTGCGCCGAGGGCGGCCGCCTCCGTCGTCGCCGCGCGATAGACCGGCTTGCCGGTCACGTCAGCAATGATCTGCGGCCAGCGGGCGCTTTGCGCGCCGCCGCCCGTCGCAACATAGCTTGAAACGGGTTGGCCGAGCGCGGTTTCTACGCCTTCTGTGTGCAAGCGCTGCTCAAAAGCAATCCCTTCGAGGATCGCCCGGTACAGGTGCGCCCGTGTGTGGATGCCGCGCCAGCCCACGACAATGCCACTTGCTGCCGCATCCCAATACGGGTTCATCGCCGAATTCCAATAAGTCACCAGCATCAAGCCCTCCGCGCCGGGCGGAATATCATCAATGGCCTCATCGTACATCATTTCGGTGATTGGATAGTTGGGTGGTTGCGTAGTTAGGTGGTTGGGGAGGTGCTGATCGCCGGTCGCGTACCGCCTGCCATCTTGTCCACAAACCACGATATGGTATACGTTCCACCGAGCAACGATAGAATACGATATAGCAAAAAGCGGCACGGCGTTATGGAACAGCGAGGCGTGCCGCTCTCTTGGGTGCGAGTGAAATGCGTCCTCCGTCTTGGCCCATAGCCGCGACCATGGTCGTCACAGAGGCCGCGATAGCGTCGGTGTGCATCATCACCGCCAGATACCAGCCGAGCAGGATCATCCAGGGCAGTTCGGGCAGGTCTTCTCCTGCAGGAAGGACATTGACCTCGGCGGACTGATGGCTAAGCCCCCATTTGGTTTGCCAAAAGTTGCTGGTGACCGGAAATTCGCACCCGTCGACCAGGATCAGCGTGCCGCCATTTTTCCAGGTGTTGTTGTTGAACGTAGCTAGGTCGGTTTCGCTGTCGCAGGTGCGCGCGGTGACGCGATTCTGAAAACAGCCCACCCGCTTGAACGTCCAGCAGCCGTCAGCGCTTTCGGCAGTCGCCAACGTGCCAAATGCACTGCGGAAACGCAGCGTGGCGACCGGTTCGTCGCCCGCGCGCAGCTCGTACTCCATCTTGAAAATGTTGGGTTGAAGCCATTTGAGGAGTTGACCCGATTGAATGTTTAACATCGTGATCCCTCCTTTGTCGTTTTTATGATTTTTTGTGGATCGCTTCCTGTTCAAAGCGAGCCAGTTCTGCCTGTTCCCGACGCAGCCGCTGCGCCAACTGCGCCGACTGGCGCTGTGCCTCTTGCCCGCCCAGGGCCTGCAAACGCAGCACATCGGCGACGACGCCATCCATCTCGTTAGCCAGGCTCAACAACTGCGCCTCGACGCGGTCCAGTTGCTCGACAATCGTTTGTTGATCGGCCTGCCGGGCCTGCAATGACCGCCGCGATTCCTCATATTCCTGGCGCACCAGCGGGTCTTGCGCCTGAGCAATTGCCTCGTCGATGCGCTTGAGATCGTTCTGGCTGGTGCTCTGCGATTCTGTGACCAGCCGATAGTTGTCGAGGTTGGTCATCCGGTGGCAAAGCGCATGGGTACGGTTAACCAGGCTCTCCATTTCACTTTGCACGGGTTGCATCGCGCGCTTGATCTCTGCCGATGCGTTGGACAGGCTGTTGAACACATTGACTTGCGCGCGTTCGATGCGATCAAAGTAGCGCTGGAAACGCCGCGCCAGGCTGGCTCGCCCGTCTCGGCCGGCATTGATCTTGAGTGCCGGGTCGCGGGCGACCATAGCCACCATAATCAGCCAAAAGAGCAGCCCCAAAGGAAACATCCACCATGCCGAGACCAGCCCGGCAGCGGCGGCGGCCATCAACATAAAGAGGTTGAGCGGATGAACAAATGCTACAATCCAGGGAGAACGCATAAGCTACCTCGTGTTCCGTATTGCGTATTGACTCTCCTGAAAAAAGCCAATTTTAGCGCAAAGACGCAAAGAATTAAAAACGATTGCTAATACATATTATTATTCATCAAGACCTTGCGCCTTTGCGTTGAGTTTTTTCAGTAGAGTCCGTATTGCGTTTTCAACAAACACAATGCGGACTAGAAAAACGTCGCTATTTGTGAATAAACCTCGTTAATCGTCTTGGGATCGCCCTCATAGAGCCTGGCCCCGGTTGCTTCGGCGATCTGGCGCAGGATGCCCGCATTGGCATCGGCACCAAAGGCAATGGTGAAAATCTTGACCGCGTCGCCACCCTCGCTGACCACCTGGATGTGATCCATCAACTGGCCCCAGGAATACTCCGACCCGGTATCTTCGCCGTCCGAGAGCACGACGATTGCCTGGATGTGCCTGGGATCGCCATTCGTTTCCAGATCGGTGTAGGCCTGCTGGATGCCATCGTACATACGCGTTTTGCCCTGCTCGGTGATGCCCGAGACGCGCATAATCACGTCGGGACGCTTGGGGCCAAGTTCCGACAGCGGTGTCAAGGTTAGAATCTCATTGCTGAACAGGATGATCTCCAGCCGGTCGCGGTCATCGAGCAAGTTGACGAACTGCAACAAGCTGCTACGCGCGGCATTGATCTTGTCGCCCTTCATACTGCCCGAGATGTCCATCACTACCACCAGATCGACCGGTTTTTTGGTCTCCCGCCAAAGGTCTTGGATGCCGCTGATCACCTCGGCGGTAGGCACTTCGAGCACCGTCTGCGGCTGCGCGGGATCGACGCCATGGTTGGCGTCCAACGGCGCACCCAACGGGATAGCGGGGTCGGCGGGGCGAAAGCCGTACCGGATCGCGGTGAGCTGCTGCGGTTTGTCGAGCAAAAAGGTCTCAAAAGTTCTGGCTGCGGCCTTTTGTTCATCTGTTACCCACGGCGCTTCGAGGATGCAGTAGGGGTGATTGCTCCAAAAAGTGCCTTCTTTGGGATAGATCGCCACCACGGGCAACTGCTGGCTGTCGCCGGAGAGGCGCTTGGTTTCCTGGGCGACGACCAGGTTTTCGTACATCACCGCCGCGCTGAGGTACGACGGCCCGCGCTCGAACATCCGCTCGGCGAAAAAGCCGGTGCTTACTCCATAATGAATGATGCTGCTCTCGACCTCGGACATGAACGTTTTGACCGTTTCGCTCTGCAAGTCTTGCAGCGTCAGACCGCGCTGCTTGCCCGCACCCGCGTAAGCCTCGGCGATGACCGAGACAATGCCACTGTTGCTGTAGTTGGGGTGCGTGTGCCCGAACTTGAAATGCCCCCAGATGTCATAGCCGTAGGCTGCCCAGCCCTCTTGCGAAGTCGCCAGTCGAGCAATGTCGGCCCAGCCGATGGGCTTTTCCGGCCAACCGAGGGCCTGGGCCATCGGCTGCCACATGGCGATCACCACCGGGCTGAGCACCAGGTCGTTCGGCGTGCCGACAACCAGTTCGCCGCTGTGCTCGCCGCGCTGCCACTCGGCATTGGCAACAGGGATATAGATTGACGAGGCGGGACTCCACACCGTCGGCTGGAGTGTGCCGGCGACGATCGCCTCCGCCGATTCAATCGATCCCATCGCCGTGGCCCCAACCACGATCGTCGCACCATCTTCCGTCTTGAACTTTTGGGCATTAAACTGCGCGACCAGTGGTTCGAGCCACTCTTTCTTCTCCGATCCATAAACGATGCTAACCTTGACCGTCTTGCCGCCCAAAGACGCCAGCGCGTCACAGCCGGTCAAAACCAGGCTCAAAATGGCAAGCACAGAAAGCCATTTAACGTATCTTTTCATTTTCATCTCCTTATTTGTTCGACAACAGACCGTCGACCGCCGACTGCCTCGTAATCTGTCATCCGCGGTCCGCTGTCCGTCGTCTGCCGTCTTATCTTTGCACATTGCGCTGCCAGAAATCGAGCAAGGTATTCAAGACATTGCCCGCTGGCAGCTCGACCTGAGACGGGATGTCGATCCGGATGCCGTTGTCGGCGTAGCGCGTCAGCGGGCTGCCGGGTTGATCGAGCGGGATGGACGGATCGACGGGGCGAAAGCCGTACTTGAGCAGGGCCAACTGCTGCATTTCGCGGCCGGTCAAAAAGTCGAGGAACAGTTGGGCGGCCTGGGCCTTTTGAGGTTCGACCCAGTCGGCCTGCAAGATGCAAAAGGGGTGTTCGCTGAGCAGCGTCGCCGGCGGATAATAGATTTGCAACGCGCCGTAAC
>JAFGEY010000108.1 GCA_016931365.1 Anaerolineae bacterium
ATTTCACGCTCTTCCTGTCTTCATAAGATGGGAAGATAGTTTACCAGATATTTTTGTTTGGGCAAAAGATGTGGGTAATAGATAGGTAGCCAATGACTCTGACATTGACGGCGACAGCCTGGCAGTCGTTGAGGTGACACAACCGGCTCATGGAACAGTCGTCATTAACTCGGATAACACAGTCACCTACACACCGAATGTTGGCTATGATGGTACCGACTCATTTACCTACACAGTCAGCGATGGCCATGGTGGCACGGACATCGCTGCGGTGGTAGTGACTGTCACTCCTGCGTCAACGACCCTTTGCGAACTTTATCCGATCGCACTGCATGCAGGATCGCTGGAAGGCGTCGAAGCGGGTGACATCATCGAGAATATCGCCAATGGTGTCCAGCCGGGCAACTTTGGATGGTTGACCTGGACTGGCAGTAACGGGGTCCCCACACTAGTCACCAGCCTGACGCCGCCGGGTGACAGCAATACCTATGTCAATCCCTATGCCCCGGCTGATCACGCAGTTTCCGTCGGGGACTGGGTGCAAGGCCGTCCGGGCGCGCCCAATGCCAAAGCATTGCGCAATGCTTTGGACACTCTCAAGAGCATAGACATTGTTGTGCCAGTGTGGAATATGGCCGAGGGAAGCGGGGCCAATGCGCGCTATCGGGTGGTCGGTTTCGCACTGATCCGCATCACAGATTACCATTTGCCGGGCCAAAATCGAATCACGGCACGTTTCTTGGGATATGTGATCTGCAGCGAGTAGTCAGGCGACAGCCGCACAATAAGAGAGCAAATGTTGTTGACTACATGACTTGTACGTGCGACCGACGCAGCAGTAGCCCAGCACTATGCGGTAAATAAGAATCAGGGACAGGCTATTGAGCCTGTCCCTGGTTTGTTGTATCCATTCCACCAAAATGTCAGGAGAGTTTTGTTTAGTGAAAAGTGATAGTTGCATTATGTCAAGTTTCGCAAATTCGTATTTTCGATCAATTCGATAATCTGTCCGCCGCCTCTATCCTGGGTCTTTATGACCAAATAAGGCCGTGCTCAATATAAGCACGGCCTTGTCCATCTACTCACCAATTCCAGTTTGCTACAGGTTCAGATGTCCGCCCCAACTGTACACTAGATACTTTCACTATACCTGTTTTGTCACCAACTGACAAGATAGCCGAACCAAAAAGCCGACCGTGACGTTCACGGTCGGTTTTGTGTTTTGTCCGCCATTGTCCAATCCGGTGGCGCGAATTGGACAATTCAGAGGCCGGCACGGGACAGCGGCCCGTGATAAGCTGATGCCGTAACTACATCCGAGGAGCAAGCCTATGAAAGCAAAATCGTCCCTCATCGCCATCGGCGCGCTGGCACTGATCACCTTTGCGCTGGTGGCCGGCGTCCTCTCGGCCGCACAAAAGAAAGCCCCCGTCGTCGTCGCCGCACGCGCCCTGGAAGCGGGTACCCGACTGTCGCTGGCCGATGTTCAAGTGAAACAAGTCCACGCCGGCGCCGTTCTCGAAGGCGCGTTCACGGCCGTCGAAGAGGTCGTCGGCCTGGTGACCACCGTCCAGCGTTTGCCCGGCGACCAGGTGACCGCCGATATGGTCGGCGACGCGGCGCAGAACGCGCTGGCCCAGGCGCTCGACCCCGGTCACCGCGCCGTGGCCATCCACGTCGATCAGGCCTCCGGCCTGGCCGGGCTGCTCCGCCCCGGCGACACTGTGTCCGTTGTCGGCATCATCGATCCGTCCGCGCTGGGCGGGACGAGTGCGCAGCGCGCCACCGGCGCGGGGGCCAAGGTGCTGCTCAGCGGCCTCAAGGTGCTCTTTGTTCCCTACGAGTTTCGCTACCGCGAATTGAGCGAGAGCAACGACGGCGGCGGGCTGTCGCCGGTGATGGCCTCGTCCGGCGACCGCGAAAAGGGCGTGATCGTCCTCAGCGTGCCGGTGCAGCCGATCACTGTCACCTGGCAGATTTCGACACCGGTCGCCGTTACCTTGATCGACACGCCACCAACCGGCGCTGTCGGCCCCACCCAGCCGATCAGCGCCACCGCCGGCGTCACCGGCACGACACCGCTCTTTTCCGGCGCGCCAACGACCACTCAGGCTGAAACAGCGCTCGACGCCAACCCCACGCTGTGCGTCTCGCCGGTGGAATTGCTGGCCCTGCTCGACAGCCAGGCGACCATCTACCTGGCCCTGGAACCGGCCAGCAAGGGCGATGAGGTGCGGATGTACACATCCGAGACGCCCGGCGTCTACCTGATCGACCTGCTGCCCGATCTGGCCGCTGCTCAGGCGGACGAACCCGAAACCCTATTCGCCGGAGGAAAGTAATGAGCCAAGCAGTGGACTATGCTGCCCAGGTGTCCGTGATCCTGGGCGCGGCGACGCTGGACACCATTTTGCAGAAAATGTATCCCATTTTCAGCGCCGACAGCGGCCGCTTTCGCGTGGCCTCCATCGCCTCGACCTGGCCCGACTTGCAGCGCAACGTGCAGAGCATGAGCGCCGACGTGGTGCTGGTCGAGGGCGACATCGCCACCACGCCGCAGGAGCTGGCCCAATTCCTGGCTGCCATCCCCGGCGTGGCCCTGGTCGTCCTGCCTGCCGCCTGGGCGCAGGCCGAGGGCGCCATCCGCGCGGTCAACAAGGTGCGCGACGTGTTCATCGGCCCGCACGTCAACTATGGCGAGATCGCGCACAAGGTCTACTCGGCTGCCGTCACCGAGCGCTCCTTGCGCCAATCGGCCGCGCCGATGGCGGCGATGGGGCGCGGCGGCATTTCGACCACGCACGTCGTCGGCCTCAAGGTCTTTGCCTTTTACGCCAGCAAGGGCGGTACGGGCAAGACCACGCTGGCCGCCAACTTTGCCTACGAACTGAACCGGCAGGGCGTGCGCACGCTGCTGATGGGTTTCGACACCCCCGACGACGTCGGTGTGCAGCTGGGCCTCAAAAAATCGCCCAACTCGATGAACTATTACCGCCGCCCCGGCCCGGAGGGCTTTCAGGCCAGCATCCAGCGCAAGGACGAACTGGACGTGATCCTCTCGCCCAACGATTTCGTCCTCTCCGGCCAGGTGGCCCAGAACCAACAGCCGGGCAACATTCAGGGGCTGATCCAGACCGCGTGGACGGCCAACTATGGGGCGATCGTGCTGGACCTGCCGCCCACCGAAGAGGGGTGGGCAATCACGCCGCTGCTCATGGCCAACACGCTGATCCTGGTCGCGCTGCCCTCCTTTACCGACCAGGTGAAGACGGTGCAGACGGTGCAGCTGCTCACTCAAACGCTGTCCGGCCAGCATCGCATTCCCAAAGAAAATATGTTCATCGTGCTCAATACACCGGAAACTAAGTTCTTGACAAATCCTGCCAGGCGTGGATAATGGCAGGATGAAAAAACAACATGTAAAACTCAGTGAA
>JAFGEY010000109.1 GCA_016931365.1 Anaerolineae bacterium
CCGTCGCCGAGGCGTTGGGCCAGCACGGCGACGCCCGCGCGGTCCGTTCGCTCACCTCGGCGATCCAGGCCAGCAACGAGGACAAGTACGTGCGCGACGCGGCGGTCGAGGCGCTGGGCCTGATCGGCGAACCGATCCAGGAATCGTTGGTCGCCGTTCTGCGCACCCAGGACGAGGCGTCGCGGCAGCGGGCGATCGAGGCCCTGGGGCAGATGCGCGACGCGCGAAATCTATCGCCGCTGATCGAGGCCCTGCGGCACGGCGAATCCTATCACGTCCATCACGGGGCTATGGAGGCCTTGGTCCGGCTCGGCGAGACGGCGGTGGGGCCATTGATTGACGTGCTGAGCAACCCGCGCGATTACGATGCCTTTGCCCGGCAGCGCGCCGCCACGGCCCTGGGCCAGATCGGGAATCGACGCGGCGTGCAGGCGCTGATCGAGGCGCTGTCCGATCCGGCATCGATCGTTCGCAGACAAGCTCAAGAGTCGCTGCGTTTGTTCGACACCCCGGAGGCCAAAGCGGCGGTCCGAAACGGGGCAGGCGTCGCCGGATAAACCCGATCATCCATAGTCTTCGACGATCTCGCGGACGATGCGGGTCCATTTGGGGATGCGATCGGGCTGGTGCTGCACGGTTTCGACGTCTTTGAGGGTAATGTCGACGTGACAGCCGTTTTGGCTGGCGATGTCCAGCGCCTCGCGCACGTGGTTTCGCACAAAGTCGGGATCGAATTGGGTCGAGACCATGTCGGACGGGCTGGGCCGCCAGGAAAAGACATAGTCGCCGCCGATCTGTTCGGCGCATTTGCGCACGTCGGCAAAAGGCGTCACCGCGATCCTGCGCAGGTTGGGAATCTTGCGCAATATGTCGATCTTGTAGGTCAGGTCTTCGCAGCAGCCATAGGCCGCCAGCCCAAATTTCTCCATGATCGGCAACTGGTAGCTGAGCATAAATGCGTCGTGCATGGCCGGCGAGACCTGGGCCATCTCTTGCGAGGCGACAAAGGTCCACAGTTTGTCGCGGGTGACGGTCGGGCCGTTCGCCTGCGGGTCGTCCAGTTCCATGGCGTAGGCGATGGCCTGGTTTTGGTGATCGGCCAGGTGCCAGTCGCCGTTCTGTTCCGCCTGCTCGTGGGCGCGCAGCACGCCATCGCGCATAAAGGCCAGCAGGTCGTGCAGCCATTGGGGATGGTCGTGCATGTCCCACATCACCTGCTCCAGGCCGCGCAGATAGGCCAGGTCGGTCGAGAGGTCGCCGTGCCACATGCGATAGGCCGGCGCCCGGCAGACGTTGACGGTCAGGATATCACCCACGGCCTCTTGCAGGCGCTCGACATGGCGCGCCGTGTCCTGCTCGTCGATGACGTGCTGCGGCGGGACGAGTTTTTTGACGTCGTCCAGGTCCTTCAGCGGCGGGTCGTACAGCCAGGAGCCCCGCGGTTCGGGACTGGGAATGCGCCCGACCGGCACGCCCCACACCCCTCCAGGCGGGAGGATGCGCGTCGCTTCCTGGGTGATCCACGGCTCGAGGATATAGTCGTCGCCAAAAGAGTCACGGTAGAGCATCTGGCGCAGCCAGTTCTCGTGCCCGCGCCAGAACGGGTCCGCACATTCAAGCCTCGATTCCGGCACCTCGGACCAGGCAAAGGCGCGGATGTAAATCAACGGGCGGGTGCGGATCAGGCTGTTGTGCTTGCGCCACAGGTCGCGCCGTTCGTCCTGCACCGGCTTGTTGCACGCCTCGGCGTACCAGTTTGCCAGGTCGCGGATGATCTGAATGTCGTGTGCGTTTTCCACTCAACTATTCCTCGGTTTGTCCCGGATGAAATCGCCAATCTGGAAAGTGCTGGCGCAGAAATGCAAGGTGATGCGCCCAGGCCCGTGTATCCGACACCTGAAGAGGCAAGATCTCGACCGGCCTGTTCAGGTGTTTGGCATATTCAATATAGCCCCATTGAAATCCCAAAAGACAGCGAATGGGTTCCTGCCGTGAACGTATGGGAACCGTTGTCAGAAAAGTGTCCGCCACCCAAACGAGCTTGGCATGCTGGGCGATGTTTTTGCAGGGAGCATCGAAAAACTGGGGCAGAATTCCCATACAGGCATAAGGCAGGTTAAGCGATGCCAGGGCGGGAGCCAGGTCTATAGAGATGGCATGTTTCACAGGAGGCGCATCCTCGGTGACGTCGTCATACCAATCATCCCTGACAATCTGGATCCAGCCGCAAAGTGCCCGGTAACCGGAACCGGCATACTGCTCGATGATGGCGTGAACGCACGGATAGCCGAGCGTCTCCTTTAGATCGAGCGCAAATGCGGGTAGGGCGTCAAACCCGGCTTTAACCGGGTCCGTATTCGCTCCATAGCGAACCGTCACTTGACCGGAACGGTCTTTGAGCGTGAAAGGAATGGTTGTCGGTTGAGTTTGACGCGATAACCATGAATCCATACACCATTACCTTCTTTCTAGCATAGTATCATTTGCCTCGTTACGACGGTCTCCGTCGTAACGCCATCCCCGGCGCTCTATGCCGAATGATGGGACACCAAGCTTGTCAAATATGCAGGCAGCGCTTTCCGACATGGAGAAACGCTGCCTGCTTGCCATGTGGGGTCTTGCTGAGCCTATTCTTCCCGCCGGTAGCACAACTCGCCGTTAACCAGCACCATCTCGACGACCGATTTGTAGTCGAATGGATGCCCGTTGAGGATCACAATGTCGGCGTCTTTGCCCGTCTCCAGGCTGCCGACGCGCTTGTCGACGCCAATGATCTCGGCGGGATGGATGGTGATCGCCTTGAGCGCCTCTTGTTCGTCCATGCCCTCGCGCACGGCGAGCGCGGCGTTGATGCGCAGGTATTGGACCGCCGACCCCTCGTCGGTCTGGATCGCGACCTTGACCCCGGCCTTGCTCATGATCCCCGGATTTTTTGGCGTCATGTCTTTGAGCTCGTGCTTGACCCTCGAAAAGAGGATCGGCCCGGCAGTGACGGGAATTTGCTTGCGGGCCAGCAGATCGGCGATTTTGTACCCTTCTGTCGCGTGTTCCAGGGTCAGGTCGAGGTTGAATTCCTCGGCGATGCGGATCGCGGTCAGCATGTCGTCGGAGCGGTGGGCGTGGACGCGAGCCTTCATCTCGCGGCGCAGCACTCTGGCCAATGCTTCCATTTTCAGATCGCGTTCGGGCACGGTCGGCGCTTTGGCTTCCCCGTCGCCGGCCTCGACTTTGGCTTGATAGCCGGCCAGATCGGCCTCGTAGCGCTGCCACTTGGCCATGTAATTTTGGGCCGAAACCAGCGCTGCGCGCAGCGCGGCCGCGTTGCCCATCCGCGTGGCGGGCATCTTTTTCTGGTCGCCGTAGACGCGCTTGGGATTTTCGCCCAGCGCCATTTTCATCCCCGCCGGTTCGAGCAGGATCATCTCATCCACGGTGGCCTTGGGCGCGGTCTTGACGCAGATCCACTGCCCGCCGATCAGGTTGGCGCTGCCG
>JAFGEY010000110.1 GCA_016931365.1 Anaerolineae bacterium
CCGCCGACAACAACCGGCTGATCTCCAACATCGCCGATTTCCTGGTCGGAGCCAGGCGCACTTACGGCCTGACCGATTTCCCGCACTTTTTCGGCGATGAGGTCGGCATCGTTCCCTTGATCGACACACAAGACCCGCAGGCCGTTTCGGCCAAAGCGATCGGCCAGTTGGCTCAACTCAAATCGGCCTTTGAGGCCACCGGGCGGGTTGGCAAACTGTGGGCCGACGAGCCTGGCACAGACGTGATTTATATGGGTCTGTACGGCAGCGTCGAGTTTTGGCCCGCCGTGGCCGAAATCCTGGCCACTGAAGGCATCTCGTTCACGCTGGAAACGGTCGAGTTGCAGCGCGCAACGCCCACCCCGACACCGCCGGCAACTGCCAGGCAGTCGCCAACGCCGACGCCCACCCCCACCCGGGCAAAAGACGCGCCGACGCCTACCCCCACCCCGACCCCAGAGCCGCTCAAGGACTGGATTCGCTTTGACGGCGCAGGGCCGGTTGAGGCCAAAGAAGTGGCGCTGTTTTACCAAAATGAACAAGGCAGCCGCCAGGTGATGATCGTGCTGGCCTTTACCGAGGCCGGCCTGCGCGAGGCGGCGCAGCGCCTGGTTGGCAACGATTTTACGGGCTGCCTGGTGCAAGAAGACCGCCAGGGCGATCCCAAACAGGCCAGCGTGATCCTTTGCCCCACCACCTACGATGCAAGCGAACTCGAATCGACGCCCACCCCGACGGTGGAGATCGAGGAGGAAACAACGCCAACGGTTGAGCCGACAGCAGAGCCGGCCAGCGGGAGCATTCTGATTGTCTCCGATGATGATGGCGAAGGCGTGTACGAGTGGTGGACCAGCGCCTATGCCTTTGACGGATACGCGCAAGAACTGGGCTACGCGACTACTATCTGGTCGACCAGCTATGATGGCGTCGTGACGCTGGAGCTGATGCAAGAACACGACGCAGTGATCTGGTGCACGGGCGACTATCAGGATGGCGACCTGAACCCCGAAGAAGCCGATCTGAGCATCCTGGTCGAATATCTGCTCGACGGAGGGCGAGTGCTCCTGGAGGGAGCATTCATCGGCAGCCCGGAGGATGCCGAGTCCGGCCTGTTGATCGACGTGCAGGTGGTGCAGAGCGATCATCCGCTGGCGGCAGGCTTTGTGCTCGACGAGGTGATCGTACTGGAACGGTTCACCGCCGACCAGGATTATGCGCCCTTTGTGCTCGACGAGGGGACCGACGAGGAATCGGTGGTCTTTGTCCGGGGGCCGGGCAGCGAGTTTGCCGGCCGGCCTTTGATCACGCTCGATGAAGGCAGCGACGAAGAAGGGCGCTCGATGTTGATCGGCTTTCCGATCTATCTGCTGCCCTATGATGCGCAGGAGCGGTTAGCCAACAATATTCTTGCCTGGTTGATGGCGGGCGATTAACGTCTCCCATTCTCCCTTTCCTTTTTCCACTGCGTGGGAAGGAAAGGGGGCAGGGTATAGGTAGTGAGGCCAGGTCGATTGTTCAAATTTCACCTGCGGTTATTTGCCGTACTTGGTGTTTTGATTGCGTTGCTCGGCGGCGGCATATTCGTGTTTCGCGATCCCTTCCGCGCCTGGGCTTACAACGTGACCGGCGAGGAAGACCTGCTGGCTCAGGCCAAGGGCGTCGGACAGTATGTCAGCAATGTGGCGCGCGCGATGCCGCACGTTGAAACCGATGTCGTCGTTGACTATGCCGACGTGAATCCGTTTGGCATCAACACCTTTTTGGAGCAGGAAGTGGAGGTGGCCAAACGCGAGCGGTCGCTGCACATGATCCGCGACGCCGGGTTTCGCTGGATTCGCCAGGAATTTCCCTGGGAAGACATCGAGATTCACGGCAAAGGCGACTTTGAAGACCGGCGCTGGGAGCCGCATCGATCGGCGTGGGAAAAATACGACAACATGGTCGAGCTGGCCGAAAAATACGACATCCAGATCATCGCCCGGCTCGACAACCCACCCGCCTGGTCGCGCGCCGAGAACAACGCGCACAATGCCAAGCATCCGCCCGACCGCTACGAGGATTATGGCGATTTCGTCTATGCCGTGGTCAGCCGCTACCGGGGGCGGATCAAGTTTTATCAAATCTGGAACGAACCCAACCTGGTCGATGAATGGGGAACGGTGAGCGCGCGTGAATACGTCGATTTGCTCAGAATTGCCTACACACGCGCCAAAGAGGCCGATCCCGACTGCGCGATCCTCGCCGGCGCGCTCTCGGCAACGATCGAGCTGGATGCGCACACGCTGGGGCGGGGGATCAGCGATCTGATCTACCTGCAGCAGATGTACGACGCCGGAGCCGCCGCCTATTTCGACATTTTGAGCATGCAGGGCTATGGCCTGTGGTCCGGCCCGACCGACCAACGCATGCACCCGCGCGTGATTCGTTTTGGCCGTCCCGAATACATCCGCGAGATCATGGTCGAAAACGGCGACGCGCACAAGCCGGTCTGGATCAGCGAGCTGGACTGGAGCTACCCGCCGGAAGGCATCCCGCCGGTCTATGGCCGGGTCAAGGACGAAGCCACGCGCGCCCGCTATGTGGTCGAGGCCTACCAACGCATCGAGGAGGAATGGCCGTGGATGGGTGTGGCCTGCTTTTGGTTTTTCAAGCGCGCCACCGATCTGGAACAGGACCAACCGTGGTACTATTTTCGGATGGTCGAGCCCGATTTTACGCCGCTGCCGGTGTACGATGAAATGCGGCGCTATACGGTGTCATTGAGTGAATGATGGATATCGGCACGCTGATCGCCCAGGCAAGCATATATTTGCCCCACATTGACCTCGAACTGGTTCGCCGCGCCTATCAGTGGGCCGAACGGGCGCACGCCGAGCAGTCGCGCGAGTCGGGTGAGGCATACATCCAACACTGTTTGAGCGTGGCTAGCACGTTGGTCGAACTCAACCTCGACGCGGCCACCGTTGCTGCCGGGCTGCTTCATGACGTGGTTGAGGACACCGCGTTCACTCTCGACGATATCGAAGGAGAGTTTGGGCCGGAGGTGATGCGCCTGGTCGATGGGATGACCAAGCTGCTGGAGGTCGATGAGACCAGCGATGAACGCGCCGGGAATCGCACTCAACGCGAGTCCGAAAACCTGCGCAAGATGATTATGGCTACGGTCAGCGATCCGCGCGTGATCTTGATCAAGCTGGCCGACCGGCTGCACAACATGCGCACGCTGCGCGTGATTCAAGATCTGGATCGCCGCCGGCGCATCGCCAAAGAGACGCTCGACATCTTTGCCCCGCTGGCGGGACGCCTGGGTATGTACCGCATCAAGTGGGAACTCGAAGACCTGGGCTTTCGCTATGTCAATCCCCAGGTGTATAACGAGATCGCCCATGAGCTGGATGCGCGCCGCCTGGTACGTGAGCGCGAGATAACGGTGTTTGTCGATCAAATCAAGCGCGCATTGGACAAAGCCGGTGTGCACGGGGCGCAAGTGACGGGGCGGCCCAAGCACATTTATTCGATCTATAAAAAGATGCAGCGCAAGGGATTGACGTTCGATCTCGTCTATGACGTGCGGGCCATTCGCATCGTCGTCGATACAGTGGGCGACTGTTACCAGGTGTTGGGCATCGTCCATAACCTGTTCCGTCCCGCGCCGAGCGGTTTCGATGACTATATTGCCTCGCCCAAAGACAACGGTTACCAATCCCTGCACACCGACGTGGTTCCTGATGATGGCAAGTCGCTCGAGGTGCAAATTCGCACCCGCGAAATGGATGAGGTCGCCAATTTGGGCATTGCTGCGCACTGGAAGTACAAAGAGAATCGGCGCGGTCACGACGAGCAGTTTGAGGCCAAGATTCGCTGGTTGCAGTCGCTTATGGCGATGCCGCGCGACGAAGACGCAGAAGAGTTCGTCGAGTTGATCACAACCGATGTGTTTCAGGATCAGGTCTACGTCTTTACGCCCCAGGGCGAAGCAATCGAACTGCCGGTTGGAGCGACGCCAATCGATTTCGCGTATCTCATCCACACCGAGCTTGGGCATCGCTGCCGTGGAGCCAGGGTCAACGGGCGGCTGGTGTCGCTCAACTACCAGCTCCAGACCGGCGACCAGGTCGAAATTCTCAAGACCAAAACGGGCGGGCCGAGCCGCGATTGGCTCAACAGAGATACGGGCTATGCCAAAACGGCGCGCGCGCGTCAAAAAATCCGCCAGTGGTTTCGCCGCCAGGCGCGCGAGCAAAATGTCGAGCGCGGGATCGAACTGATCGAAAAAGAGCTACGTCGTCTCAGTCTCGATCTCAAGCCGGCAGACGTGGCCGAGTTGTTTATGCGTGACAACCACGACGAGTTCTTTACGCGCGTGGGCACCGGCGATATGCAGCTTACCACCGTCGCTACCCGGTTGGCCGATTTGATGGCCTCGAACCAGGAGGATGAATGGCCTTTGCCTCCGGCAGAGTCACATCAACAGCCCATGCTGGGCGTTGGCATCCGGGTCATGGGCGTCGGCGATCTGCTGACGACGATGGCACGCTGCTGCAATCCCGTGCCCGGCGACGAGATCATCGGCTATGTCACGCGCGGGCGCGGCGTGACCATCCATCTCAAGGATTGCCCGAACGTTTTGCGTTCGCAAGAGCTAGAGCGGTTCATCCAGGTGAGCTGGGGCAAAAACATCCAAACCTATCCGGTGCGAATGAGAATCCGCGCCTACGACCGCGTCCGCCTGCTGCGCGACATCGGCGACGTGCTGGGCAACGAAGATGTGCCGATGGTCAGCGGCGACCTTGCGACTCAGAAAGAAAAGAACCTGGCGACGTTTACGATTGTGATCAAGGTGACGGACATTGCCCAGTTTAGCCGGGTGCTGGCCCGTCTGGAGCAGTTGCCCAATGTACTGGAAGCGCGGCGCATCACCGGCTGATCGACGCAGCCGACATCCCAAACAACCGGGCCCCTCGATGTTTGTCGAGGGGCCCGGTTTGTATCGATGCGGATTCAGCTTTCGTCGCGTTTGACCGGCTATCCCTTGAACTCTTGGCAGATCACAAAAATTTCTTTGCCTTCGCGCCGCGTCGCATCGGGGTAAAAGGGCTTGACCAGCGAGAAATGCTGTCGCAGGTCTACGAGTAGTTGAGGCATATCCTCGCCTTCGAATACCTTGGCCACAAAATGCCCGCCCGGTTTCAACACTCGGCGAGCGACGGCCAGCGCTGCATAGACCAGCTCGATCGACAGGGCATGATCGCGCAGGGCGATGCCGGAGGTGTTCGGCGCAGCATCGCTGAGCACCACATCCACCGGGCCGCCGGCCGCGTCGATCATTTGCTGCTGCACGTCGGGCAAGGTGATGTCGCCTTGCAGCACGGTCACGCCGGACAGCGGCTCGATCGGCTGCAGGTCGATGGCGATCACCCGGCCCGTTCGTCCGACAATCTTGGCCGCGATTTGCGACCAACTTCCCGGCGCTGCGCCCAGATCGAGGATGGATTGACCCCGGCCTAGTACCTTGAATTTGTCGTTGATCTGGGTCAGTTTGTACGCCGACCTGGCCCGGTAGCCCTCGGCCTTGGCTTTTTGAAAATAGGGATCGCGCTGCTGATTTTTTCGCCAGTGCGACTGGCCCTTCCCTCTTGATTTGCTCACAGTTTTCTGCCTTGGGTGATCTATTTGCTCTCTTGAGTAAATTATGCTATGATGAACTTGCAGTTTGAACTCATTTCGCGTCGCTTCATACATCACAGACCGAGTTGATCCGTATGCGGAGTGGTTCTGTGAAAGCCTGGTTGGGAAAACCCAAGATTTTCATTCCCTTTTTCCTGGCTCTGATTGCGGCAGGGGGTTTGCTCTACTGGTGGGTCAACCGCCCCAAGCCGCTGCCGATCATCATCGCCACACCGGTACCAACTGCAACCCCCACGCCGGTTCCGACGCCAACCCCTGCACCACTGCGCGTTTACGTCACCGGGGCCGTGCTCAATCCCGATGTGTATGTTCTGCCGCCGGGCAGCATCATCAAAGACGCGCTTGCCGCTGCCGGCGGGGCGGTTCCGGACGCCGACCTGGAGCAAATCAACCTGGCGCTGTCCGTCTACGATCAGCAACAGATTTACGTCCCTCGCCGGGGAGAGATCGATCTGCCAATCGCTTTGCCACAAGAGCAGCCTGCGGGTGCGCAGACGGCGGATTCGGGCGTCGTCAACATCAACGAGGCAACGCTGGAGCAACTCGATACCTTGCCCGGCATCGGCCCGGCGATCGCTGAACGGATCATCAAGTATCGCGCCGAAAACGGGCCGTTTGAGATTGCCGAAGACCTGATGAACGTCAAGGGCATCGGTCCGACAACGTTTGAAAAGCTCAAGGACAAGATCACCACCCAATAGCGCTTATTCCCACTCGATTGTCGCCGGGGGTTTGGTGCTGATGTCATAAACCACCCGGTTGATCCCCTGAACCTCATTGACGATGCGGCTGCTGACCCGGGCCAAAAGTTCATGCGGCAGCGGCGCCCAGGTGGCGGTCATAAAATCGCCGGTGACGACGGCGCGCAGGGCGATCGCTTGCTGGTAGGTGCGCCCGTCGCCCATCACGCCGACCGTCCGTACCGGCAAGAGCACGGCAAAAGCCTGCGAGACCTCGCGATACAACCCCGCACGGCGCAGTTCTTCGATGAAAATTGCATCCGCTTTGCGCAGTCGCTCCAATCGTTCCCAGGTGATCTCGCCGAGCACGCGCACGGCCAACCCCGGTCCCGGGAAAGGATGGCGCCACACCAGGTCGGATGACAGCCCCAGTTCTTCGCCCACCCGCCGCACTTCATCCTTGAACAGATTGCGCAGCGGCTCGACCAGCTCAAAATCCATCTCCTCCGGCAGCCCGCCGACGTTGTGATGGCTCTTGATGCGGTGGGCGCTCGAGTGCCCACCGGCGTCCGTCTGCGCGGCGCTCTCGATCACGTCTGGATAGATGGTGCCCTGGCCCAGAAACTTGTTGGCCTTGCCGCGGGCAAGTCGCCGTGATTCTCGCTCAAAGATGCGCACAAACTTTTCGCCGATGATGCGGCGTTTTTGCTCGGGATCGGTGACGCCATCGAGGGCATCCAGAAACTCTTCGGTCGCATCGACGGCGATCAGGCGCATTCCCTGTTCGCGTTCAAAGGTATTGATCACCTGCTCCGATTCGCCCTTTCTCATCATGCCGGTGTTGACATAGACGCAGGTGAGTTGATCGCCGACTGCGTGGTGGATCAGCGTGGCCGTGACCGCCGAATCGACGCCGCCGCTCAACCCGCAGACGACAATGCCGTCGCCTACCTGGGCGCGGATTTGCTCGGTAGTTTGTTGGATGAACGATCCCGGCGTCCAGTCGCCGTGGTAGCCGCAGATGTCGAACAAAAAGCGGCGCAGAATCTCTAGCCCTTGCGGCGTGTGCTGCACCTCTGGATGGAATTGCAGGCCGTACCAACGGCGCTCGTCGCTGACCATCGCCGCCAGCGGTGCGTTTGAACTGGCTGCGATCTGCCGGAACCCGGTGGGCAGCCTGTCCACGCGATCGCCGTGACTCATCCAGACGTCCAGTTCGGCGTCCAGCCCGGCAAAGAGCGGCGATTGCCGGTCGAGCACCTGCACCTGCGCCGCACCGTATTCGCGCTGGCCGGCCGACACGACATGCCCATCGAGGGTATGGGCCATCAACTGCATGCCATAGCACAGGCCGAGGATCGGCACATCGATCTGGAGCAGGTACGGCAGCAAGTAGGGCGCGCCGGGATCGTAGACGCTGTTTGGCCCGCCGGAAAGGATAAAACCCTTGGAATGGTGGGACATCACGTCGTCCCCGGGCGCGTTCCAGGGCAAGATTTCGCAGTACACATTCAGTTCGCGCACGCGCCGGGCGATGAGTTGGGTGTATTGCGAGCCATAGTCGAGAATGACGATCGTTTCGCGAGCGTTTTCGTTCACAAAGGTATCCTAATCTTGGCCGGCTGGATGGTAAAACAGGATGTTTTGGCGGTTGACCAGAATCATATCGACCTCGCGCGGAATGGCGGCCTGGGTTTTATGCAACGGAAAGATGGTCACATCGGTCATGGCCTGAAAATCGCCGCGCATCGTGTCAAACATATCGCGCGGCCGCTGCTCCGCGCCGAGGTGAAAATCGCCCTTGATCGCCAGCGTCGAAGTATAGACGACCATTTTCTCGATGCGCGCCAACAGCCTGAATTTTTGGTGGGCGCTTTTGTCTTTAAAGTAAAAGAAAATCACGTCATGTTTGCGCACGATCGCTTCGGGCACAGTGATTGGACCGAACTGGGACGCGAGCGCGAGCGGAGTAAAGGTAACTTGAGTCAGATAAAGATCGCCCTTGTTGGGATCGTTGATGTCGTCGAGCAGTGCGCCCATCGGCTCAAAGGTGCCCACGAATTGCCGGGCGTTGGTAAACAGCTCAACCGGAAAAGATTGTCGAAGCATTTCCATAAGCGTCTCCTATTCCGAATCAATCGGAACTGAACGGGATTAGGCCGCTCGGAAAGATTCTTGCCCCGGCGATGGGTTTCATCGCACAGGCAAGGATCTCGGATGGGCCCTTATTTGCAGGTTTGCAGGTTTTGTGGTACAATCCGCTCAATATGGTGACTGTAGCCGAGTGGCCTAAGGCATCTGGTTGTGGCCCAGAAGACCGTGGGTTCAAATCCCACCAGTCACCCAGGCAGCCCCTCTTTAGAGGGGCTGTTTTGATTGTAGCGACATTATAGCACGCCAAAAAGAGTTTGACAACCGCCAGTCGCCATGCTAAAATGGCGCTTGCAGCCAGATTGCGCCCGTAGCTCAATGGATAGAGTCGCTGACTTCGAATCAGAAGGCTGTGGGTTCGAGTCCCACCGGGCGCGCCAGCAAAAGACCCTGAAGGATTTACGTTCGTATCTTCAGGGTCTTTAATTTTTTACCCTCCTCCCGGATATCAGTAGCCACAAGCTTGAGCGAAATGACTTTAGCTGGCCGGCGGCGAAAAGCGCGCCAGGACGAGCGATTCGTATGGATGTTCCTTGCCGGCCTCGTACAGACAGGCGATCTTGCCGGGGAGCGCCGCCAGGCAGGAATAGCCGCCGGGGCCGGCGTGTAAGCCCCGGCTCTTGGCCCAGGTTCGTCCCTCGTCGTCGCTAAAGCGGACAGTCATATTGACCCGCTCGCGTTCGTGCGCAGGGTTAGAAAAGAGGATCAAGCCCGGACGGTCTCCGTCGGGCCAGGCATAGCGACAGATGCTGGCCTGGCAGATTGGCTCGATCAGGGCCGGGTCTGGATAAATGTCGCTCCAGGTCAGCCCTCCATCCCGGCTGATGCTGACCTTGCGTGTTTGCTGCGAGCGTTCATAGTTGCGCATGTTGAGCATCAATCGCCCACCGGTCAGTTCGACCACCTGGCATTCGTTGACGTCGTGTTGAGGTGTTCGCCCGCCCAACTGCCACGTCTGACCGCGATCGTCGCTGTAGATGATGTGCGAATAATAGTGCTTGGTGACTGCCTCGATGTGATCGCAAGGGATGACGAGCCTGCCGCTATACGCGCCGTGCTCGATCTGGATGCCCGCGCCCGGCCCGGTGGCGTACCAGGTCCAATCGGGGCGCTTGACTGCATCGGTGATCTCGAGCGGTTTGGCCCAGGTGAACCCATTGTCGTCGGAATGGGTGACAAAGACGCGGCGCGTGTCCAGGCTTTCCCCGTCAATGATCCGGCGCTCGCGATCGTCGCCCCGATTCCAGGTCATCAGCAGCCAGACGCAACCGGTGCTGCGATCCACGACCGGGCAGGGGTTTCCGCAGGTGTTGCCCGTATCTGCCCAGACTACCTGCGACTCGCTCCAGGTCTCCCCGCCGTCCGTGGATCGTTTGAGCAGGATGTCGATGTCACCCCAATCCGCACGATCGTTCCGGCGTCCTTCGCAGAATGCCAGCAGGGTCCCTTGCGCAGCCACAGCCAATGCCGGGATGCGGTATGTGTGATAGCCGCCTTGACCGCTGACAAATACCTGGGTTTGTATGGGCATTTGTTGGGTATCCATGTTCGCCTCTCCCTGCGGATTGCTCGATCCCGCAAACGAGCTTTATTCCACTCGATGGTACTGCACATCATTCTACCATAGCCCGCCTGTCCGGTCGAATTTGCCGCAACCGCTCGTTTTGACGTTCTTGAGTAATTGTGCTAGACTTTTACCCGTTGTGCAAACCCAATGAGATGTCTCAGGAGGGAAAATGAGCGAACAAAAATTTCGGACCCAAGAATTTCAAGTGAGCGGCGAGATGCTCGTCGCCAAGATCAAAGAGGTGCTGCGCGAGGGCAATATCCGCCGGGTGATGATCAAAAACGAGGATGGACGCATTCTGGTTGACATCCCGTTGACGCTGGGCGTGGTCGGCGCCCTGCTTGCGCCACAGTTGGCAGCCATCGGCGCGCTCGCGGCCCTGGTTACGCACTGCACCATTGTTGTGGAGCGTATGGACGTGATCTAGCCCGTGTTGCCGGCGCGCAAAAAAAGTGGCAAATGGCTCACATTCGATTTGACAAATACAAATAAATCTGTTACAATGTTACTTGTAGATTGAAGCGAGTTTCCAAGTTTTTGTCTAAAGCAACCACCTGGACTCAAGTCCGGGTGGTTTTTTTACAGGACTGGATGCTTGTTTCGCAAAAACCATTCAATAGAAGTAAAGGAAGAAAGAAAAGCAATGAGTGAACGTGAAGTTGGAACCGTCAAATGGTTCAACGCATCCAAGGGTTATGGGTTCATCACCCGCGATGGCGCAAATGATGTGTTTGTGCATTATTCCGCCATTCAGTCTGAGGGATTCAAAAACCTGGATGAAGGTCAGCAAGTCGAGTTTTCGGTTGAGCAGGGCCCCAAAGGCCTCCAAGCTGTCAACGTTGTGCCCGTGTAGGGAAAAGGATTAAAATGGGAAAGAACATTTACGTAGGTAACTTGAGTTACGACACAACCTCCGCTTCGCTGCAAAACCTGTTTGAGGAATACGGTCAGGTTGTTTCGGTGAGCGTGATCACCGACCGTGAAACAGGTCGTCCGCGCGGCTTTGCCTTTGTCGAGATGGCCGACGATGCAGCTGCCAATGCAGCCGTCGAAGGCTTGAACGGTCAGGAAGTCGATGGCCGGGCGCTCAAGGTGAACGAAGCCAAACCGCGCGAATCTCGCGGTGGTGGCGGCTTTGGAGGCGGTGGCGGCGGCGGTCGCGGTGGTTACGGCGGTAGCCGTGGCGGCGGCGGCGACCGTGGCGGGCGCAGCGGTGGCCGTGGCGGCGACCGTGGCGGCCGTCGCGAGTGGTAAATCGCTGACAGTTCCAACAAAATTAAAGCCAGAAAACCCTGCTCAACGGCAGGGCCTTCTGGCTTTTTTTGTTGCCATACCCCTGGCGCGACTCGAACGCGCGACACATGGTTTAGGAAAAAGTGTGTCGCACGTTTTTGTTTCCTGGGAAACATCAAGTGTACTCGTCGTAAATCTCCCTTAAATCCTCCGGATCAGGCTCGGCATAGATCAGCGTCGTTTCCGGCGACTCATGCCCCATCAGGGCTTGCAGGTTTAGCGTCGACATCCCTTTCCGGTTCATCCGTTTGCCAAACGCATGCCGCCAGGCGTGCGGGTTCCAGTTCCCTTCGATATCCAGCCGCCCGGCCAGGCGGCGCAAAATTCCATATAGTCCCCGGTAGCGCAGCGGCGCTTGATCGCTGCGCCCAATGCGGCCCCACCACACCGGATCGCCCGCTTCGTGCGGCACATGGTCTCGGTAGGCGCGGATCGCCTCGGCGGTTTCCTCGACAAAAAACACCCAACGGCTTTTTTGCCGTTTCCCTGTCACCCACACGTGGCGCGCGTTCAGATCGACGTCGCCCCAGCGCATGGATAGCAGCTCACACGACCGGCAGCCAGTGTCACGCAGCAGCAGCAGCAGCGCGCGATCGCGCCCAGTGCAGGCGGCGATCATCCGGGCGAGATCGGTTTTGTTTATCGCTTTGTTGGGTCGATAGTGGGGCAGGCGGGGCAGTGAGATCACGTCGGCCAGGTTGCGGCCGGTGGTGTGGCCGTCGTCGTGCAGCCATTGGCCAAAGCGTTTTAGCGTTTGCAGGCAGCCATGAACATAGTACGCGCTCAGCGGGCCGTCCCGGCCATCGTTGCGGGGGCGGGTCTTGATGTGGGCTGCATACAGTCGGAAGGCGTGCGGGGTCAGCGGGTCGGCGATCTGTTCGTCTCGCACAAAGTCGGCAAAGAACACGATCCGCCGCCGGTTAAATTCGACCGTGCCGGGGCTGTTTACATTGCCGTGGGCCTGGATGGTGAGTAAAAACTCGTCGATCAGGTGTTTCAGTTTCATTGTTAATAACCTCCTGTCTGTGGTGAATGACGCAACGGGAGGCTATTATATATGCGCGATCCCTCGTCCGGCAATGATAGGGCAGGCGGGGGATCGCCTTTACTCAGTGTACGCCCGTTTAGCGTGTTTTTCAAGGGGTGAGCTATGAAAAAATGGCGGGTTTTGCTCGTGCTGGCGCTGGTGGCCGTGCTGCTGTGCGTGCTGGCCGTGGTGGTTTCCTCGCAGACCACCAAGCACTATGACGGTCACTGCACGGAGGACGATCTAAACTGGGACACATGCTATCCCATCGCTGATCCTACGTATGCCGGGTTGGATGTGGCCAAGACGGTGAGCTCCAACGAGGTTTTTACCGCTGCGCTGAGCACGGTGCATGTCACGGTGGCCGCAAATGGCTATGTATGCCCCTCCAATGTGACGTTTTATCTGTATAGCGGTGGCTCACTGGTCGACTCGTGGGTGTTCGCTACGACGGGCAATACGACTATCGAATATGAGCACGATTTCAGCGCCTCGATCGGCGGGGCGTATAGTTTTTACATGCAAACGTCCGGCTCGGGCTGCGGCTGGATCGAGTGGGTGGACGTGGCCGGGGTGCAGGGTGAGGAACCGACGCCCACGCCCACGCCGGGGGCGGCCGGCTGTATCAACGACGATCCCGATCTGGAATCGGGCGGATCGATGTGGGTAGACATCGGATCGCCGGAATGGCTGACCGAGACGGTGCTACTCGACCAGGGCGACGGATTTTATCAGACGGTGAGCCTCCAGCCGGGCGGCTACACGGTGCACATCACGGC
>JAFGEY010000111.1 GCA_016931365.1 Anaerolineae bacterium
ACATTTCACGCTCTTCCTGTCTTCATAAGATGGGAAGATAGTTTACCAGATATTTTTGTTTGGGCAAAAGATGTGGGTAATAGATAGTTGTAGAGCGGGTTTCCAACCCGTCGAGCAGAGAAACCAGGTTGAGGCGAACGCTTGCCCCAACCTGGTTTCTTTTTTGCCTCGAATGGGGGTATAATAAGGGCAGTCGCGTAAGCGAGTGGTAACTGCTCACCTTTGCGAAGGTTTGAGACCAATTCACTGATCAAGCGACCTGGCTCAACACAACCAGGCTCAATCACCGCCAGGTGTCGAACCTTTGTAAGGGGAGGCTGAGCAGCGTAAACGAGTGAAAGGATTGCAAGATGCCTTTACCATCTGTACCTGCTGTATATGACGGCCAAGAGATCAAGTTGCTAGAGCCCTCGCCCATTCAAGGGCGGTATCGGGTGTTGGTGACCTTTATTGAGCCGATCAGCGATAAAGACGCGCGTCCGGAAAAGCCTTCACGGTTTTGGCGATCCCTGGGAGCCTGGCAAGACGATCGACCGGTAGAAGCAACCCTGCAAGACATTCTAAAAGCCAGGCGTTCAACAGCCGAGCCACCCGCGCTATGACCTATCTACTGGATACCGACACGTGTGTTTTTGCACTGCGTGGCAGCGAGTCTCTACGCAGTCGCTTGGTCGCCGTTGATCCCGAAACCATTGCCATTTCGGTGATCACGTTGGCCGAACTCTGCTATGGCGCGGCTTGCTCTGCCAGGCCCGAGGCCAATCATCAGGTTGTGGACGATTTCGCCAGCGGCATCAGTGTGCTTGGTCTGAATCAAGAAATTGCACGCCTGTTTGGCGAATTCAAATCGCTGCTTCGCAAGCAGGGTCTGCTTATCGATGACTTGGATCTGTTGATTGCTGCAACTGCGCATCATTATCGGCTGACACTGATCACCCACAACCTCGATCACTTTTCTCGGCTCCCCGGTTTGCGGCTAGAGGACTGGATACATCTTTAGCCTCATTTTCTCGTGCCCACGCTCTGCACAAGCACGAGACTCCTTGTAGGGCGGGTTTCCAACCCGCCAATGAGAGAAACCAGGTTGAGGCAAACTCTCGCCCCAACCTGGTTTTTTGTTTGCCGCGAATCGGGGTATAATAGCGGAATATTCCTCGCCATTATGACAGCAGCGATCTGGAGGACGATCTCGCTTATGCCCGTCGTTAGCAATACCTCACCCATTCTCAATCTGGCCATCATCGAACAACTCGATCTGCTGCGACAGCAGTTTACCCAAGGCCAGCCGGTTGGGTCTCGTGCCTCGACCCAACCGGTTTTGTGCCCCCATACGGAAGCGAGGGAATGAAAGGAGGCCAATATGGCGCCGAGATATACGATCCAGGCCATGATTTATCCGGGCGACGAATCGGGATATGTGGCCGAGTGTCTCAACCTGGCGGTGGTGACGCAGGGCCAGACATTGGACGAGACCGTGCGCGATCTTCGCGAGGCCATTCAGCTCCATCTGGATGACGAGGACCTGTTGGAATGTTGAGTGAACGATGTTTCACTGCCTACGGCCTGCGCTTTGGCTTGCAAGTTCAAGACCCGGCCATATTCGATCAGGCCACACTGCATCTTCCCTTGGGCTGGCAGCCCGCCCCGCCCGGCGAGGTGGACATCCTCTACTCGCTGCGCACATTCTCTGACCAGGACAAGGGCGCAGAATACCAATTTTACTGCGACACCCGGTTGCTGGCGCGCACCGTTGCCCTGGATCAACTCCTGCTTGCCTTTGCCAACCACGCCCAACTGCTCACCGCCTTTCGCGCCCAGGACTGCCTCTTTATCCACGCCGGCGTCGTCGGCTGGCACGGTCCAGCAGGCTGGAAGGCCATTCTCATCCCCGGCCGCAGCATGACCGGCAAAACCACCCTGGTCAAGGCACTGATCCGCGCCGGGGCGACCTACTATTCCGACGAATTCGCCGTGCTCGACAAGCAGGGACGAGTTCACCCTTATCCCGTCCCGCTCTCGATCCGCGAGCAGATCGGGCGGCCCGGCACCAAAACCCCGGTCGAGGCGCTGGGCGGGCAAGCCGGCGACGACCCGCTGCCGGTGGGACTGGTCGTCGTCGCCCACTACCAACCGCGCGCCCGCTGGCGACCGCAAACCCTCTCTCCTGCCCAGGCGGTGCTGGCCCTGATGGACAACACCGTCGCCGCCCGGCGCGACCCGGCGCACTCGATGCTCATCCTCAAGCAAGTCGTCATGAGTGCCAAAACCATCCAGGGCAAGCGCGGCGAGGCCAAACGCATCATCCCTGCGCTGCTGCGCGAGCTAGAGACCCGTCAGGTTTTACAAACCTGACAGGTCTGATTGGCCGTTGACCTATGACTCAATCCACAGACCCATTCACGCTTTTGGCCCTTTGCGCGCGGGCGTGCGGGCATCTGCAAGTGTATGAACGCCTCCGCCAATATGCGCCACCATCCGTAGGGCGCGTTTCCATACGCGCCGACGATGGCGGCTGGGACAATCTCCTGGCCCTGGCCGAACAGCACGGCCTGTCGCCGCTGCTCCTGGCCCACCTGCAAGCCGCCGGGATCGACCTCGATCCCCAGGTCAGGCAGCAGTTGCAGGCCCGCGCCCTGCAGCACGCCCACGCCAACCGCGTGCGGGCGGCTGTTCTGTCCGAGGCGCTGGCCGCGCTACATGCCGCCGGCATACCCGTTCTGATACTCAAGGGCGCGGCGCTGGCCCACCTGGTCTATCCCGGCCCCGGCCTGCGCGCTATGCGCGATATCGATCTGTTAGCCCCGGACGCGCCGCGCGCACGGGACATCTTGCTGGATATGGGCTTTGAGCCGCCGGCCTACAGCTTGCCGCCCGACCACCCGCACCTGCCGGCAGTCAAAAAATGGGTCGATGGGCAGCAGGTGACGATCGAAGTCCACTATAAACTCTTTGCCCCCGAGGCCCGCCTCGGCGTCACCACCTATGACGATCTGGCTGCTGCCGCGCAGCCGTTTGATCTGGGCGGCGTCACCGCGTATACATTGGGCAAAGAGGATATGCTGTGGCACGTCTACGCCCACGCTTTCCAGACGCCGCTGACCTATGAGCCGTTTCGCCTGATCTGGATCGCCGATCTGGTCAGTCTGGTCGAGGCGTGGATCGACGCGATCGATTGGGACGCCGTGCAGCGCCGCGACCGGCGCGCCTTCAACGCTCTGCCCATGCTGCATCACCTCACCCCCTGGTCGGAGCGCGTCCTGGAGCGGCTGGCGATGGACGTGCGCCGCGTCCCTGCCGACGTCGGACAGACGTTCGCCGGCTGGCCGCGCTTTTCGCTGGCCGCGCAAAAGGACAAGGGACTGGCAGGCACGTTGCGCGATACGTTCTGTCCGCCGGAATGGTGGCTGCGCGTGCGCTATGGCGTCGGCGGGCCGGTCTCCTGGCTCTGGTATCGCTGCGCCGGGCATCCGCTGCACATCATCCTGCGCGAAATGCCGCCCTCCATCAGCATCCACGCCGCACACCACATACGACTGGCCTGGAACGCGATATCGGGGCGTCAATTGCCTCTGTGCTAAAAAACGGCTTCGACCTATTTCCTCGACTTGACATTTTCCTCAGGTTGCTGTATAATCATCTAAAAGGATACCCATAATCTTTTTTTCTGGATATACTTAAATTAGAATAACTATGATCACCGCACAGGCCCAAGAATATCTGGAAGCGATTTACCGTCTCGGCGGGCACCTGGAACCGGTGCCCCTGTCCGACCTGGCCGAACAACTCGACCTGACCGCGCCATCGGTCAACGAGATGGTACGGCGGCTGGAAGAGCAGGGATTGGTGCGCTATGCGCCGTACAAAGGGGTGCAACTGTCGGAAAAAGGAGCGTGCGAGGCGCTGGCCGTGCTGCGCCGCCACCGGCTGTGGGAGCGCTTTCTCACCGACATGCTTGGCCTGCCCTGGGATGTGGTTCACGAGGAGGCGTGCCGCCTGGAGCACGCTGCGTCCGACGATGTGACCGAAAAGCTGGCCGAACTGCTCGATCACCCGGAGCGCTGCCCGCACGGCAAGCCGCTGCCGCCGCCCGGCTGCCAGCCGGTATCCCCGCCTGAGGCCGTGCCGCTGACCAAGCTACAGCCGCAGCAGCGCGGTCAGGTGGCTTACATTGCCCGCGAAGAACCCGAACTGCTGCGCTATATGGAATCGCTCGGCCTGCTGCCCGACGCGCAGGTGATCGTCGAACAGGTGGCCCCTTTTGATGGGCCAATCACCGTGCGCGTGAACGACCAGACACAGGTGATCGGCCACAATGCAGCCCAAACGGTATACATCATTCAAGGAGAAAC
>JAFGEY010000013.1 GCA_016931365.1 Anaerolineae bacterium
AGACTTTTGTAGTCTTTGCCAACGTATGTTTGCATAGAACGCCAAACTTCACTATAATGAGTGAAGGAGCCTCAAATTCACATCCATCCTGGCAAGAAGGAGAAGGCGGCTATGTCAACATTCATTACGCAAGCCGGATTAACGTTACTGATCGAAGCCGGATTGGCCTGTATCCTCGCTGTCATCCTCGGCTATCTTTTGTGGAAGTCCCATAACGCCGCATTCACGCTAGGAGCAACCACGCTGGTGTGCAATATCTTCCTCCTCATACTCGCTCTGATTTTCGATTCCGCCCAATTTCCCTTCGATAGCCTTGACCTGCGTTTGACGAAATTCGCCGACAACGTCACCATCTATCTCGCCACCACCTACTTGATCCTGGAAATTGCAATGTGGACGACGGCGCTGGCGAGTGCGTTGGGCTATTTTTTCGACAAAGGCATGGGCGCGGGCATCCTGGCTTATGCTTTTACCATCGCTGCGATGGTCTGCCTGGTGGTGAACGGTGTGCCGTACTACTTCTACGGGAACCCCAACACGACCTGGGGCTTGATCATCGCCGTCGCGCTGGTGGGCACAGGTGGCATCTGGATGCTTTCCAGCGCGATCCTGCGGGGCAAGGGCGTCGCGTTCCTCACCCTCCTCTGGTTTGTCTTCGTCCTCACCTGCTGGATCGGCTATCAGGTCGCCGGGCGGGCCGGGCTGCTGTTGATCACCCTGCCGGCGCAGTTCGTCTTTTGGGGACTGCTCTACTACTTTGCCATCCTCTCACTGCCGATTGAGGGCTATGCCAACATCCCCACGCTGCATAATCTGCTGCCGTTTGGCGACACAGTAGAACCGCCGGTGTGGCGCAAACTGTTCGCCTCCGGTGAAAAGGATCCGCGCGTACTGACGTTGCGCAGCGTACTCACATTGGCCATGGGGACGAACTACCCTTTCTACGTCATCGACGATTGGAAAACCCGAGAGACAATGGACAAAGACATCCCCGATCCGCACGTCCCCGGCAACCCCTACAACCAGTTCTTTGCCGGGCCGGGGATCGTCCTGAGCAATTGCGATCACCTCGCTGTGATCAGCGATGGTCTGGAGTTCAGAGTGTGCCCGCCTGGACTCAGCTTTACCAAAAAGTTCGAGCAATTGTACACCGACGTCGATCTGCGCCCACAACTGCGAGCTACGACCGTCAATGCGGAAACCAAAGATGGCATCAACGTGAATATCTACACTTTCATCCCAAATCGTGTGTGGGCCAATGGACGCAAGCCCGAACTAGGGAAATCGTATCCCTTCGACGAAAAAGCCGTCATCAAGGCGGTGTATAATCATGCCGTGATGGAGCACAAGTTCGAACGCGATCCGGAGAGCCAACTGGTCACGGAAGAGGTCAAGCGCCGGCCCTGGCCCGAACTGGTCCTCACCATGGGGCCGCCAATTCTCAAGGACGTCGTCGCCCACTACACGTGCAACGAATTGCACATGATGATCCCCGATCCCGATAAATCCAGGTACGGCATCCCCCAGAAAGAACAACCTTTCGACGCCGGCGAGGCCGAGCTATTGTATGGCGTCAATTTGCCCTTGGAAGCCAAATTGCAGCAGTTCATGGCCCGCCATCGCGACGCAGACGACCTCAAGTCCCTGGCATTTGATCTCAGCGCCGATTTCAGCGTCCTCGCCAGCGAGACCGAAAGCGAACTGGCCCGCGCGCTGGTCGAAGCCACGGCGAAGAAAAAAGGCGCGCTCAATCATCTGGCGCGCCAGGTCCAACAGCGCTGGCCGAGCACCTACATCGCACAACTCTTTCCACGGTCGAGCACCTACACTCCACCGGCCAAGGTGGAAGTCGCGGTGACGGCAGAAGAAGACAGCCGCGTTCACTTCGACGCGCTCAAGGCAACCCTCGCCGCCCAATTCGACGTTCCTGCCGCGCAAATCGTCATCATCGGGGCAACGAAACTGGAGCTGTGTTTCCTGGTGGGGATTCCCGCAGATGCCGTAAACGAGCAAACCTTAGCGGTGATACGCCCGCCGGCTGCCGAAGCACCCCAAAAACAGTGCAACATCATCGCACTCACCGCCTTCGACGAACTGCCCACCGAGGCGCAAAATGCCTGGCGTTACGCGAGTTGCAGCGTGCCACCCACGCGAGATGGCGAGTTCATCCAGCCGAAGATCGCCTGGGAAGATGCGCTGATGGCCTCGCGTGACAGAAATCCACGTATCGAAATCGCCAAAACCTTTATCGACCGTCTCAAGAAAGAAATGCAACCCCTGGGGATCGAAGTGGTTGGCGGTGGCATCAGTGATATCAAAGTTCCCAAAGAAGTCGTCGAACAGCGTCTCAGGAATTGGAGCGCCGAGCGCGACCGCGACATCGAAATCGCCATCGCCGAGGCTAAAGCGCGCATCGCGTTGCGTGAGCAAGAGGTACTAGGCGAAGTGCGCCTGGAGATGCTCACCCGTCTGGCTCAAATCCTGCAAGAGGCCGAGGACAAGGTCGACAAACAGATCCTGGCGATCAAACTTTTCGAGGCAATGGGCTTCCACCCGCCGTCGGAAGCCCAAAAAACAAGCAGCGATGCCGATGTTTTGCCGCCGTATATGCTCAGCATCCTGAAAACATTCGGTCAATAGCCACGGCGAGGTAAAGACGATGTTCAACTTAGGAAAATACTTACGATATAACGCCCGCGTCCTCTTCACCATTTTGAGTGTAGCGGCGCTCCTGTTCGTCGCCAGCCTATCCGCGGTCTCCATCTACACAACCCACGAGAACCAACGCATCATCCCCATTTGCCCTACCGGTCTCGATGGGGATAATCTCACCGGCGCTATCGACCCAGATGGCGTGATCGTCGACGCCGTCATTACCGGCCATCCTATCCCGCCAAGCCCTC
>JAFGEY010000112.1 GCA_016931365.1 Anaerolineae bacterium
GCCGCCAACACCATCCTGCCCCTGTACATCAGCCGCCTCACCGACAGCAAACTGGCTCTCGGCCTCCTGTCGACCATCGCCAGCATGGGCTGGTTGGCCCCACAGTTGTTCACCGCCAACTGGGTGCAGCGTCTGCCGCGCAAGAAAATAGTCCCCGTCAACTGGGGACTGTTTCTGGAGCGCCTGCCGGTGCTCCTGATGATTCCTGCCGTCTGGCTGCTCGCCACCCGCGCGCCGCTGGCTGCACTGATCGTCTTTCTGCTGCTTTATGCCTGGCATGCCGGCGGCGCAGGGTTGCTCGCGGTGGCCTGGCAAGATATGATCGGCAAGATCATCCCCCTCGAGCGGCGCGGTTTTTTCATGGGAGTGACCAATTTTGGCGGCACGGCCACCGGCGTGCTGGGCGCCACCGCCGCCGCGTGGATGCTCGATCACTTTGCTTTTCCAACCGGCTATGTGCTCTCATTTGCCTCAGCCGGCATACTGATCCTCATCTCGTGGGGATTTCTTGCCTTGACCCGCGAGCCGGCCCAGGAGAGTCAAGTCAAGACGATCTCGCAGGCTGAATACTTGAAGCAACTACCCACCGTGCTGCGCGCTGATCCCAACTTTCGCGCCTTTTTGATCAGCCGGATCATCCTGACTCTGGGCGGGATGGCGACCGGGTTTCTGGCCGTCTATGCCGCGCAGCGTTGGGACCTCTCCGACGGCCAGGTCGGGATGTTTACCGCCAGTACGTTGATCGGCCAGGCTGCGTGCAACCTGCTATTCGGCCCCCTCGCCGACCGCAAAGGCCACAAGCTGGTCCTGCAAATCGGCTACCTGGGCGGTTGCGCCGCTGTCGGGTTGGCCGCCGTGGCCCCGCAGCCAGGCTGGTTCTACGGGGTCTTTGCGCTGCTCGGCGCGGCAAACGCCGCATTCATGATCTCGGGCACGATGATCGCCCTGGAATTCAGCCCGCCGGAGATTCGTCCCACCTACATCGGCCTCAATAACACGGTCGCCGGCCTGATCGGTGGTCTTGCGCCGCTGATCGGCGGCGGACTGGCCGAACTGATCGGTTATCGCGCCCTGTTCGCTCTGACCTTTGGGGTCGGCATCGCCGGCGTGTCAATCTTGCACTGGGCCGTTCGCGAGCCGCGTCGTGAGTCGAGCCAGGCCGGACTGCCTCAACCAACTCTAGGTGAGGTCAAATGAAAAAATTACGCTGGCCTATGATTGCTTTGATCCTGACCTGCGGCGCGGGTGCCGTCTCAGCGTGGGCGCTGCGGTCGCTGGTCGGTGGCTTGCTCATCGGCTGGTATACCTGGGAATTGATCGATGCCGTGCTGACTGTCACACGAGAGAATTCTCGCCGCACGCTGTGGGTTCGCCTCGTACCGCGCCTGGTCGGCACACCTCTCGCGCTGCTGGTCGCCTGGCTGCTCGTCGCTCCACTCCCGGCAACGTTGGCTCTGGCCTGCCTGCTCTTGCTGGTCGCCGAAGGCATTTACCGGTCGATCCTGCGCCGCCGGCGGCCGGAATGGTTTGCCGCCGCCCAACCTGTGGTCGAAAGGGCCGTCCCAGCCTGGCACAGTTGGGCGGCGCTGCTCTGTGCGCTGATCCTGATCCTGCTTTTGCCCCTCACGCTCTATGCCTATGGCGCGCGCCAAACCCTTGCCGATACGCGATTTTGGGCGCGGGGACTCGCCGAATGGGGGCTATACGAAGAGATAATCGACCTGGTTGGCGAGGAACTGCCCGGCGCGCTGCGTCAGCAGCCCGCCCCGATCCGCAATGCCGTCCGCAGCCTAGACGAACAAACCCGGCGCGAAGCCCTGGTCGCGCTGCTGCCCCGCCCGTGGACCGAAGCCGTGGCCCTGCAAGCCGTCGAAGCCACGCTGGACTGGCTGCAAGCGGATGGCGCAGCGCGCGTGCCGGCCATCTCAGTTCCTGTGGGCGATGTGATTCAGCACGCCAAACTGGCCCTATCGATTGCCCTGGACAAAACGATCTCCGCCCTGCCCATTTGCCCGCCCGGCATAGCCGCATCGACCCAGTGCCGCCCGACAGAGATGAGCGTCGTCGCTTACACGGCAACCACCAAGCCGGATGCTCTCGCCGCCATCGACGATCTGTTCGCGATGATTCCGCCGGACGTCGATCTGTCCACCGCGGTCACGCTGTCGCCGCGCACCTTCCAGACGATGCTCACCTCGCTTGAGCAGATTCGCGGCGGGCTAAGGCAGTTCGACCGCTTCCTGCGCTGGGCGGGCCTCGCCTGCGCGCTGGTCTGGATCGGCGCGTGGGTGTTTGGCGAAGGCAAATCTGCCTATGCCGGGATGTGCTGGGCGGGAATGGCCCTGCTCGTCGCCGGAGCGCGGGCCTGGGACTGGAGCTGGCTGGCGACGGCATTTCCCCCCGCCCTGCTGGCTCAAACCAGCTGGTCGCTCGATCCGCCGCTGACCGAACTGCCCCTGCACGCACTGACCGGGCTGACTCAATCCGTCTATAAACAAACCACATTGCTGGCAGGGCTGTGCGTCCTGGGCGGGCTGATCCTCATCCTGATCGGCCTGAAGGTCAAAACCGGGGACAGTCACCGGCCGGGGGCATCGATGACCGCATTGACCGTTATCCTTGCATTGATTGTCATCGCTTGGTATGGATATGTGTCGTTGGGACGAACCTGGTACGTGCGAGCCGTCGCTTTTCACCGCGCCGGAGATGCATCCCAAGCGGCGCACGCCTATCAGTCGATCGCCGCGCTTTACCCGTTCGCGGTCGATCCTTTTGTTGAGCGCGCGCATCGGGGTCTGATCGAATGCCAGCGCGACCTGAACGCGCAACGCGCCTTTGACGAGCGGGATTTTCGGGTCGCCGCGCAGATCGACAAAGCGCTGCTGACCGGCGCGCCGGCCATCGCCCTGCGCGAGCGCGCTGAACCTCGTTTGATCGCGGCCCTGAATGCCGAGGCCGAGGCATTATGGGAACAAGGGCACTATGAACGCGCAATCGACCTGTACCACTTGATGATTCAAGGTTGGGATGACCGTCCGGCCCAACGCAACCTCGCCGATCGCTACCTGATTTGGGGTAAGGTGCTTGAGGAGCAAGGGGATTACGCCGGGGCAGTGGCGATATACCTTCGCGCCACATACGACACGACCAACGCCCGCCTGTGGGCCGAAGCCAGGGCGCGCGCCGGCGACGCTTATTGCGCCTGGGGACAAATGCTCCGAACGGAGGGTCTGGATGAACGGGCCGCACAGGTCTGCGCCGCGTTTGCACAGGCATTTTCGGCTCAAACAGCCGCAACCTGCCCGGTCTGTCAATGACAGGCCTGCCGCGTCTTGCCTCACCAGAAAAGGTTACCGGCGAGGCAACGTTGACTCATAAAAATGCGTTACCGAAGCGCAGCACGGATTAGGCCGTCAGGAGACGGCTGTGTCTTGGTCACAGACACAAGCAGTTGGTCTTGGAGCTCACGCAGTTCGGCCTTGCTTCCCGCGCGGACCTTTTCCTTGAGCTTCACCGGCAAGAAAAAGTTGAGATACAGATGGAGCAACGCGTATAGGCCATTGAGCAGGTCGAGTTGTCACGATGTGTCATAGCGGTCGTAACCGACTGCGCGCCTGTCCAGAGCCGGTCGGTGAGGGTCAGCGGCAGGGTGTGGGAGACGATCTCGCCCAAGCGCCAGCCGGGTCACACCACGCGCGGCCGACCCATTCACCCACAACATCCGTGACCAGGGAGAGGGAATCTTGATCTGCCCTGAGCGCGAAATCTGCGAGTTCGAGAACTCTGAGTTCGAATCGAGAGGTAAGTAAAGGTGGTCGTCTGCCCATTTGCCGTCACCGCGACCAGTTGATTTTCGACGTGGGCGGTTGTACAACACCGCTATAGCCTTGATCCCGGGAACGAACAAACGGGGTTTGACACAAGCTCTTTTCTGGTATATGCTCTCTCAGAATTTCCTGGAGGCGCTATGATACAAGCCATTCGACGCAAGTTCGATCTTACGTTCTGGACAAATAATCTTATTCTGTTTGCTGTGGCTGTGTTTTTGACCCGTTTCGGCCAGGGCTTGCTGAACAGCGCGCGGATGAACTTTTTCATCGACACGCTGCACCTCGACAGCGGCCAGGTGTTATGGCTGGAAGGCATCCGCGAGCTGCCCGGCCTGGCTTTGATTTTCATCGCCGCGCTGACGATGCACCTGCCCCTCTCACGACAAGGCGCATTGTCAGTGTTTGTGATGGGTGCCGGTTATATGTTGTATGCATTTGTCGGCTCGTATTCAGCGCTGTTGGGCACAGTGATTGTCGACAGTCTCGGCTTTCATATGTGGACGCCATTGAACAGCGCGATCGGCATGTCGTTGAGCCGCAAGGAAACCGCCGGGCGGGTGCTGGGTGTGCTTGCCGCCGTCGGCTCGCTGGCGGCAATCGTCGGGGTGGGGGTCATTTCGCTGACCTCCAGGCTGTTCGAGTCGATGCCGTTGGGCAACTATTATCTGGTCGGCGGCCTGGTGATCATACTGGCGTCGATTTTGCTGCTTTTTTTGCCCAAAGACGTTGGCGCGACGAAGGCCAGGCCACCGCGCATCCTGGTCAAGCGGCGCTACTGGCTGTATTACGTGCTGATCTTTTTCTCCGGCGCGCGCAAGCTGGTGCTGAGCAGTTTTGTCATCCTGGTGCTGGTACAAGATTTCGATCTCAAAGTGTGGCAGGTGAGCACGCTCACCTTGATCAACAGCGTGCTGGGGTTCGTTGCCGCTCCGTACCTGGGCGCGCTGATTGACCGGCTGGGCGAGCGAATTACTACGCCGGTGGCCTATACGATTTTGGCCCTGTGCTGCCTCGGCTACGGGCTGATTCACAACTTGTGGGTGCTGCTCGCGCTGTGGATGTTGATCAGCCTGATTGCGCCGCTCGGGCTGGCCCTGTCGACCTATGTGTACCGCACTGCGCCTACGGAAGAACTGGCTCCCACGCTCTCGGCTGGCGTGACCTTTGACCACATCAGCTCGGTAGGGATGCCCTTTCTGGCCGGCGCGCTGCTGCCAGTGATCCGCTACGAGGGCATTTTCTTGGCTGCGGCGGGATTGATTCTACTGTCGATCCCCTTTGCGCGAGCCTTGCAGGTGCGGAGCGTCGCCACGCCACAACCAGCGCCGGCCGGCGGGGAGTAGGCCAGGTCAGGTATTGCAACCCGCCCTACGCGATGAATGGCTCCAACCACTTCTCCGGAATGTCCAGCCCAAACCCTGGCTCGCCGCTTGGGATTAGCCAGCCGTCTCCGGGGCACGGCCAGGCCGGGCAGCGCAGGCGTGGGGATAGGCGTCGCGGTGTATGTCGGTGTCGGACTCGGGGTGCTTGTGTGTGTCGGCGCGGTAAGCGAGACAACGAGCGCGCATAAAAGCAACGATCACACTGTGTGTCAAAATCTGCTTTCTCATTCTACCTCTTGGTCCATTTCCAATCCCAGGCGCTCCAGGATCGCCGACGTTGTCGCTTGGTCGGCGCGCCGTACGCGTTCATCTTTTGTCACCGTCGGGATGGCTTCTACCCCGACGATCTGCGCGTCTTGCAACGTCACCCGCAGGATCACACCCCAGCGACAGTCGAGTGGATGGCGCTGGTCGAACAAGAAATTGCCCAGGCTGTAGGCGACCAGCGTGTCGTCGATCCATTCGATCCGCTGGGGGACGTGCGGTCCGTGCCCGGCGATGAGGGTGGCCCCGGCCTCGGCCAGCGCGCGGGCGACCGCCTGCTGGCGCACACTTGGCGCAGCCTGGTACTCACCACCCCAGTGAATCGAGACGACGACCACCGGGCCTTGGGTAGCAGCCTCGGCGACGTCAGCAGATGCCGCCGCGAGGTCGAGCGGGACAGTGCTGTCGTCAAAGGCCAGACCGAGGATCGGCTGCGTCTCTTCCATCGGGGTCGATGCGCCTTCCAGCCAGGGGATGATCCCCGCCTTGCGCAGCGTGCGGGCCGTCTCGCGCAGCCCGGCCTCACCGGCGTCCAGGGCGTGGTTGTTAGCCAGTGAGACAGCGTCAAACCCGGCAGCCTGGAGCGCGGCGACGGCCTGGGGCAGCGCGCGCAGGTCGTACCCTTCCCTGACCTGCGGCAAGGTGGTGAGCGGCGATTCCAGGTTGGCAAAGGCCAACGCTTGCGCCGCTCCCAGCCAGGGACGTACATCGGCAAATGCGGCTTCCCAGTCTCCGTCCAGCGCCTGAGCGACGCCCCGCCCCAGCATCACATCGCCGGCCAGGATCAGGGTCAAAGGCCTCTCCCGCGCCGCGATATCCCTTTCGCCCGGCAGCGCCAGGAGGGCGAGGAACAGAAAAGAGGCCCAACACCGCCGGACGACCATCTTGTTATCTGTAGCTTTCCGTCCAGGCCGGCTGCGCCGGCGCTTGACCCGCCTCCAGCATCGCCCGCCACGCCTCGTCGGTCAGGCGGTCGCTCATCGGCCACTTGAATTCATAGTAGGTGAAAAC
>JAFGEY010000113.1 GCA_016931365.1 Anaerolineae bacterium
GGGCTGGGCGCGGACGGGCGCGACGGGCAGATCGAGCCGGAGCGGCTGCGCGAAAAGCTGATCACACCCAACCAAGAGCGCATTTTCTACGTCCGTTACGCGCTGCAAACCGGCATGTCGGTCGAGCAGGTCGCGGCACTGACCTGCATCGATCCCTGGTTTCTGGCCCAGATCGAAGATTTGATGCATCTCGAAGGGCGGCTGCGCGCCTTTACCCTTGACACCGTGCCACCCGACCTGCTGCGTCGGGCCAAGCGGGCCGGTTTTTCCGACGTCCAGTTGGCGCACTTGCTTGCAGGGCAGTCTGGTGGCGGGTTTGGAAACCCGTCCTACCCAAGCCCCGAGTTCCAAGTACGCGAAAAGCGCAAGGCGCTGGGCATCCGCGCCGTCTACAATCGGGTGGATACCTGCGCCGCCGAATTTGAATCCTTTACGTCGTACCTTTACTCGACTTATGAGACGACGTGCGAAGCTGCCCCCATCGACCGCCGCAAGGTGATGATCCTCGGCGGCGGCCCCAACCGCATCGGCCAGGGCATCGAGTTCGATTACTGCTGCTGCCACGCCGCCTTTGCCCTGCGCGAGATCGGCATCGAGACAATCATGGTCAACTGCAACCCGGAGACCGTCTCCACCGATTATGACACCTCCGACCGGCTCTACTTTGAACCGCTGACGCTGGAAGATGTGCTCAATATCGTAGACACGGAAAAACCCGACGGCGTTTTTGTCCAGTTTGGCGGGCAGACGCCGCTCAAGCTGGCCCGCGCGCTGGAAGCGGCCGGCGTGCCAATCTGGGGCACCTCGCCCGACAGCATCGACCTGGCCGAAGATCGCGGGCGCTTTGGCGCGCTGCTGGAACAGTTGGGCATCCCCCAGCCGGAGAACGGCACCGCCTTTTCGCTCGACCAGGCGCGGGCGGTGGCCGAGCGGATCGGCTACCCGGTGCTGGTACGCCCCTCCTACGTCCTCGGCGGTCGGGCTATGGCCATCGTCCACTCGGAGGCCGACCTGGAGCGTTACATCCGCGAGGCGGTCCAAGTCACGCCGGACGCGCCGGTGTTGATCGACCGCTTTCTGGCCGACGCCTTTGAAATGGACGTGGACGCCGTCGCCGACCGGGAGGGCAACGTCGTCATCGGCGGGATCATGGAGCAGATCGAGCTGGCCGGCGTCCATTCCGGCGACTCGGCCTGCGTGCTGCCGACTTTTATGGTCGCGCCGGAGCACATTGAAACGATGCGCCGATATACGATGCAGCTTGCGCGGGCGCTCAAGGTCTGCGGGCTGATGAACATCCAATACGCGATGAAAGACGGCGTGGTCTATGTGCTGGAGGTCAACCCGCGCGCCTCGCGCACGGTACCCTTTGTCAGCAAAGCCACCGGCGTGCCGCTGGCTAAAATCGCGGCCAAAATTATGGTTGGACGTACGCTGCCCGAACTCGGCCTGACCGAGGAGCCGCTGGTGCCGGGCTATTTTGTCAAAGAGGTGGCGCTGCCCTTTAACAAATTCCCCGGCGTCGACACGCTGCTCGGCCCGGAGATGAAGAGCACCGGTGAGAGTATGGGCATCGCCGCCGATTTCGGCTGGGCGTTTGCCAAGGCGCAGAGCGGCGTGGGCGGCGAACTGCCGCTGGAGGGGGCGGTGTTTCTCTCGGTGAATGACAATGACAAGCCGACACTGTTGCCCATCGCCCGCAAGCTGCACGACCTGGGCTTCAAGCTGCTGGCGACTGGCGGCACGGCAGCCTACCTGGACGGCCACGGCCTGCCCGCCGAATCGGTGTTCAAGGTCAACGAGGGACGGCCCAACGTCGTCGATCACGTGGTCAACGGTGACGTCGATCTGATCATCAACACGCCACTGGGCAAGGCCTCCTTTTTCGACGAGGCGGCACTGCGTCGCGCGGCGGTGACGCATGGCGTGCCTTACACGACCACTCTGTCGGCGGCCTCGGCGGCGGCGGAGGCGATCCGCGCTATGCGCGAGAGCGAGATCAGCGTCAAGAGCTTGCAGGAATGGCAGGCCTGATTATCTCATACTGGCGGTGCGACCATTCCACGTTCCTGCACGGGAACGACAACTTGCAAATTACGGTGAATAGATTAAAAGTGCATATCGCTCGTTTTATCTTGTGCTTTGGCTTGGGAGTGTTTCATAATGTCCTCATCGGTTTCGCAGCATAAACCTGTTGCATTGGTCTCTTTTCCCTTGGGCTGTCCTGAATGTGGGCGTCAAACAGTCCATGTTTACGGTCAGGACCGAAAATATCGCACCCTGGGTTCGTGGTCCTGGCCGGTGGAACGACCATGGTTTTACGTCAGATGCTCTGTGTGCCAACATACTCGTCTCGTTTCGAAAGAGGATCAAAAGAAACTGCGGCCTCTGACCGACAAGAAACACATCTCATTCAATGATCGAAATATCGAGGACATACCAACCTCACTTGGCAAAGCAAGCGGCGATTGGGCGCGGCTGCGAATTCTTCGAGCCACACGCCCAATGGGGATGGCATCCAAGATATTTGTCAAGGGCTTTTTGCTGCTCTTGCTCGTTGGCATTGGATATGTTATTTGCACCGAAGCAGTTGAGTTTTTTCAAGATACATGCTGGGTAGCTGCCAATCGATTGGCGATCAAGGCAGATGATTTGATCCGTGAAGACAAGAGCGCGCAGGCCTTGCACTATATGTCAAGCTCGCATCTAATGTTTCGTCTTGCCGGCAAGGCCTACAAGCATGAACAAGTAGCCACACTGATTGTTCGGGGACATCTCAATGTTCGCCTGAAAAACTACCGTCGTGCGATCACGATATATCAGAAAAGTCTCAAAATGTCGAGTAAAAGCGGCTTGCAGTACATCGACCTGTACGCTTGGCAGGGATTGGGAATTGCTTACGAAGTGACGGGCCAAAGTCTCAAGGCGGCAGATGCATATAAAGCTGCCGAGTCCATGCTGACTGAACGACATCAGGAGGATCAAGAGTTTATCCAGGAGCGAATGAAGTACATACAGTTGATGCTGAGTCAATGGCTCGACAGCGCATAATGGTGACTGTGCGGATAGGCTTGGTGCGTTTGTAGCCGTGCATTGTGTGATCAGTGCTTCGTCTTTTCCAGAGTGTGATCGAAAAAATCGATCATCGTCTGTTCATAGTCCTGTGGGTGCTTTTCCAGCCCCTCGCCGTGGCTGGCATCGACGATGCGCCACAGCATTTTCGGTTCGTTTGCCTGCTCGTACAGGTGCCGGGCAAGTCGGTATTCCGGACCATCGTCCGCGCCGGTGGCGATAAGCAGCAGCGGGCGTGGGGCGATCTCACCAATGAGCTGGACGATCGGAGTCGGCGCGCGCTGCTCGATGCGCTTTTCCAGGCATTTGAACCAGAGGCGTTCTTGCAGGACTTGCCAGCGCTCGAACCACGTGTGGGGTGGGGGCAAGTCACGATGATCGACCAGCCCCGGCCCGTCGGCGATCACTGCCTGGATATCTGGAAACTGTGCTGTCGCGCGCAAGGCAATCTGCCCGCCGAGCGAAAAGCCAAACAGCCCGATGCGCCCCGGATCGACATTGGGTTGAGCGCGTAGAAATTCAAGTGTGGCTGCCACATCCTGAACGTCGGCCCAGCCATACGTGAATTGATCGCCGCCGCTGTCGCCATGGGCGCGCAGATCGTAGAGCAGCACCCCATAGCCGTGCCGGGCCAGGATGCGCGCGTGTTCCAGCATTACCCCGCGATGGGCGCTGTGCCCGTGCAGCACGATGATCACTGCCCCATTTTGTGAGGGAATGTACCAGCCCACCAGCGTCGTACCGTCGGCGCTGGTCAGTGTAACATCTCGATAGTCCAGGCCCACACTCGCCGGCGTCAAATCGCCAACGCGGTTGTTTGTCCGTCGCGCCATCACGTCGGCCCAGGCAGGCAAGAGGGCGACGTGCGCAGCGGCCCGAACCAGAAACAGCAAGATCAAGAGGTGTTTGAGTCCGAACTTGATCTTCATCGTGCCGCGTCCAGGTCCTGCCACCAAAAGAGGCCAATAGCAATTGCCGTGCCTCCGAGCGCATAACCCAACAGCACGGCCAATGCTGTCAACGGCTGGATGTTCGCATCGCCATAGAATGGCGCGTTGTGCTGGATCAGCGCGAGCGGAGCCATTGAAAACTGGAGGCTGTTCAACAAAAAAACTGCGTTGTTAAAGACAGAGGCAATCTTGTAAGTGCCGAGGCTGACAGCAAAACCCAGGTTGCCGGTGATCAGCAAATCGACCAGGAACAACCCCAACCCAATGAACAGAGTAAAGGCCGGCGAGTGCACGATCATCCCCCCGATCAGCGCCAGACCGGTGTAGGCTGCGGCTGCCAGAATAGCGACGGCGGCAGCGTCCAGTCCCGAAGTGCACAACACCAGCAGCCACAGCCACAATCCGCCTTGTGGGCCAAAGCGAATGGCCTGGCTGATCAGCGCGACTCCGCCGCTGCATACCCACCCGATCAGCGCGTAGATCAACGCGGCATAGATCAGCGTGATTTCTTTGCCCACGATGAATACCCAACGAGGAATGCCCCGCTCGATGGCAACACGGGCCGTCCTTTGCTCAAACTCGTCGCCCAGGATGGTGGTGACGAGCAGCAGTGCATTCATCGTGGTCAGGATGAGCAAAAATGCGCCGATCAGCTCCAGTGCGCGCGGAAAGGCGACCGCCTGCCCGTCAATTTGGGCAAGCACTGCAAGCGTCACCACCGGCGTAATCGCTGTTGCTACAAGCATGATCTTGAACACCCGCGAGCGATGTAGTTTTAATCTTTCGCACCGCAGAAAGGCGCGCAGCAAAGGCCAGTGTCGGGCCAAACCGGGATGCCTCGTCGTGCGCACGTTCACGGGGTCATCTCCCTTTGCTTGAAAGTCGAGATCGCGCCGAGCAAAGGCAGCGATCCATAAATGAACAGGAGCATCACTGATATCCAGGGGTTCGACGGCAGCGCCAGGATATCGGCGATCAGGCGCACCCAGGTGTCCAGTTCAGCCAGCTTGCCTGGATTGCCCCAATAAAGCACCTGTCGAATGTCATAGTGCGGGATCAGTACCGGTAGTTTGGCCCAGAAAGTGCTGCCAAAGGCGGCCGGATCAAAGTCGGGAATGGCGAAAAGAAAGCCCAGGCCTACCGAGAGCAGGATGTAGGCCAGAAAGCTCAAGAAAAAGAGCAAAAAAAGTAAGGCAAAGGCCGGCCCAGCTTTGCCCACCCCGATGTAGGTCGCCACGATTGTGGCCGTCAGCAAGAGCGTCATCAGCCAGGCGCGCCCAAACGCCGTCCCCTGTTCCAGCCAAGTCATGCTGGAGACGAACCCCAGATCGAGCGAGCCGGTCAACCGGTGCAGACTCCACAGGCCGTAGAGGCCACACAGCAACCACATCGCCAGCAAACCTATTGTCGCCACTGCCAGCAGGGCGATCCACTTGGCAAGCACCAACCGTGCGCGCGGCACGCCACGAGCCAACACCGTGCGTATTGTGCCCCAGCTAAACTCGTTGCCGACAAAGGCAATGCCCAGCAGGATCAGCGCAATCAACAACCAATCGTAGGAACGGTACAAACACTCGAACGCGCCGGGAAAAATTGCGGCTCGACGATAGTCGCCCGGCTGCGGCTCTGCCGCTGGGGCCAAGATAGCGCCCAGTTTTTGTGCCGACAGTGAGTCTACATCAACCTGCCGCTCCGGTGCACCTGGACTGCCACGCCGCCACGCAGATGACATATCAACGCCATTGGCGGCGACGATCAACTGGTTGACCTCGCCCGATGCTTCGTCGGCAGCAAAGCGGACCTCGGTGTCGCCGTAATCGGCGAAAAATTGTGTTTCCGAGTACGGATACAGTTCCATCGTCATTTCGCCTTGCGACGAGTCTACGTGGACAAAAAAGCGATCTTGCTCCCGGTAGGCAGTCAAGGTCATATTGAGCTCGAGATGATCATAAACACCGACATACGCATCGAACACATCGGGGGACAGGCCAATGATCGGCTTCTCGTGCCGCACGGGCAGATCGTAAAATTCGCCGTAGACGATCGATACCAGGTCTTCGACGATGCGATTGATTGGCAGCCAGGCAGCATTGCTGAGGACAATAACCGTTACTTGAGGGCGAAATGGGGCGACCTCGGCCAGACGCACAATTTCACCGCTAAACCCTTGCATCGTGCCGCCGTGAAGAATGGCTTCGTGACCACCGATCTGCCCCATCATCCAGCCATAGCCCACGCGATTATCGCCCATATTCTGATAGGGCGTCCAAATCTGTGCCATTGTCTCGGCGCGAGCCAGGGTGTTGGCACTCAGGGCACGATCCCACAAATAAAGATCATTGATCGTGCTGTACAACCCGCCTGCCGCGCCGGGCACCTCACCGGGCGGGAAGGAGACCGTGACGGGGCCATCGGCGCTGCGCACATAGCCGGTGACGGCATTCTCCAGCCCGGCAAGGCTGGAGGGACCAAAGCCGCTACGTCGCATGCCCAGCGGCTCGAAAATACGCGTGCGAATATAGTCAGCGTAGCTTTGCCCGGACGCCGCTTCGATGACCTGCCCAAGCAAGAAATATCCCGAATTGCTGTAGCTGGCCCGGCTGCCCGGCTCAAATTCGAGTGTCAGGGGCACGCCGGTGAGCGCGTTAGGGATGCCGGAGCTATGCGTGAGCAGGTGGTGGATGGTCACCCGGTCGCCGTAAGGCAGACCCGGCACATAGACGCCGACCGGAGCGCGAACGTCGAGGCGGCCGGCCTCGGCAAGTTGCATGATCGCCATAGCCGTGAACTGTTTGCTCATCGAGGCGATGGGGAACACAGTATCCGGCGTGACCGGCGCGTTTGTTTCGCGGTCGGCCAGGCCGTAACCACGGCGTACCAGCACCTGACCGTCCTGGGCGATCAACACAGCCGCGCTGCCCGGCCACTGCGGCCAGGCGTCCATCTGCGCGCGCATGTATTCGTCCACCGGCCCGACGATGTCCAGTCCATTGCGCGCCCTGACGCGCAGGCCACGCAGTCGTAGGCCAACAATGATCAGCAGGGTAGCCAGCAACAGCCAGGTGAGGCGATGTTTGAGCAGTTTGAACAGCTCGGTTTTGGCCAGTCTCAGTAGTGTGGTCATGGTCGGCCCGTGATCAATCGCGGTTCACGTCCCGTTTCCCGTAACGTCCAAAAAGTAGCTTTCCAGCGACCGTTCGGCGACTTTGAGGCCGTGCAAATACAGCCCTTGCGCGGACAAGGCGGCTGTCAGATCGGCGGCGCGCTCGGCTGGGGCATCGACATAAAGCACATCGTCGCGCAGTTGAACGTTTTTCACGAAGGCCAGCGCCTGCATCACCGGGATAGCCCGCTCCGGTTCGGCAATGCGAATTTCGATGTGACCTCCCTCTCGGAGTAGTGTATCCACGTTGTCGCAGGCGATAGCCTTGCCTTTGTTGAGGATCAACACCCGATCGCAAACCTGTTCGACTTCGTGGAGCAGGTGGCTGGAGAGCAGAATCGTCTTGTGCTGCTCTTGGGCCAGGCGCAAGACGAGTTGCCGGATTTCGAGCATGCCCGCCGGATCGAGGCCGTTGGTCGGCTCGTCGAGGATCAGCAGGTCGGGGTTATGCACCAGGGCCGCGCCCAAGCCGAGACGTTGCTTCATGCCCGTCGAGAATGTTTTGACCTTCGATTCGGCACGGCTTCTGAGGCCGACCAGGTCCAGTATCTCATCGATGTGTTCCTGTCCGGTGCCACCACCGCTCATCTGGGCCATTACCCACAAGTTGTCGCGCGCCGAGAGGTAAGGATAGAAGGCCGCCTCAACCAACGCGCCGACCCGGCGCAGTGCCTCCGAGGGGTGAGTGCGCATGTCGTAACCGAACACCTCGGCCGACCCGGACGTGGGGCGGATCAGCCCCAGCAGCATTGAGATCGTCGTTGTCTTGCCTGCACCGTTAGGGCCGAGCAGGCCAAAGACCTCGCCGCGATAGATGCGTATTGACATATCGTCGACGGCGGTGACCTCTTTGTACTGTTTGGTCAGCCCTTCGGTGCAGATAATCAGGTCGTGGCTTGGAGCGTTCATCGATTACGGCCTCATATCTTCAATGATCGCCCGAATCTGCCCCTCTTGCGCCTCGATGCTTTCGGCAACCTTGAACTGCACCAACGCGCGCCGCAGGTTGTGCGTCTCGTCCTTAACCTTGAAATAAACGTCGCCGTTAAGATAGTCGGTGAAAAAGCGCAGTCCCAACTCGAACGAAATCAATCGAATACCATCGTACATATACGCATAATCCTGGTCGGTCAGGAACTCTTGTGCTTCGCTCAGGTAGCCTTGCAGGATGACGCGGCAAAGATCGGTGTCAAAGCAGACCTGGTCGATCTGTTCCGTCTCTTCGCCCAGCGGGTTGCAGCAGGAACGCAGGCAGTCGCCGATGTCATAATGCACCAGTCCCGGCTTGACCGTGTCCAGGTCGATCAGGCTGATCGCGTGGCCGGTGGTGTCTTCGATCATGATGTTGTTGATCTTGGGATCGCCGTGGATGGGGCGCATCTGCAACTGGCCTTTTGCTTTGGCCGTTTCGAGCACGCCCGCCCAGCCTTTTCGCGCCTCGATAAAGCGCAATCCGTGCTGCGCCTCCGGTGTATCGAGCATGGCTTGGGGGTTGGCGACGGCCCGTTCATATTGGGCCACGTACTGCGGGGCGATGTGAAAACCGGGCAAGGTGTCGTGTAGTTGTTCGGGGGGCAGATCGCTGATCAGGCGGTGAAAGTGCCCCAGCGCGTAACCGGCCTCGCGCGCGTGATCGCGGCTCCGCACCTCGTTCATCGTGCGCGAGTTGTTGACAAAGCTGAGCGCGCGCCAGAATCCGCCCTCGTCGTCGATGAAAAAATCTTGTCCGTCGCGGGCGGGGATGACGTGCGGCATCACCCAATGGTGGTGATTGTCGGCCTCGTTTTCGCACGCCATCCTGGCCAAAACGTGCTCGCTAAAAGTACGCATGTTGACCATAATCTGTTCGGGGTGGACGAACACTGCCGTGTTGATGCGCTGCAACACGAACGGCGAATCCGGGCAGGCTGCGTCGTCGACGCAGGAAACGAGATAGGTGTCGTTGACGTTGCCCGATCCGTATTCACGCACGTCGATGACCGGATGGAGAGTGAATTGGGCCGCAGCCCGAATGATGTTTTGCACAAGCGCTCCTTGGATAATATTTCGAGTGAATTTGCTCAAGAGGGCAGGTTTTTGTCAAAAACCGGGTTTCTGAATCACCGGCAGGCTGGCCGCAGCAATTGCCTGGCCGACGCGACGACTCTTTTCGTCAGGTAACTGGATGTTGATCCCGGCAGCCAACGCCGGAAACTCGGCTTGCAGCACCTCGCGCGCGCCGTCGAGAATGAGCGACCCGCCGCGGCCGGAAGTGCAGCGGCCCAGGATCAGCACATGCTTGATCGGGTAAAAATCGGCGTAATGGGCGATGGCGTAGCCCAGGTAAACGCCTATGCTTTGCCATATCTGGCGCGCGCCCTCATGCCCCGTCTCCAGCCTGTCCTGAACGAATTTGAGTTGATCGGCCAGGGTGAGGCCGCTCGGAATGTCGATGCCGGCGCGGGGTGCCAGGCGAAAAACGCACTGCTGCGAGAAATACAGCGCACCCACACCCCGGTCGCCCGACCACTCGTCTTCGGGCGCGTCGGGGTTGTAGTCAATCGGCGCAAAGGCCAGTTCGTTCAGCCAGCCGGTGATGTTGCCTTCCAGGTTGACATAGCCGCTGGCCTCGCTCGATCCCATCGCAATGCCCAGCACGCCGCCGTCTTCCAACGACATCGATCCGGCCAGGGCGGTCACATCGCCGTCGTTGATCACCTCCAGCGGCACACCCAACTCGTCGCCCATGCGCAAAAACAGCGTTCTGATCAGATCATATTTTTCCGGCGGAACGCCGCGAAACAAGGACGCGACACGCACCTGGTTGTCCACGTAAACGCCAGCCGCGCTGCCGCCGATCGCATCGACGCGGGTCATCTTGGCGGCCGCCGTCTTGAGCGCGGCCATCACTTCTCGATAGTGATATTCGGGATCGCTGTTTTCGCGTGGCTGCCAGATCACCTCTTCGCTGAACACCGCCTCCCCGTCGATCACCGCCGACACCTTACGGTCGGACGCGCCCAGGTCAAAGCCGATGCGGCAGCCGTCGAGATGGCGGCCCAAGGCCTGCCCGCTCTCCCGCACGGGCGGCATCTGCTCCGGCGTGCAGGCGACGACCGTAAGCGGCGCATCATAGATCTCCCGACCCATAAAGTGATGATCGAAGGCCCGCGCGCCCTGCGGTGAGTAGCACTGTGCCAGATGCTCGCCAACGTCTTGCGGCCCGCCGACGTAAACCTTGTATCCACCGCGCTGCCAGAGCAAGAATTTAAAGATGCGCTCGACGTATTCGAAATTCGCCTTGGCCTCGGGGTGATCCAGGGGCAAAACGCACGTCTCAAAGCGCGAGATCGCGCCGCCGGGTCGTTCCAGGGCCAGGATCAGGGGAATGCCGCCGCCCGCCGCTTCGACCTGGGCTTGAAAGGCGCGGTTAGCCAGCACCGCCGGGCGAAAGCCTTCATCCAGCGGGGGAACGAAACGGGGTTTGACGCGATTGAAGAGATGTTTCATCAAAGCTCCTTTCGAAATGAGAATCCGTCACCAGATTCCCACGTAGGGGATGTCATTTTGTACATAATCTTGAATACGCCTTTGCGTGCCTGGCGACGTGCCCGCGGGCAGCGCGTCGGGCGGGAAAAAGCCAAATCGCTCGATCTCGCCATCCGTCTTGCCGCTCAACTCGAAGCGGCGGCAGAGAAAAAGGGCAATGTGATCGCTCTTGCCCTCGTAGAAATTGCTGTATGCGCCAAACAGAGTCAACTCGCCCAACATCGCGCCGACTTCTTCGGCAGCTTCGCGGCGGATCGTCGTTTCCAGCGATTCGCCACCCTTGACTCCGCCGCCGGGCAGGTACCAGGCGTCCTGGTAGCTGTGCCGGACGAGCAGCACCTTCCCGTCGCGGATCAATAGCACGCGCACACCGACGGTGATCGGTTTGCGAATGGCCCACCATAGGCGGGCGAGCCGGTAGATCAACTTGCGAATTGTGCGCATCGACATTCTTGACGAAATGGACTTAGTATTATACACTCGACTTGCACCAATTATCTACTCAACTCGTTTTTTGCGCAAGTGGGGGGAAAGGAGAGAGGCTATGTCACTGCCCGTGGATTATGTGGAGCGCGTTTACGCCGGCGTGCTGGGCAAAATCATCGGCGTGTACCTGGGGCGGCCCTTTGAGGGTTGGAGTTACGAACGGATCGTGGAAGAATTGGGCGAGGTGTGGTATTACGTCCACGACCGGCTAAACAAACCGCTGATCGTCACCGACGACGACATTTCCGGCACGTTCACCTTTTTGCGCGCACTGCCCGACTATGGAAACGACGCCAACCTCACCCCGGTGCAGATCGGCCAGACCTGGCTGAATTACCTGATCGACCGGCGCACCGTGTTGTGGTGGGGCGGCCTGGGTAACTCGACCGAGCACACCGCCTACCTGCGGCTGAAAAAAGGTATCCCGGCTCCTCGCAGCGGCTCGATCGCGCTGAATGGCAAGGTTGTCGCTGAGCAGATCGGTGCGCAGATTTTCATCGACGGCTGGGCGATGGTCGCACCCGGCGATCCCGAGCGCGCCGCCGATCTGGCCCGCCGCGCGGCGAGCGTGTCGCACGACGGTGAGGCGATTTATGGCGCACAAGTGCTGGCGGCGATGGAATCGCTGGCCTTTGTCGAGGCGGATTGGGATGTTTTGTTCGACACGGCGCTGCGTTTGATCCCCGACGATTCGGTCATTCATCGGATGATCGGCGAACTGCGCGACCTGCGCGCGCGCGAGCCGGATTGGCGCACCGCTTTTGCCTGGCTGCGATCCCATTATGGCTACAACAAGTACGGCGGCAACTGCCATCTAGTGCCCAACCATGGCCTGCTGATGCTCAGCCTGCTCTACGGCGACGACGATTTTCAAAAGACGCTGATGCTCGTCAATACCTGCGGCTGGGATACCGACTGCAACTCGGGCAACGCCGGCTGCCTGATGGGGATCAAAAACGGGTTGGTCGGCCTGGAAATGGGACCGGACTGGCGCGGTCCCGTCGCTGATCGGCTTTACCTGCCCACCGCCGACGGCGGGCGGGCGATCACCGATGCCGTGGCTGAGACCTATCACATTGTCAACGTTGGGCGGGCGCTGGCCGGCCAGTCGTCATCGGCTCCCAAAGGCGGCGCGCGCTTTCACTTTGACCTGCCCGGCGCCGTCCAGGGCTGGCTGCCCGAGCAGAGCAGCGAGTCGAAAGGCACGCTGACGGTGGAGAATGTTGCCGGGCACAGTGAGTTGGGCAGCCGCAGCCTGGCCCTGCGCTATTGCGGTATGGCGACCGGACGTCCTGCGCGTGTGGCGGCAGCGACCTTTATCCCCAAAGACGCTGCCCAAATGCCTGGCTATGGCCTGCTGGCTTCGCCAACGCTCTATCCCGGGCAGACGGTGCGCGCGCGGCTTGTTGCCGACGAGAGCAACGTGCTGCCGGTGGTTTGTCGTCTGTTTATATGTACCTACGGTGCCCAAGATGCGCTCGTTCGCACCTATGGGCCTTCGACCGTGCTTTCGGCGGGAGAAGCACACTGTTTCGAGTGGTCGGTTCTCTCCATCGACGGCGCGCCGTCAGCGACCGGCGCGCCGGTCGCCGAGATTGGCATCGAGATCAACAGCGACGCCCGCGCCGACGGCACGCTCTACCTCGATTATTTGACCTGGGATGGCGAGCCGGATTTGCTGCTGACCCGCCCAGTTTATGAGGGCACGATGTGGCGTTGCGCATGGGTGGACGGCGTGGATCAGTTCAGCGTGCACGGCGAGCCGTTTCGTCTGGTCCAGAATGAAGGCACCGGCTTGTTGATGCACGGCGCGCGCGAGTGGCAGAATTACTGCGTGGGTGCCGACGTGACCCCGCACCTGGTCGAGGCAGCGGGGATCGCGGCGCGGGCGCAGGGCATGCGCCGCTACTATGCGCTGCTGCTCTGCCGCGATGGGATGCTCAGGCTGGTCAAAGCGCTGGACGGCGACATCATCCTGGCTGAAAAACCCTTTGCCTGGCAGTTCGGCGAGCGGCACGACTTGAGCCTGGAAACGGTCAACGTGGCGGGCGGCGTGCGCCTGCGCGCATGGATCGATGGGGATTTGACTTTTGAGGTTGTCGATCTAGTTCGCCCGCTGCTCGGCGGGGCGGTTGCTCTGCTCTGCACCGAGGGCCGCACGGCGACGCAGGCGGTGTCGGTGCGGCCGGCAATGTAGCAGGCTGCCGTGTGCGGATCGAGTGTCAAGAGCCGGAAATGTGTGATATACTGGCATCAATTCGACCTGGAGGAGTGCTATGGGCATTCTGATCGTTAGAGAGCCTGTTACCCCGGCGCAAATTGCTGGGATGCAAGAAGCGCTTGGTGATTATATCAAGCTTGCCGTCGATCTGGAACGTGGAGTCCTGGCCGGCGGCGGTGAACTGCATGCAGATTGTGAGCAGGTGTTGTTGGACGATGGGAGCAAACAAGAAAACGTCTGGGGTGGGGATTGGTTCCCTGACCTTCAAGAAGTAGGGTTTGAGTCGCTGATCAATATCCGTCCACGACAAGGAAACCGCGGCCTGGAGTTGCAGGCATCGGATTTGCGGGAGCAGTTTGAGGTCATTGTCCGTCGCTTGTTGGAGGTAAAAGTATGAACCGATCTCGATTGCGCGAGCGATATCTGCAAGATGAGTGGCCGCGCCAGATGGGCAACCTGGCGTCGACGTTGACCCGACTGAGTTCGCGCGCTCAAGATGCACGTTTTGATCCCATTGTGGCCGATCTCTTGCGCGAAGGGGCGTTGCTGATGGAGTGGAGCGCGTCTTGTGTTCCATTTGAGTTGGCCGCACAGATGGCCGAGATGCAGAGGGAATTGGTATTGTGGCATCGCGCGTGGCCGAGCGATGCGGTCCGTTCGTTGCTGGCGTTCCGGGCGCGTTGTATGGCCGATTTGCTGCTGGAAGCGGCAGGATTGGTGTGAGGATTTGACTTTCGAGGTTTTCGGCTGAGATCTGGGAGGTCTGTGCCGTCCCAGCGAGTTGAGCGAAGGGATCGACGACCCGCTGGCTGGCAAAACGATGCACGAACTGATCAGTCATGGATAGACTCTAGCGAGGTTGCTTGATGTTTCCTGAAATGCTGTGCGTCTTGGTTGTAAACGATCATCCCTTTACTCCCGCGAGTTGGAGGCGCTGCGCCTGTTGGCGCAAGGCCTCGACAACGAGGCGATTGCTGCGCGGCTGACGCTGACTGCCTGCACAGTGCAAAACCACATTATCCGCACTGGCAAGGAACAGTCCCAACAAAACCTGCCTTATGATGGATACCCCGACGGAATTCACGCAACTTTAGCACCAAGTTTGCGAAAAATTTACACGATTAATCAGGCTAAATGATATAATTACTTTTAGGTGTGCTTCATTTCAGCAGCCACCACACAGATACGGTCTGCAAATGACCTGGGAAGGGTGACTCGGCCGCGCATGACCGGCTATATCTGCTCATAGTAGCCGCTTTAGTGGTTCTCCCGACGGCTCAAGCCGTCACTACGCACCTGATGAGCGACGGATAGAAGAAATGCTATTGAGGGGGGATAGACGCATGAATACGTTTCATAACCGCAAGTTTCATTTGTTGAATGCTTTACTGTATGTGAGCTTGGTATTGGCGCTGATCTTGAGCGCAGCAGGGATGGAGACCGCGCATGCCGCTCCGTTGTTTGATCCTGTCCTGCCAAGTGGGCTGAACGGCAACGGTCCCGGCGGCGTGGGCACCACCGATGGCAGCAGCGCCCTGGAACTGTGGCTCAGGCCAGATCGGGGTGTTTACACTGATAACCTTTGCAGCGTCGCTGCGGGGAATGGTAGTGCAGTTTATTGCTGGGCGGATCAATCGGGGAATGGCGCAAATGCGACTCAAGCCACTACCGCCAACCGGCCGCTCTATTACACCACCACTGCGGCTAACCTTATTAACGGTCAACCCACTATCCGTCTTGATGGCAATAATGATTACTTCAACGTACCGGTCAGCGTGATCCAGGGACGTACCGCCTTCAGTTTCTTCACCGCCTTTCGTTGGAATGCTGCCAGCAACTGGCAACGGTTGTGGGATTTCGGGCAGAGTGAGGCGCGCAATGGTTTCGTCACCGCCAGGTATAACACGAGCAACAGACCGCGCTTTGCCATCACCACCGGGGGTGGCACTGCAGAGCAGCAGTTGACCTTCTCTTCGGCACTGCCCACCGGCAGCGGGCAAATCATCGATGTAATCTGGGGTCCGAACCCCAAAACAGGCTGGCGCAATGGCGCTAATCAAGCATTGGGAAACTATACCCTGACCCCAAACAATCTTGGAACGATCACGCAAAATTATATTGGCAGGTCAATCTATCCCGACCCCTATCTCAATGCCAATATGGGCGAGTTCATCGTTTTTTCCACTGCGCTTAATGATACCAATCGCATCCTGGTGGATAACTACCTCTGTTCCAAATACGACGTCACCTTGAGCGCCAACGACGTGTATACCGGCGACATCCCGGCCAACGGAAATTTCGACCTGGATGTGGCCGGCATCGGCCAACTCGGCGGCAGCCAGCATACTGCCTCGCACGCCGCGGGCATCATCGTGGTCAATAATACTTTCCTGAATGCGAATGGGGACTGGCTGCTCTTCGGCCATAACACCGCCGCCAACTCGACCACCACCGCCGATCTACCCTCAAGCACCTGGGGCAGCCGCTGGAGCCGCGCTTGGTACATGGATTTGACCGACGCGGGTACCACAGGTGGGACCGTGAATATCATCTTTGACTACAGTGACAGCGGCCTCGGCGGCACGCCGACCTATCCTGTCGGGGCATACCGCCTGCTCAGCCGCGCCGGCACCTCCGGGCAGTTCACGGATGTCACCACCGCAAGCGGCGCAACCGTGTCAATTGACGGCGACCAGGTGCAGTTCCTGGGCGTGAACGTCAGCCCGTTGGATGGACTGACATTCACCCTGGGCGTCTACACGCCGCCGGATCTCGCGCTCATCAAAGCGGTCACGCCGGCCAGCGCCGCTCCCGGCCAGACCATCACCTATACGCTCGTCTTCTCCAATGCCGGCATAGGCGCGGCCACCGATGTCGTCATCACGGACACCATCCCGGTCAGTGTGACGAATACCAGCGTCAGCAGCAGCGGGGTCGCCATCACCGAAACGGCGCCCGGCTACGTGTGGGCCGTGGCCGATCTTGCGCCCGGCGTGGGCGGCGTCATCACCGTCACCGGCGTGTTGAGCGAGCCGCTGGCGGCGGGTGTCTTTACCAACACCGCCGTCATCACAGGGACGGGCGACAGCAACCCCGCCAACAACGCCAGCAGCGCCGGCTTGACCGTGCTCAATGTCGCGCCGGTCGCGAATGACAACGGCTACAGCACCGCCGAAGATACCTCCCTCACCGTGGCCGCGCCCGGCGTGCTGACTAATGACACCGACGCCAACGGCGATCCCATGTCCGCCGTGCTGGTCGACACCGTGCCGGTGTCGGCCGGCGCGCTGACCCTCAACGCCGACGGCAGCCTGACCTACACCCCCACGCTCGATTTCAACGGCGTCGTCACCTTTACCTACTATGCCTACGACGGCGAACTGGCTTCCAACACCGCCACGGTGACCCTGACCATCACCCCGGTCAACGACGCGCCGGCCTTCACCAGCGCGCCGGTCACCGCGGCCA
>JAFGEY010000114.1 GCA_016931365.1 Anaerolineae bacterium
GCAGAGCATCGACACGGGCTGGGCCTACCCCATCCTCAACCTGGCCGGGCTGCTCAACGTGGCCATCGCCATCACCAACCTGCTGCCCCTCCCCGCACTAGACGGAGGCAGGGTCTTCTTTATCATTCTGGAAGCGATTCGCGGCAAGCCGGTGCCGCCGGAAAAAGAAGGGCTGGTGCACGGCATCGGCCTGATGCTGCTGCTTTTGCTGTTCGTGTTCATCACCATCCAGGACATCTTTATGAAAATGCCGGAAACGTTCAACTGGGCGGATTACCTGTACTGATGAGTGATTATCAAGAACAAATCAAGCAGCGTATTTTCGACCAAGCAACCTTTGTCAAGGCCAACTTTAACGGGCGGCGGCGGGGATATCAGATCCACTGGCAGCGCGTGACCGTGCGCCCGGTGGAGATCAGGGGCCGGCGGCACCTGCAATTCTCCTATTTCACCGACCGGCGCGACGTGACCCAGAACTATGCCGGGGACAAGATCGCGGCGCAGGTCGAAGCGCTGCTCCAGGCCGGCTTTGCCAACATTTACGTGCAGAGCATCGACGACGCGATTCAGATCAACGTCAATCGCAAGGGACAGGCGACGGTGGTGCGTCACCAGACAGCGGTGCCGAGTCCCCCCGCCCTGCAGCACGACCGGAGCAAAGACCTGATTTTGCCCGGCGACCGGCCCGACCCGTTTCTGCAAGCAATCGGGCTGATGACCCAAGACGGGCGCATCCGGGCCAGCGCAAGCCGCAAATTTCGCCAGATCAACGAATTTCTCAAGCTGGCCGTCGATACGGGCGAATTGGCCCAACTCGCACCCCCCGTGCGCATCGTCGACTGCGGCTGCGGCAGCGCCCACCTGACCTTTGCCGTTTACCACTATCTCAATCACATCCTCGGCCGGCCCGCCCAACTGACCGGCATCGACACCAACGCCGAGCTATTGCAGCGGCAAACAGAACGCGCCGAATCGCTGGGCTGGGATGGATTGACCTTTGTCGCTTCATCGGTCATTGACTTTCATCCAGAAACACCACCAAGCATCGTCATCGCACTGCACGCCTGTGACACGGCAACCGATGAGGCGCTGGCGCAGGCGGTCAGATGGGGCGCAAAACTGATCCTGAGCGCGCCGTGCTGCCACCATCACCTGCAAGCCCAACTCGATGCCAGGCTAGCCCCCGCCGCAGTGCGCCCTTTGCTCGAACAGGGCATCCTCAAAGAACGGCTCGGCGATGTGCTCACCGACACCCTGCGCGCGTTGCTGCTGAAGGCGAACGGCTATCGCACCGATGTGGTTGAATTTGTCTCGCCCGAACACACCAGCAAAAACTTGCTGATCCGCGCGGTCAAGACCGATCAAGCGGGAAACGTCTCGAACTCGGCTGAGTTCGAGACAGAATACGAAGCGTTGAAAGGGTTTTGGGGCGTCGAGCCGTACCTGGAGACGCTGTTACGTGAGGCGTGAGAACGCGGCACGCGATGCGCGAACTGCTTGAAATTTCGCGTTTCGCGTCGCTATTTTACCTGCACTACTCTAAAAATCGGAATCGCCGACCAATCATAGGCGCTGTAAACCTCCTCCCAGATTTTGCCATCCTGCTCGACGATGCTTTGAAACGTCTCCCAACGGCGGCGGAAAATCGGATAGGTAACGTGGAACACATAGACGTTATCGGGGTTTTCTAGCTGCTCGCGCACGCGGATGGCAAACGCCCCGTCCACATCCGCGCGGTTTTCGTAGCCAAAGACTTCTACCGGGTTGATCTCGCCCGCCGTCAAAAACTGCACCGGGTCCTGGATGCCCATATCCATCGCCACCACGTCGCGCAGGCCCTCGCGTTGCAGGTACTCGACTAGCGGATAGATTGCCGGCGTGTGATCGCCCTTGCCGCCGACGATAGCAAGCTCGTGATGGTATGCCGCATCAACTTCCAGATCGTCATAGATCAGCATCCCCGCCAGTGCCAGGATGGCGAGCAGCCCCAAACTCAAGCCCGAAGCCCATTTCCGACCGATCCAGCAGCCCAGGTTAAGCCGATCCAATCCGCTGTTGCGGGCGACCATATCGGCGACGGCGGCGATTGCCAACGCCGGCCACGGGGTGCCAATCGCCAGATGGGTGAACCACAAGGCGGTCGGCGTAAAGACGCTCAACGAAAGCATCAACAGCAACACCAACACAGGGAACATAGCTTTTCTGGCGTCTTGACGCGCGCACAGCCACGGCGCGGCGATCAGCGTCAAGATACCCAGGACATAGACTTTAAACGGCGGCTGCCACTGGCCCAACTTCCAGGCCAGATAGATGTAAATTGTCAGCATCAGCGCCGATCCCATGCCTACGATCCCGTGCTCCAGCCAAGCCTTCCAACCCGCCCGGCGCGCAAGAAGCAGGACGGTCGCCAGCGGAGCCAGCAAACCGAGGCTCAAAATCCACCACAGCCAGGGGGTGCGGTCGAGATCGGCCCTGAAAACGGCCGTATAGCCCAAACCGACGACCAATGTCAGGGTCAACCATCGCGCCCAAGACGGACGTTTTTCGCCTTGGGCACGCCCAAACAGGGCAAACGCCGCGACGCCCACCGCCAGCAAAAACACCGACGGGTAGCGCCAACTGGCGTATGGATGAATCGCCAGGTACCAGAACGTCTCCCCGTTGAGCACCGAGCGCAATTGCTTGATCCGCTCGCGCAGGTTCTCGGCGATGTTGGTGTTATCGACTTCCCAGTACGAAGATGACGACACGTTAGCCTGAATGTACTTGATTGTCGATCTTGTTTGAACATTAAAGACTATCAGCGGCAGCAGGCCAATCAAGATCAAGATTCCGGCGATAATCACATCACGCCAGCGCAGTCGAAGGCCAAGCGGGGCCAGCGAACGTTCGCGCGGGTACGCGCGCAGGCAGGCCCACAACCGGTCAACGTTGAGCAGCACAAACGCTCCGACCACACCCGCCACCAGCCAGCAGAACAAAAACTTGGCGCTGATTCCCAGCCCGAACAAGAACGCGCCGGCGTACAGATAGCCCGCTTTGTTCGTTTTCAGCCAGCGCAGCCATATCCAGACGGCGGCGGTCGAAATGGGAATCGTCACCGAGGTCACAAACACACCCTGCCGGCTCCAAAAAACGAACGAGGGGCTAAAGGCCAGCAGCAGCACAGCGATCATCGCCACGCGGCGATTGAACAATTCGCGCGCCAGCAGGTACAAAAAGACCATCGCCGTCATCGACTGGACGATGGGCATGGCGCGCAGCGTGATCACATGGATGCCAAACAGGGCGAAAAAGGGGATCGCCAGATAGGTGTTGACCGTGGC
>JAFGEY010000115.1 GCA_016931365.1 Anaerolineae bacterium
GCCAGCCGCTCCTGGATGGCGCGGATTTGCGTCTCGTCGAGCGTGCCGGTCACTTCTTTGCGGTAGCGGGCGATAAAGGGCACCGTATTGTCGCCGTCGAGCAGTTCAACGGTGTGCGCCACCTGGTCGGCGCGCAGGCCGAGTTCCTGGGCGATGGCGGTTTCGATTGAGTCCATAAGCCTTCTCCTGGGCAAAAATGAGTCTCTTGAAAAAAAGATCGAAAACGACGAACGGGTCAAAAAGCTCAACACATCAGATGTCGGGGCGAGTATATACCCGAGGGGGACAAGTCGTCAAACGCGCAATGCGACAGTGCCGCCGGGTCGGTTGACAGAGGGGAATGACTATGCTAGAATGAGGGTATGATGAACAAGCGAATTCTTGTTGTCGAAGATCACGGCCCAACGTCCGATTTTCTGCGCGCAACCCTGGAAATCGAAGGGTATGAGGTGCAGGTGATAGGCAATGGCATCTCGGCTCTGGCGCAAGTTAAAGCCAATCCGCCCGACCTGATCTTGCTGGACGTGGTCTTGCCCGGCATCGACGGTTTCGAGGTTTGTCGGTTTGTCCGGCAGCGTGAGGGTTACATTCCGATCATTATGCTCACCGGGCAGCGAGAGGAAGACGACAAAATAACCGGTCTGGAACTGGGCGCCGACGACTATGTCACCAAGCCGTTTGGCGCGCGCGAACTGTTGGCCCGCGTGCAGGCCGTATTCCGGCTGGCCCAACAGAGCGGCGGCCAAGCCAGCAGCGGGCGCATCGAGTTCGATCAAATTGTCATCGACTGCGACCAACGTGCAGTAATCGTTGATGGCCTGGAAGTGGAACTGACGCGAAAGGAATTCGATCTGCTGGTGTTACTGGCTCAAGCGCCAGGTCGCGTTTTCGATCGCGACGAGCTGTTCAAGCAGGTCTGGGGATACGATTACGTGGGTAAATCGAGGACGTTGGATGTTCATGTCCAGCAACTGCGCAGCAAAATTGAGGCAGATCCATCCGACCCACGCTATCTAGTCACCGTCCGCGGTGTGGGCTACAAGTTTGAGCGGCAGAATAAATAACGCATAAAAAAGCAGAACGACGCCCCGCGACTCGAGTCGCGGGGCGTTTTGCGTTATTCCCGTTCTGGCTTTCTGGGAGCAGCAAGTTGTGCCCGCGGCTGCGTCCACTGCTCGATAAAAGCAGGCAATGTCCAGCCCAGGTAGCGCATCGCGCCAAAGATCAAAAACATGATCGCCGCTTCGTCGAGGTTGCCAATTAGAGGCAGCGCGTCAGGGAGCAATTCGAAAATGCCAGCAGTTGGGTTGACAATGTATAGGCCGCCCAGAACAATCGTTGCCCAGGCCACGGCTTTGGCCCAGCCGGGCTGTTGTTTTAGCTCCGACACGACTTCTCCCTCAATTGGTTCTTCCAGTTCTTCGCCAATGTCTTCAAATTCGTTGCTCATTGCTCGATCCTTTCTCCTATAGTGTTCTATTGTATAAAATTGGATTTGAAATCACCCTGCTAATTTGCGCCAATTAATACAAATATATCTAAAATGATTAATGTAGATTCGTGTTATTCGTAGATCAAAGAGTTTACCTGAGCATCTATATCACCTCTACGTAAAGGGCAATATTCGAGTTGCGTAGCTTGTGCTCTGCTCAAAGAGGTATCCAATCCCAGTGTTGAGAAATCAGGAGCGGTCACCATCGATTGTAGCACAAACCCGGGTATTCAGCCAGTCGTCCCGCGTCTGTGAGTCATCGGGACTTGATTGCCGGCGGGGCGCTAGATCTGCATCCCATAATGCATCCAGGTTTTGCAGAGCGTCCTTTAGGGCCTATCCTCTAGGATCGTTGCTTGCAATGGAAACCATTGCCGGTGCAAGAATTCTTTCCGAGCGATCAAGCCCTGCTCAGTTCCGATTTATTCGGGATAGGAACTGTGTTTTCGAAAATCGATACATGCGTTCGCCCAGGCCATTTGCCAAAATCGATATTTTGAGCGAAAATAGCATCCAGGCATCCGCTATGAAACCGCGCTGGTCTTAAGAAAGGAGAAAGCTCATAGACACATTCCCCGGCATGTCCTTTGTTTTATCCACTCTATTCGTTTAGCTTATTTTGAAAGAGGAGAAAAATGAAAAAGTACCTGTTGCTTACCCTGATGTTGATCAGCTTGATTATCCTGCCGGTCACCGGTTGTGTCAAAGCCAAGCTGGGCACCGAAAAAAGCCCCATTATCATGTCCTTTGTCCCCTCGGGCGACACGCAAGAGATCATCGCCAGCGGCGAGCAGATCGCCAAGATGATCACCGACAAGACCGGCCTGATTGTCCAGTCTAATGTCGGCACCGACTTTGCCGCCGTTCGCGAGGCGATGGGTGCGGGCAAGGCGCATATCGGTTGGCTGAACACCTTTAACTATGTGCTGGCCAACGAAAAGTACGGCGTAGAGGTCGGCCTGGCCACTTCTCGTTTCGGCACCACCACCTACACCGGTCAGATCGTCGTCCGCGCCGACAGCGGCATCGCGTCGCTCGCTGACCTCAAGGGCAAAACGATGTGCTGGGTTGACCCCAACTCGACCTCGGGCTATATCATCCCGCGCATTATGCTCAAGGCCAACGGCATCGATCCGGACACCGATTTCGCCAAGACGGTCGAAGCCGGCTCGCACAATAATGTCGTGACCCAGGTCTACAACGGCGACTGCGACGCCGGGGCCACCTATGCGGACGCGCGCAGCTCGATTGAAAAAGACTACGCCGACGTCAAGGAAAAAGTGGTCGTGCTCGCCACCACCACCGCCATCCCCAACGACAGCGTCGCGTTCTCCAAAGACTTTCCCGCCGACCTGAAAGCCAAGATCATCACCGCGCTGCTCGAGATCGCCGCGAGCGAAGATGGCAAGGCCGCGCTGGAAAGCCTGTACTCGATCGCCGGGCTGGTCGAGGTCGACGACTCGTTCTACGATCCCTTCCGCGCCGATCTAAGCAAGGCCGGGATCAACATCGAAGAGTTGGCGAAATAGAGAAAAAGAAACCAGGTTTTTGACAAAATCCTGGTTTCTCACCAACTTAGGTTTTTGCAGATCATTCCCTGTAGGGGCGCAGCAGGCAACATTGCGTGTTGCACGCGCCCCTATAAATACATAAGGGAGGCCGGCCTTGCTGCGCATTGAGAACCTCACCAAGGTATTCCCCGATGGAACGGTCGCCGTCAAAAATGTCAGCTTTGAAGTGCAGGATGGCGAGTTTCTGGCCGTGATCGGCCTTTCCGGCTCGGGCAAATCGACTCTGCTGCGTTGCATCAACCGTTTGATCGACCCCACCGAGGGTCGCGTGCTCTGGAACGAGGTCGATGTGACCGCCGCGCAAGGCGCCGAACTGCGCCACATCCGCCGCCAGATCGGTATGGTCTTTCAGCAGTTTAACCTGGTCAGGCGCAGCAGCGTGATGACCAACGTGCTCTCCGGACGGCTCGGCTACGCTCACCCGTTGTGGAGTCTGATCGGGCGCTTTTCCAGTCAGGACCGCCAACGCGCGCGCGCCGCGCTCCAGCGAGTGGGCATTGCCGAAAAAGCCGAAAACCGCGCCGATCAGCTTTCCGGCGGGCAGCAGCAGCGCGTCGGCATTGCCCGCGCCCTGATGCAGGAACCCACGCTGATGCTGGCCGATGAGCCCGTCGCCAGCCTCGACCCCGTGCTCGCCCACTCGATCTTGCAATACCTCGAACTGCTCAACCGGCAGGACAACATCACCGTGCTGTGCAGCCTGCACTTTCTCGACCTGGTGCACCGCTACGCCACGCGCGTGATCGGCCTCAAGGACGGCGTGCTCGTCTTCGACGGCCTGCCTTCGGAACTGACGCGGGAGCGTTTCAAAGAGGTCTATGGCGAAGAAGCGGAAATGGTCACGGTTGGGGGCAATCCGGCTGAAATCGCAAGGCAGGGATAGCGCCATGACGCTCGAAAACAAAAAACTCGTACCACCCTGGCGCCCCGCACTTTTTTCCCTGCTTGTCCCCGGCAGCGGCCAATTTTCGCTGGGCGACCGCGAGCGCGGCGCTGGCCTCCTACTCGTCGTTGCCGCGCTGGCCGGACTGATCGCCTGGCGTGGCGTTTGGGCGCTGCTCATTGCCCTGGGCGCAATCTGGCTGTGGAATGTGTGGGACGCCTATCGCCTGGCCGGCGGCCGCGCCGTGCGACTGACGTTGCCCTTTGTGCTTGGCATCTTGATTGTCTACACGCTCGGTATCCAGGCCACCGAAATCCGCCCCGCACGATTGATCTCCGGCTGGCCGGCGATGCTGCCCTTTGCCAGGGCGCTCACCCGCCCCGAATTCCTGGCCTATCCCACCGAAGACCTGAGCGGGCACGTGCCAATCCAGGTACCGTGCATCGATCCGCTGCCCGAGCCGGACAAGACGCCGTCACAAGCGCCGCGTGTAACCTCAGTTGCCTGCGCCGCTGTCGACGACGTGATCGAGGTGCGCGGCGAGGGCTTTTTCCCCAATTTTGAGGGCGAAATCTGGTGGATGAA
>JAFGEY010000116.1 GCA_016931365.1 Anaerolineae bacterium
TCAAGCGCACGCTGGAACTGGTGCGCGAGATGGGCGCAAGCTGGATTGTCGAATACTTTCCGTGGGCCTATTACGAGCCGCAAAAGGGCGTCTATGATTGGACGCACGCCGACCTGGTGGTGCGGCACGCCCGGCAGCAGGGTCTCAAGGTCATCGCGCGGATCGGTTATGTGCCGGGCTGGGCCAGGCCGGAAGACACAACGCCGACTTACCTTTTGCCCCAAAATTACGGCGATCTGGGCGATTTTGTGTATGCCTTTGTCGATCACTATCGCGGGCAGATCGATCACCTCATCATCTGGAACGAGCCGAACCTGGGGCTGGAGTGGGGCTATCGACCGCCCGATCCGGCAGAATACGCCGCGATGCTGCGCGCGACCTATGCGCGGGCCAAAGCGGCCAACCCCGACATCGTCGTCCTGGGCGGCGCGCTGGCCCCCACGCTCGGCGCGCCGGATGCGGGCACATCAGCCGATGTGCTTGACGATCTGAGCTACCTGCAAGCGATGTACGACGCCGGCGCTGCGTCCTGGTTCGACGCCCTGGCCGTCCACGCTTATGGCTGGCGCTTTGCCCCGCAGGACGATCCTGCGCCGGAGGCGATCAATTTTCGGCGCACCGAACTGCTGCGCGAGGTGATGGTGCGCAATGGCGATGGCGACAGCCCGATCCTGATCACCGAAGGGGGCTGGAACGACCATCCCCGTTGGACCAAGGCCGTTCGTCCTGCCCAGCGGGCGGCCTACACTGTGCAGGCCTACGACCTGGCACAGCAAGACTGGCCCTGGTGTGAGGCGGTCTGCCTGTGGGCCTTTCGCTTTCCCCGCCCGCAGTTGGGCTACCTGGACTATTTCACCTTTGTCACTGTCGGGTTTGACCTCAAGCCGGTTTACCTGGCTGTGCAGCAGTACGCGCGCAACGGCGATGTGAATGCCGGGATGATGTTCCCGTGAACAAAACTTCTCTCTACCTACATCATGTGGTATAATAGGCGCGAGACAAAACAAGGAGCCCCCGGATGTTCAAGCGCGCACAAGCAATCGCAGATCAAATCATCGCCTGGCGGCGGCGTGTCCACCGCCATCCCGAACTGGCGTTTCAAGAGGTAGAGACGGCCCGTTTTGTGGCTCAAACCTTGTGCGATATGGGCATCGCGGTCAAGACCGGGGTGGGCAAAACGGGCGTTGTCGGTACATTGGGCAGTTCGTCGCCGGTTATCGCCCTGCGCGCAGACATGGACGCGCTGCCCTTGACCGAGGCCACCGGCCTGCCTTTCGCCTCGCAGAATCCCGGTGCGATGCACGCCTGCGGCCACGATGCGCACGTTGCCTGCCTGCTGGGCGCGGCCAAACTGCTCGCCGAAACGCCGCCGGCGCGCGGCCAGGTACGATTCCTGTTTCAGCCCGCAGAGGAAACCGTCGACGAGGAAGAGCAGAGCGGCGCAATGCGCATAGTCACCGATGGGGCAATGGATGGCGTCGATGCGGTGTTGGGCCTGCACATTTTCTCCATTTTCCCGGCCGGGCAGGTCTTTTTCTCGCCCGGCCCGCAGATGGCGGCCGCCGGGCTGTTCGAGGCGCATATCCACGGCCAGGGCGGCCACGGCGCGATGCCTCACCTGTCCGTCGATCCGATTGTGCTCGCCGCGCAGGTGATTATGGGGCTTCAAACGGTGGTTTCGCGGCGGCTCAATCCGGTCAATTCGGGCGTGGTGACGGTGGGCACCGTTCATGGCGGCAGCAAGGACAACATCATTCCCGAATCGGTGGCCCTCACCGGCACCATCCGTGCCCTGGACGACCGCACCTACCAGCAGATCAAGGATGAGGTGCGCCACGTTTTCGAGACGGTCAGGCCGTTGGGCGGCGATTTCGAGATCAGGTTCAGCGCCAATTATCCCGTCACGGCCAACGAGCCGGCGTTTACCGAATTTGTGCGCGGCGTGGCGGTCGATCTTTTTGGCCCACAGGCAGTGCAGCCCGCCGAGCCGATGATGGGCGGCGAAGATTTCAGCGTTTTGGCGCAGCGCGCGCCGGGCTGTTTTGTGCGCCTGGGCGGGGCGATTGCCGACGATGTGCTGCGCAATCACCACGATCCGCATTTTGACATCGACGAAGGAGCGCTGCCGATGGGCGTCGCGCTGTTGGCCGAGGCGGCAGTGCGTTATTTGAATCAATCCAGACTTTGACGTTTTATGGGGGCTGGCGCGGCGCCAACGTGCTTTGCGCCGGGAAGGAGTGAACAATGGCAAAAAGCAAAATCGAGGATCAGTTGTTTGTCCCCGAGAAAATCGAGTGGATGCTGAACGGGGGTGTGGCCGAAATGGAGCCTGGCGAGCGCCAACTTCTTTTGGTGATGGCCGAAACCAAGCTTCAGGAAGGCTACAAACCGACCAAACTGGAGAGACAAGTGATCGATCTGCTGCGCGCCCTGGCCGACGGCGATTACGATGCGCAGGACATCACCGACAAGGTCAAGGTGATGGTGCAGGGCGGGACCAAGCAGGACACGGCTCCACTGCGCCTGCCGCCCATGTTTGACCGTTGGCGCAAACGTTTGGGGTTGGGCAAAAAAGACGAATAACACTTGAACATCAAGTGTGGACTGACTTTGTCTGCGCTGTGTGGGGCAGAGGTATCGACGTGTAAATGATAAAGTCTTGGCGCATTAATGCGCCAAGACTTTTTACATATATACAAGGTGCCCGGCACGTGAATTCGGCTGAATATGGTTGTGCGTTAGAAATGTCAAATTTGTGTAAAACTTTATCAAAGTGACGGGCGTCTGAACCGCAATGGCTTTTTTCAGGAGACTCGTGCATGAGTCCACTGAAAAAACTCAACGCAGAGGCGCTGAGACGCTGCCGATGGGTACATCGAGGCGCAGAGTTTTGACGTTGTTCAAGAAAACCTGTGATATTTTAGTGTCCTCTGCGTCTCTACACCGCCAACTGGAAGTTGGATGCGTCTCTGCGTTAAACTTGACTTCTTTCAGGGGAGTCATATATGAGCTTAAACGGGCTGCAAACATGCCAGAGATTACAGTCCCAGCAGTTCTTTGGCCTTGCGCGACGCGCAACCGGCAGGCATAACTTGGACACGGGCTGAAAACGTGGAAAAAATTACAAACCCAACAGCTCTTTGGCTTTGCGCGACGCGCCACTCGCATCCGGTGCATAGCCGTCTGCGCCGATCTGATTGGCATAGGCCTGGGTCACGGGCGCACCGCCGACCATCACTTTGACCTGATTGCGCAGCCCGGCCTCGGCCAGCGCGTCGATGGTCGTCTTCATCGCCGGCATCGTCGTGGTCAGCAGAGCGGACATGGCGATCACCTGCGCACCTTCTTTTGCCGCCTGGACAAATTTATCCGCAGAGGCATCGACACCCATATCCATTACCTGGAAACCAGCCCCTTCGAGCATAATGCCGACCAGATTCTTGCCGATCTCGTGCAGGTCGCCTTTGACGGTACCCAGGGCCACCCTGCCGATCGGCTCGACGCCGGTGGCAGCCATCAGTGGGCGGAGCAGGTTCAGGCCGCCCTGCATCGCGCGCGCCGCGATCAGCATTTCGGGCACAAAATACTCGTGGCGCTCGAAACGCTCGCCGACTTCTTGCATTGCCGGCACGAGGTAATCGAACATAATTTTACCCGGAGCGACACCGGCATCCAACGCCTTTTGGACTTGTTCTTTGACCTGAGGAGCATTTCCGATTACCACACCATCATAAATTTCCTTGTACTCCATCTTGCAGCCTCTCCTTTTGCGTATTGACGTGTCCGGCTTTTTTGCCGGTCTCGATCTGGTATTCAGTTTCTTATCTCTGGCGCTATTATACCGGAATCGATCCAAAACGCAAACTTGGGTTTTCCCATCTATCCATCTTGTGGTATACTTGGCTCACTTGAATGGAGGCACGGCGATGCCATTTGACTGGACTCAACTGGATTTTGCTAAACTGGGGGCCTGGATTGTCGTTGCAATTGCCGCAGTGGCAATCCTGGCCGTGATTTTATTTGTGGTAAGTAAGGTTGTGTCCGCTTCGCTGCGCGTCGCCATCATCTTGGGCAGTCTGATCGTGATTGCCCTGGCCCTGTTTGTGCTGTCTATGCTCATCACACAAGGATCGATCCCCGGCCTGTGAAACACCTGGTTGTTTTGTGGATTTCTTTATTTATTCTTGCCTGGCAAGCGACGGCCTGCCAGGCTTCACCTGTGCCCGATTCGACGGCGGTGATCGCTCAAGAGACGCCGTCGGCGACCGCGACTTTGACGCCGGTTCCCGCCTCGACCAGCACCGCAACGGCGATGCCCACGGCGACGCCCATTCCATCGGCGACGCCGACGGCAACCGCGACACTCACGCCCACGCCGACAAGCACCGCGACAGCGGTGCCAACGCTGACAGCGATCCCGACCTCGACCACGGCGCGGCGCTTGCGGATGCGCTACGAGATCGAACATCCCACCGTGCTGGGCCAGCAGACGCTGGTCGAACAAGTGTGGCTGCCCTTGCCCAACACCGAGGGGGACGGCACGCGCGAGTTCGAACTGCTCGAAATCTACCCCGACGGCTATGAAATCCTCTCCCTTGGCGAGCAGAACCAGGCCGTCTATTGGGGCACTGTGGCCGACCTGTGTGCGCAGGGCAAGTGCACCTTTGGCTACCGCTTTGAGGTGATGCTGGAGCGGCCCGAGTACGCCATCCCCTGGCAGAATAATCCGATCTACGACGCCGGGAGCGACTTTTTCAAAACCTACACCCGGCCGCAGCGCGGTATCGAGTCGGACAGCGCCAGGATTCAAGCCCTGGCCCGCAGCATCGTCGGCGACGAGGCCAACGTCTACAAGCAGGTGCTCAAAATCCAGTCCTGGGTGCAGCAGAACGTCGCCTACGCCGACATCACCACCAGTTATCCCGACGACGCGCTGTCATGCATCGAGACCGGGCTGGGCGACTGCGCCGGGCAGAGCAAGGTCTTTGTCGCCCTGGCCCGCGCGGTGGGCATTCCGGCGCGCACCGTGTCGGGACTGCTGCCATTCAAGCGCGGCGAGGGGATGCAAGAGTTGTTTGGGCCGCGCACGGCCTGGTTCGATCAGAACCTCAGCGTGCACGTCTGGGTCGAAATTTACCTGCCGCCGCTGGGTTGGGTGCAGGGAGAGCCGGATATGCCCGGCTTTGGCATCAACCGGGAGCGGCTGACTACCCAGCGCGGCCCGTTTGCGTTTCCGGGCGGCGTGTGCGCGCAGGCCACCTATTTTCATCTGCCGCTGGCCGTGCAGGGCGATTGGTGTGGGCAAAGCGTGGGCTGGGAAGTGAGCATCGACGCGCAGGAGATTGAGTGACGATGAATGACACACCTGATGACGAAAAATGGTCCTTGTGGGGCATGCTGCGTGCTCTGTTCCTGGCTGGTTTTTGGCTCGCTCTGGTTCTGGTCGTAGCGACCCTAATCAACGTGTTGTTTAATCTCAACCTGGCTTTTGACGCGTATGGCTCATCGACGCCGCTGCCAGGCGGTTGGGAAGGGGTTTTGATCATGGTTGTCGTGGCCCTGTTCTTTGGCGGCGTGGCATGGGGCATTGTCGCGATCGGGACAATGGTCAAGCGGAAAATGTGACGCCCGTCCGGCCACGCTTCACCTGCCGGTTGGGGCGTTGGCCGTGGTCTGTTGTCGGCGGTCGGCAGGCGACGAGATATAGAGCAACGATCGAAAAATATAGGAGACTGCAATGACGCATCAAGAAGGCTTTTTTCAGGGTGTTCGCAATCACAACATTTATCATCAGTGCTGGCTGCCAGTGGGCGATCCGAGGGCGCTGCTGCTGATCGTCCATGGGTTGGGCGAGCACAGCGGGCGCTACATGAACGTAGTCAATCATTTTGTGCCACGAAATTATGCCGTTTACACACTGGATCTCCTCGGCCATGGCAAGTCCGATGGCGAGCGTATGGTCGTGGATCGCTTTAGCGATTATACAGACCCACTGACCGCCTACCTCGACATGGTGCGCGGCTGGCAGCCCGGCAAGCCGATCGTGCTTTTGGGGCACAGCATGGGCGGTCTGATCGCCCTCGTCTATCTGCCCGACCACCAGGATGCGTTTGTCGGCGCGGTCATTTCCGCGCCCCTGGTCAAATTGCCCGATAACATCTCTCCGTTGACGCTGGCGCTGGCCCGCATCCTCTCCAATCTGCTGCCCAAAACCAGGCTGACTGCTGTCGATCCGACCCTGGTGAGCCGCGACCCGGCAGTAGTGCAGGCCTATATCGACGACCCGTTGGTGTACAAGGGCAAGAGCACAGCGCGGCTGGGCGCGGAACTGATCCGAGCCGTCCAGCGTGTCGAATTGGAGGCGTCAGCGATCACTTTGCCCGTGCTGATCGTTCAGGGCGCGGCCGACGGCCTGGTCGATCCGGCTGGCGCGCAAATGTTGTACGATCGAATCAGTTCTCAAGACAAAACGCTCAAGATGTACGAAGGGCTGTTTCACGAAGTGTGCAATGAACCGGAACGTTCGATGGTTTTGAATGACATCGAGCAGTGGCTCGGAGCACATTGCTAATCGACGACCGACCGCTGACCGCCGATGGTCTCGGTCTGCTGTCAGCGGTCGTCGGTCTCAAAAAAGGAGTTGATCATGCCCCAGATCATTCGTATCGAAGAAATTGCCCAATATGTCGGCCGGGAGGTGATCCTGCGCGGCTGGCTCTACGCCAAGACCGACAAGGGCCGTCTGCAATTTTTGCAGGTACGCGACGGCAGCGGCATCGTCCAGGCGGTGGTTTTTCAAAAAGAGGTTGCGCCGGAGGTCTTTCAGGCCGCCGTCGATGTGACCCAGGAGTCGGCACTGATCGTCACCGGCGTCGTCCGCGCCGATGGGCGCGCGCCGGGCTATCCCGGCGGCTATGAGCTGGGCGTGCGAGAAATGACCATCGTCCAACTGGCCCAGGAATATCCCATCGCGCCCAAGGAGCACGGCGTCGAGTTCTTGATGGAGCACCGCCACCTGTGGCTGCGCTCGACCCGCCAGTGGGCGATCTTGCGCGTGCGGGCGA
>JAFGEY010000117.1 GCA_016931365.1 Anaerolineae bacterium
CAGCGTCGTAATCACTTCGATGACCCGTTGGATGATTTCGTCAACGACGCCGCCAAAGAACCCCGAGATGCCGCCCAGGAGCAGCCCTAGCACGAAACTGATGGCGACGCCTATCAAACCGACGCTTAGCGAAATGCGCCCCCCATAGAAAACACGTGATAACACATCCCGCCCGATGGTATCGGTTCCCATAAGGAAGAGAGGCATGGTCTCATCGCCTCCGCCAACGCCAAACAGATGGATGTCGCTTGGGATCAGTCCCCAGAGCTTGTACGGGTCGCCGCGGACGAACAGTCCAATCGGATAAATGATACCCGTATTTTCCTCATAGACCGGTCTGAACGTGACGGGATCGCGCCCCATCTTCATGCCGTAGATAAACGGCGTGCGAAACTTGCCCTGGCTGTCGCGGATGTGAATCGCCGTCGGAGGGAAGGAGAGATATTGTTTGTAGCGGCGCATGGGATCGTGGGGGCTGACAAACTCGGCAAAGATGGCAATAAAGTACAGAAGTCCCAGAACCACCATTGCCATCTGCGCCAGTTTGTGCCGCCGGAATTTCCACCACACGAGCTGCCACTGCCCGGCCCGGTAAAACTCTTCCTCGTGAGTCTCATCGGCTTTTGCGCGCTTCTGGCGACCGAACCATTTTTTCAGAACGTTTGTAGTGCTCATGCGCCCTCCACTCCGCCAAACCGGATGCGCGGATCCGACACGGCCAACAAGACATCGGAGAAGATCGCACTGACCGCAGTCAAGACTCCGGTGATTAAAATATAAGCGCCGGCCATATACATATCCTGTTGCCGCAGCGCAGCGTACAGCGCCGGGCCGGCCGTGGGCAAGTTGAGGACAATCTCCAGGATGATACCGCCGGAGAAGAGCCACGGCAACAACCACATCAAGCCGCTGAGGATAGGATTAATGGCCAGGCGCACAGGATACCGCACAATAACTTGAAATTCAGAAAGGCCCTTTGCACGCGCTACCGTCACATACTGCTTGCGCAGCTCATCCAGCATCATCGCGCGCATGGTGCGGATCGTGCTAGAGACGCCGCCGGTGCCGAGGAGCACGATGGGCAGCCATAGATGCTTTAACAGATCTACAAACTTCCCCCAACTCCACGGCAAGACCAGGTATTCTTGTGAAAACAACCCCCCGGTGCGAATGCCAAACTGGGTAAGGGCGATGTACATAATGATCATGGCCAGGAAGAACGCCGGCACGGCCAAGCCCACGAAGGTCAGGAAGGTGATCGCGTAATCAGCGATGGAGTATTGCCTGACCGCCGCGAAGATGCCGATGGGGATGGCCACCACCCAGGTAAAGATAGCCGCGAAGAGGGCGATGGCGAAAGTGTAGCCCATGCGCTCCATGATGACTTGCGCCACCGGTTTTTCAAACGTGTACGAATATCCAAAGTCGAACTGGGTGACGATTTTGCTAATCCAGAGCAGATACCGCTGGTACATTGGCCTGTCCATCCCATATTGCCGCATCAGGGCATCGGCCTGCTGCTGGCTGACTTGCACCCCAGAAGCCTGTAAACGCTGTATCTGATACGTCACAATGTCTCCGGGGGGAAGTTGGATAATGATAAACGCCAGGACGGAAATCAGCAACAATTGCGGTATCGCTCGGATGAAACGTTGAATGATATAGGCAAGCATAAGGGTTCACCTCCTTAAAAATGGCGAATGACAAATGACGAATGATTCGTCAGATGCCACCCGCGCCCGCAATAGGCCAAACCGGGTTGCCAACCTGAGAAGTTGGCAACCCGGTGAGCGTGTTTATGAGGGCCTTACGCCCGCTGGCCGCCTTCGTAGAAGATGGCAGCCGGATGGTAAGTGTTGATGCCGTAGGTGTCCCAACCGAAAGGTACCTTGGGGCGCGGCATGTTGCGCATGTTCTTATTATAGATTATGGGGCATGGACTTTCGAGCACTGTGCCGAGGGACAGTGGCTTATCGGCCAGGTAGTCGAAGATCTTCTGCCCAATCGCCACGCGCTCGTCATCGTCAATGACCGCCCGCATCTCATCAACCCAGGCAAACAGTTGCTGGATTTCCTCTGGCGGCGTGATGAGACCCTCGGCTTCCTTGTCCACGGCTTGGTACCAGTCCTGCCAGGCCCGCGAGACGCCACCCTGTTGGCCGTCATTCACTGGCACGTACCACTGCATCTGGATCGGCAGGAGCATATCGGTGCAGCGGTCGGCGTGCCAGATACCGCACTCAACTTCGTTGGCGTTCATCCGCTCGCCATACAGCGCCTCGTCAATTTGCTTCACTGTCGCGTCAATGCCGATCTCGCGCCAGAACGTGGCGACCATCTCGCAGAACTCATTGACCGAAGCGCCCACGCGGATGCCGGCATGCTCGATCATATAGCTCAAGGGTTTACCATCGGGACGCACGCGGATGCCGTTAGCCGCTTTCTTCAATCCCATCTCGTCCAACAGTTGATTCGCCAGCGCCGGATCATACTGCGCCCACGCCGTGCCGTATTTTTCCTTGTAATAGGACGAGTTAGGCATCGGCGCCATCTGCCCCATACGGGCCTGGCCGTAGAAGAGGCTTTCGTTGATTTCCTCACGATCAATGGCCACCGAGAGCGCGCGCGTCCAATTGGGATGGTTGACGATCTCTTCCAGCACCGGGTCCTTGGGCAGTGTGCGGCGGGGGTAGAGCGTGTAGCGGTCGGTCATACAGGAGAGATAGTCGCCGACCGTGTACTTGCCCTTTTCCTCATTTTCCTTGTACAAGGGGTACTTGGCAATGGTGACATCATGCATCCCGAGCCAGTCCAGCTCGCCGCCGATGAGCTTCAGTTCCATCGTCTGCGTATCGGCCATATAGTCGAGGCGCAGTGTGTCGAGGTAGGGGAGTTGGTTGCCGACCAGGTCCACCTTCCAGTAATAGGGGTTGCGCTCGAAGATGATGAGACCTTCCGCCGGATACTCCTTCGGGATCCACGCCCCCAACGTCGGGAAGTCCTTGGCCCAATCCGGGAACTGCCAGGTATTCAGACCCCACTGGTTGCAGAAACGGTTGAGGACTTGCTGCCATCTCTCCATGGACAACTCGGCCATCATCTTGTCCAGGGCTTCCTTACCGGCATACTCAGGGTGATAGTTCTTCAGGAAGTGCGCCGGCATGAAGGGGCCTTCTGAAGGATAGCCGCCCATGTTACGGGTGAGGATGTGGGGGAAGAGGCCGAAGGTATAATCAAATTTACAGCGGAAGGTGTAGTCGTCAAGAATTTCGATCTCGCAGCGTTTTCCCTGGATGCCGTTGAATGGCGCAGCAGGGCCCCACGACTCTGCATCCTCGGGCGTGGCCCACTTATTCCACCAGAAATCCACATCCTCGGTGGTCAAATCATCGCCGTCCGACCAGCGCATTCCCTTGCGCATGTGGAAGGTGTAGGTTGAGCCATCGTCCGAGGCTTCCCAGCTCTCGATCATATTGGGGACGAGTGTGCGGAAGTCCACGTCCGAATATTGCATCACCCGGTCGGACATCCAGTCGTAGGTATCTACCGACCAGACGGTGTCGAAGTGGATCTGGCGCACTTCGCCGCCGTAGACGCCGATGGCATCGCGCCCACCCACTACGAAAGGCACCATCGGGAGCCGTTCATC
>JAFGEY010000014.1 GCA_016931365.1 Anaerolineae bacterium
CTCCTGACTCGAAATACCCCAAGTGTGCCAGAAAAACCCGTTCAGATCAAATCCTGCCCATCCCCACGCTTAAATGTGGAGGTACCAGAAACGCATACGTCAAGTTTTTAGGAATTTTGATTTCAATAGGGTGAAAGAATACCCTTTGCCAATGATTATTCTGATTCTTAAGGACAAAACAGTTTCAGATGATTTCAGAGAGTATCTATTGGATCGAACAAAGATTACGTCAAAGGATGTAGATTTGATGCTAACGTATCTCTGCCAAATCAATTTTTCCGACAATGATGTTCTCAAGCTTTTGGGGGAATATGAGCCAATAAGCAAAGTTGTCGCAAGAATTACCGATACTGGCTTGTCTTATCATCAGCCCGGGTATTATGGCTTATCTGATAAGCAAGTACAACAACTATCTCCAATGGAAAACGTAATAGAACAAATAAGGCACAGGGTTTTTAACGAAAGAATCAGCTCTCACTCAGTCGCGCTAAATCACTTGCTGAATGAATTACATGGCATATGTTACCAAATTGATGGAGATGGCAATAAAAGTAAGGATTATGACGCCAACCAAGTTGTTCAGTTTTTACAAAGACAAGGTATTTCTCATCAAATCTGTATCGGGGTCCGCAAGTTGTTTGATCGAAGAAATACTAATCAAGTCTCACATCCTGGCTCTGCTAATTTTTTAGCATGGAGCGTATCGCAATCAGAATATCAGCAATACCATCAAATCGTGGCTGAATGTTTGGGAGTCTTGATAAAACCAGTCTAGCAGATCGTTGTCAAGAACCGAAACCATCCTGCTTCTCCCCTCGTGCCGACGGGGACCGTCGGTACAAGACAGAATGAGCACAAGCTTTTGCTGTATTCCGAGCTGTGCGTCGTTTGTGAAACGCTGCGGGGCCAGTCAAGTGGAGCCGACGCTAGGCTTTCAGTTTTTGTTCGATCAAATCCCAACGATCACGATACTCGCTGATATCCCACCCTCCAGGAGATCGGCGTGGAGGCAGATGTACTGCTCTAACTCTACTATCGTTGTGCTTTTGCCCCTTTTTCCCCAACGTTTCAAGCCACGCGCGATGCTCTTTCCGAATATTTTCCGATATTTCACTCGATGGGATAATATAGTACTCAAAACTGGATTCACTGCCCGGTTCTGGTATTCCAGCAAGCACCCAGAAAAAATTGTCCCCAAAATTTTTTTCGGCCTTTATTCCAACGCTGCATGTTCGATTGCCAGGAACAAACGTTTTCACTTGGATATGGACGAATCTCGTCCCTTCGATGTTGCTGCAAAGTATGTCTGTGTTCGGAGTGTTGCCAAGAGTAACCACCGCCGAGTATCCTCGGCGGCACAACTCACCCGCCACGAAAAACTGACTTGCGTTTCCTCTTGTGCTTTTTTCTTTGCCCATAATTTATGATAGATAAAAACCTAATGGTCTCTTTACACTCCAACCAAAAAGCCCGTCGCCGGATTGACGGCGGACGGGCCTGGTGTTATACAAGCTGCTCCAACCACATCCGCTTCTGAAGACATAGTTCATATTGCAGATCGCCAAGTGTCAACGGATAAGCGTGGGGCAGCAGGTATCGTGGGCGATCCGTCGCCCCGGTCGTGCCTCGGGTTCTGCGAAAACCGCGAGGCGCTCTTTTTTTTATGGGGTGTTGTACGGTGTTAAGGATAGCATAGAGTAGAGGAGTTGTCAAAGGAGGGTGCGGCCCGAAACGACAAAGGCCAGCGGGAGGGCCGGCCGTGGCGATTTGGGCGGTTGGGCGGATGCGCTGGCTAGGGCATTTATTTGCTATCGTTTTCACTTTGGGGCTTGGGACACATTTGATCTCAATTTGTTCAGGTGCCCGTCACTTTGGTGATTTTTATGCAAATTCGACACTTTCAATGTATAGCCATATTCAATCGAATTCAAATGATGGGCACCTCATCGAGTCCATAATTCGAGCCGTTCCGCCAGGGCCATCAACCCTGTTCCCTTCCCTTCGCCTGGATCGCCAGGTAAACCTTTTCCGCCGTCAGCGGCATGTCGGTAAAGCGGATGCCCAGCGCGGTGGCGATCATCGGGTGTTCGCCGATGCCGCGCGCGCCCCACGCTATTCTTGTGCGGCTTCCAACATGGCATTGGCCAGGGAGGGCGCGACACGAAACCCCAATTGTTCGAGCCGCTCAATTTCGCCGCGCAAAGAAGTGATTTCACCCCGCAAGCGTGCGGCCAAAAGCAGTCCCACCGTGCCGACCAGATTGAGCCCCACGCGGCGTGCGAACCGGCGCGCGTCCAGATCGTCGATAATGACCCAATCGGCCCCGAGTTTTTTGGCCAGAACGATAACCTCTGCTTCGCCCCGATCCAGATCGGCCCGCAGCAGATCGACCGCATCGAGGTCATCAACCTGTTTGACCGTCAGCCAGGAAAGCGTGGCCTGCTCGATCTGGCGCGCGGCCTCGTCGGGCCGGACCTGGATTTCGTCAAACACGGCTTGCGGGATGACAACCTGATCTGCGCCGGATTGCAGCAGGTTCAACCGTCCCAGCCTGGACATAAAGATCAAAGGGCTGGTGTCTACGACCCAGACGGTCATTTCGACAGCTCGAATGCCGCGCGGATTTCGGCCTCTATTTCTTCGTCGCGCAGGTTGATCGCCGGAACGCCGACGCGTTTCAGGGCCAGCAGGAACTCGACACGTCCCATACCGGCCAGTTCGGCCGCCTTGCCCGACGAGAGCCGGCCTAATTCGTAGAATTTGGCCGCGCCCAGAAAACGCAATTCTCGCGCAAACTCGGCGTCGGACATTTTCAAGAGTTGAGGGACACCTTGCGGGTAGGTGACGACTGTTTCTTTGAGCATAAGGCTTTCCTATCCCGACTAAATCGGAACTGAACAGGGCTTGTCCGCTCGGAATGAATTCGTGCACAAAAAACAACGATCGTGGGATAGGCCCTATCTTGAATGAATCGCAACCACTGTGCTGCTCATAGTATACTATAGATTGCGCGCGCAAGTAAAGGCCCGGCGGTGGCGCGCGCCGGGTCGGATGGAAACGAGGCAAGTTGCTACCTACCGTTATGTCTCGTACTGACGGTTATCCGTCGACACGGTTTGTTATACTCGCTCAGTCCTTTTCTTCTCCCGCCGCCCGGATCGCCAGGTAGACCTTTTCCGCCGTCAGCGGCATGTCGGTAAAGCGGATGCCCAGCGCGTCGTACACCGCGTTGGCAAGGGCCGGCGCGGTGGCGATCATCGGGTGCTCGCCGACGCCGCGCGCGCCCCACGGGCCGTCGTCCTGCGGCACCTCGACGTATTCGCCGATGATCTGGCGCGGCGCGTCGACGGCGGTCATGATCCGGTAATCGACAAAGGAGGGGTTCAACGGCTTGCCCTCTTGCAATTGCAGGGCCTCAAAAAGCGCCGAACTGGCCCCTTGCACCACGCCGCCCTCCAACTGGGCCAGCACCTGCTCCGGGTTGATCGCCTTGCCCACGTCATAGGCCGCGGCCAAACGGACGATCTCGATCTGCCCCGTCTCGGTGTCGATCTCGACCTCGGCGGCCTGCGCGCCGGTGGTGTAATGGACCACCGCGCGCTCTCCCTGCCCGGTTTCGGCGTCGAGGCCGGTCACATAGGTGGGCATAAACCGGCCGCGACCGAGGATCGGCCCGCCGATCCAGCCCCGATCATTTGGCAGCGGCAGGCCGTAAACGACCATTTTCTTGAGCGAAAGCGCCCGCTCGCTCTTGTACGAGACCACCTGCCCGCCGATGACGTCCAGGTCGGCGGGGTTTTCGTCCCAGTATTGGGCCACGATCTCGACGATCTGCGCCCGGGCATCCTCGCCGGCGGCCTTGATCGCGTTGCCCATCGACCAGGTCAGACGGCTGGCCACCGTCTGCCACTCGTAGGGGCTGTACCTGGTGTCGACCGGGGTCGAGATACGCACCCACTCGTAGGGCACGCCCAGCGCCTGCGCGGCGATCTGGGCGGCGATGGTGAACGCGCCCTGCCCCAACTCCTGCCCGCCCAGGCCCACACTGACCGTGGCATCCTCGTTGAAACGCACCCACGCCTCCGAGCCGGGGTTGGGCGGCATCGCCGGGGCCTTCCAGCAGGCAGCGATGCCCTTACCGCGCCGCTTGTGCGGCGCTGTGGGACGGGTTTTTTGCCCCCAGTCGATCGCCTCAGCCACCTTTTGGATGCACTGCGACAGCCCGGTCGGGTGCATGGTCATCCCGGTGACGATCGTGTCGCCGCCCTTGAGGCAGTTTTTGAGCCGGAAATCGACCGGGTCAAAGCCCAACGCTTCGGCCAGCCGGTCGACCGACTGCTCGATGCTCCAGTGAATTTCGGGCATGCCAAAGCCGCGCATCGGCCCGCCGACCGGGTGGTTGGTGTACAGGCAGTACGAGTCGGTCTTGACGTTAGGGATGCGGTACGGCCCGGTCGATGAATAGCCCGCCGCGCGGACGATGTTGACCCCGTACTCGGTGTACGCGCCGGCGTCCCAATAGTACTCGACCTGCAAGGCCAGGATTTGCCCCGCCTTGTCCCCGCCGATCTTGACCCTGGCCGTCAACCCCTGGCGCACGAAACAGCAGAAAAACTCTTCCTCGCGGGTCATGCGCACCTTGACCGGCCGTCCTTTGACCTGCCGGGCCATCACCACGGCGATCGCTTCCATCGACACGCCGGCCTTGGAGCCGAACCCGCCGCCGATGTACGGGCCGATCACGCGCATATCGCCCTGCGAAATGCCCAACCCTTGCGCGATCAGGTCGCGTTGGGCAAAGGGCGACTGGGTGCTGCTCCACAGCGTCACCTGGCCCGACGGCTCCCACTGGGCCACGGCGATGTGCGGCTCGATCGGCACGTGCTGGATGTGCGGCACGTGGTACGTCTCCTCGACGATCTGATCGCATTGGGCAAACGCCGCGTCCACATCGCCCTTGCGCACGCGAAAGACGTTCGAGAGGTTGCTGCCCGCCTGCGGAAAGATGAACGGCACCACCTCGTACGCGCCGAGATCGGGATGCAGCAGGGGCGCGTCGGGCTTGATCGCCTCCAGCGGGTCGAACACCGCCGGCAGCGGCTCGTACTCGACCTCGATCAGGCACAGCGCCTCTTCGGCGATCTCTTCGCTGGCGGCGACGACCCCGGCCACGGGGTCGCCCACATAGCGGACGCGGTCGGTGCACAAGATGTGCCGGTCTTTGAGGTACAGGCCGATCAAGCCCGGCGTGTCGGCGCCGGTGACGACGGCTTTGACCCCCGGCAGCGCTTCGGCCTTAGTCGCGTCGATGCGGACGATGCGCGCGTGCGGGTGCGGGCTGCGCAGCACGCGCCCGTAGAGCAGGCCGCGGCCGAACTGCAAATCGTCGGTGAACTGCGCCGCGCCGGTCACCTTGTCAAAGGCATCGATGCGGGGCACGCTCTTGCCCACCGGGTTGGATGTCAGTTTTTCAGTCATGGTCACCTCCCAATTAGTGGAGGCGAAGCATTCCTATTATTAACCTTATAGAATCGTTATGCTTCACCATAGCACGTTATTCTATTGATGTGCCTACTCTGGGGAATGCTTCGCCCCTACTTTTTGCACCGCGCGGACGATGCGCTCATAGCCGGTGCAGCGGCACAGGTTGCCGACCAGCGCCGCGCGGATTTCGGCCTCGCTGGGGTGGGGACTGCGATCGAGCAGCGCCCTGGCCGAGATCAACATGCCCGGCGTGCAAAAGCCGCACTGCACCGCGCCCTCGTCGACAAAAGCCTGCTGCAAGGCGCTCAACTGCGCGTCACCGGCCAGCCCTTCTACGGTGACGATCTCGGCCCCGTCGGCCTCCACGGCCAGCACCAGGCACGAGTTGACCGGCTCGCCGTTCATCAGCACGGTGCACGCGCCGCACTCGCCCTGGGCGCAGCCGTTTTTGGCGCCGGTGAGGGCCAGCGTTTCGCGCAGCAGGTGCAGCAGGGTCTGGTTGGGCGACACCTGCGCGTATTCCTTGACCCCGTTGACGACCACAGCGATTGAATGCGTCATTGTTCTACCTCCTTAATCGTTCCCATACTTCGCGCAGCGCGCGCAGGGTCAGGTTGCGCACCATCGCCGAGCGATATTCGGCGCTCGCGCGCACGTCGCTGATCGGCGACGCGGCCTGGACGGCCTTTTCGGCAGCCAGAGCAAAAGTTGCTTCGCCCGGCGGCTGGTCAGCCAGCACAGCCTCAGCCTCGGGCACACGCAGCGGCGTCGGCGCGACCGCGCCCAGCGCGATGCGAAAGCGGTGGCCCGACGATGCCGTCCCGTCCGGGAAGCCGAGCACGGCCACACTGACCAGGGCCAGGTCGCCCAATTTGTTGCGGCCCAGCTTGAGGTATCGCCCGGCGCTCCCTGCTGGCGGGACGGGAAAGCGCAGCCCGGTCATCAACTCGCCCTTTTGCAGCGCCGCCCGGCCCGGCCCGAGGAAAAAAGCCGCCGTCGGGACGGTTCGCTCGCCGTCCGGCCCGTAGAGCAGGAAATCCGCCTCGAAGACCAATACCGCCGGGGCGGCGTCGGCGCAGGGCGAGGCGTTGCACAGGTTGCCGCCGATCGTCGCCCGGTTGCGAAGCTGGTACGAGGCGACGGCGCTGGTGGCCTCGGCCAGCAAGGAGTAATGGGCCTGCACAGCGGGATGGCGGGCGACCTGATTCATCGTCGCCGCCGCGCCGACGGTCAGCCCGGTTTGTTCGTTATAGTGGATCGCCTGCATGCCGGGCAGATGCTTGACGTCGATGACCACCTGGGGCCGGACGACGCCGTCGCGCATGCGCACGAGCAGGTCGGTGCCGCCCATCAGCAGCCGCGCCGACTCGCCGTGCTCCCCAAGCAGGCGGATCGCGTCGTCGCGCGTGGCCGCGCGGACGTATTCGAAACTCGGCAGCGCCGATCGTGCCAGCATAGGACTCACCTCCTGAACGCAAACTTGAAAACGCAAGGACGCCGAGATGCAAAGGCGCAAAGCTCGATTTGATAATCAAGTCAATGCAAGATCATTTTTAGTTCTTTGCGTCTTTGTGCCCTGGCGTCTTTGCGTTGAAAATCGACTTTTTCAGCGGTCTCCTAGAATCTTTGGGTCAGCCGCTCGATCTGCTCGACGTGTGCCGGATCATAGCAGTCGCCAAAGCGTGTGGCGGGCAGGGTCGCCTTGCGGGCCATCAGAGTCGCGTACTCGTCGTCCCCAACCATCGCCACGCAGCGGCCAATGCACGATTCGCCGTCGACGAAGCGCCAGGGGAAAAAGCCGATCGTCGTCCGCCGGTTCAGCAACAAATCGATCTCGCCGCCCACGCACTCGGCGTGGATGATGTGATGAGGAAACATTTCGATGTGCATCAACTGGTACTTGTCCGGCGTAAAGCGTTCGGCCAGCGACGCACCATACATGTCGTGAAACACCCGGTCGGCTTCGGCCGCCTGGCGCGGCATCCAGTCGCGGATGATCGTGTTCATCGGGTGGTCGGCGCTGCCGCAGTCCACGCCGATCCAGCGCAGCTTTTTGCGTTTGGCCCATTGGGCAAATTCGCGATCCGGGCCGGGGTGCTTGACCATGTAGCGGATTTCGTCGGCGGTAGGCATGTCCCAGCCAAAATGGTGATAGCCGGTATGGATGATCAAAATGTCGCCCTCGCGCACCTCAACCCGCTCCTCGACCATCGCGGCGGTGTAAATCTGGTAATCGCCCGTCGCGTCGGACAGATCGACGATCGC
>JAFGEY010000118.1 GCA_016931365.1 Anaerolineae bacterium
CTACGATGCATCGGGGCAGGTTGTGGCCAGTGTTGCTATCTTTCAGGACGTTACACAGCGCCGCCAGGCCGAGCTGGAGCTCGAGAAACGAGCCCGGCAGTTGCAGGCTGTGACCGATGTATCCAGCGCCCTCAGTGGGGTCATTGACCTGGAAATGCTGACCCAACAGATCGTTGACCTCGCGCTCGAACGGTTTGGGCTTTATTATGCCGGTTTGTTCCTGGTCGATAGTACCGGTGAATGGACCGGAGAACCGGCCAGGTGGGCGGTCCTTCGTGCCGGCACCGGTCATGCCGGCAAGGAAATGGTCGAGAACGGGCACAAGCTGGAAATTGGCGGTACGTCGATGATCGGAGGCTGTATCGCCAGCGGACAGGCCGACATTCAGTTGCGCGTGGGTGAGGCCGACGTTCGTTTTGCCAACCCGCTGCTGCCGCACACTCGTTCCGAGATGGCGCTGCCGCTGGTGTCTCGCGGCCAGGTTCTGGGCGCGTTGACCATCCAGAGTGCGCAGGAAGCGGCCTTTACCCGTGAAGACGTCTCGGTGCTGCAATCGATGGCCAACCAGGTGGCCAATGCCATTGCCAATGCCCGCCTGGTCGAAGCGACCCAGGCGCGCGTCCACGAGATGGAGATTTTGGCCGGGGTAAGCACGACCGTTTCCAGCATGTTTACCCTCGATCACACCCTGGATGCGGTGACGCAGGTTCTTTCCCGTGATCTTGAATTCACCTATATTGCGATCAATGTCATCGACCGCCAGGCAAACGAGCTGCAGACGCTGCGTGGATTTGGCCTGGCGGCAGATCTGCAAGGCATGGTGCGCGATCTGGATGCGGTGCAAGACGATATCCTGATGGATATCGCTCGTAAAAAAGAGATCGAGGTGATCGACGGCTGGGACGATCGATTTGACCGCAAGATATGGGAGCAAAGCGGCCATCAGGATCTGGTGCGCGCGTACGTCCCGCTTTTGGTGCGCGAAGAATCGGTGGGCATCCTCGAGGTCGGGTACCATCGCCAGGAACGAGCCATGATCGCGGAAGAACAGGTGCGCCTGCTGCACGGCATTGCCGACCGCGTTGCCGTTGCCATCGAAAACGCGCGCTTGATCGAACAGACCCGCACCGCGCTGGAAGAGTCACAGATTTTGTACAACATCACCCAGGGTGTGAGCACCGCCGCCAGTGAACAGGATCTGCTGCGCGCCCTGGCGCGTCCGGCCCGGGAAGCCGGGGCGGTCGAAGCGATCTTGATGTACGTCGAGTCGGACGCGTCCGGACAGCTCGAGTGGGCCGAGATCGTCGCCAATTGGCGGCACGGCGGCGCGGCACCGGTGCCGGTGGGCACGCGGTATTATTTGCCCGAATTTCCCTTTTCCCGGTTGTGGACGGCCAATGCCGACCGGGCGACGTTGGTCCCGGACATTCTGGCCGACGAGCGGGTGGATGAACGGCTCAAAGCCATGCTGCTGAACCAGGTCGGCGTGCGCGCGATGGTCAACGTGCCTCTGGTGCAATCCGGGCGCTGGGTGGGCGTGCTGACCTTTAGCTGGGACGAGCCGCACCAGTTTAGCGTGCGTGAAGAGACACTCTATAACACCCTTTCCGGCCTGGCTTCGCCGGCGGTCGAAAGCCGGCAGTTGCTGGCCCAGGCAGAGGCCCGCGCCGCGCGCGAACAGACGCTGCGCGAGGTGGCGGAACGGATTCGTGGCGCGACAGATGTGGACACGGTGATGCGTGTCGCAGCCCGTCAAGTTGGGCGCTTGCTGGACCGCGAGGCCTTTGTCTACCTGACGGACGAAAACGCACAGTAGGTTACGTTTCTGTATCATCTCAAAAAAGAGGGGAACGCCAGCATCTTGCTGGCTCTCAGGCCGTGGTGACGCAGCTTCCGCGTCGTATGATGATGGCGTTCCCCCAAGTGGAGCAGCGTATGAGTGCGCGCAAAAAAGAGATCCGAGAGAACGATCTGTACCGTATTCTGTACGATTCGGCCAGCCAGGCGATGCTGTTGATCGAGGATGGACAGTTTGTCGAGTGCAACGCCAGCGCCCTGGCGATGTTTGGCTGCGAGCGCGAACAGTTTTTGGGCCGGTCGCCGCTCGATTTTACGCTGCCGGTGCAGCCCGATGGCAGCGACTCGGCGCAAACGATCCAGGTCAAGATGCAAGCCGCTTTGGATGGGATGCCGCAGCAGTTTGAGTGGCTGTGCCGGCGTCTGGATGGCACCAAATTTGACGCCCAGATCGATCTCCATCGCCTGGATGTGGGTGACAGGGCGTTGATCCAGGTCTCGATGCAAGATATCAGCAGGCGCAAAGGGGCTGAGGAATCGCTGCGCGCGTCGCAGCAAATGCTGCAGTTGATGATGGACAACGTCCCGCAGTCCATCTTTTGGAAGGACACTTATCTCGTTTACCTGGGGTGCAACCAGAACTTTGCCGAGGACGCGGGGCTGCGATCGCCACAAGAGGTGGTGGGCAAAACGGACTTTGATATGCCCTGGGGAGAGCAGGCCGAACTCTATCGCGCCGACGATAGCCAGGTGATGGCATCGGGTGAGCCCAAGTGGAACTATGAAGAGCCACAAAACACGCCGGATGGCAGGCAGATCTGGCTGCGGACCAGCAAGGTGCCGC
>JAFGEY010000119.1 GCA_016931365.1 Anaerolineae bacterium
GAATCTGGTGCGTTTGATCAATACCGCGTGGGCCGTCATTCTGCCGGCTTGTTTTTTCCCGTTCGGCGTATATCTGACTTACGTCTACTACAGCTCCAGCCTGCCGGCAGATCTGTTGGATGCGGCGCGGGTGGACGGCTGTTCAGAGTGGGCGTTGTTCAGGCATGTCGCTCTGCCGTTGGCCAAACCTCTGTTCGGCCTGCTGGCGTTCATCAGTTTCAACGCCAATTGGAACAACTTCTTTGGCCCCTATGTGATGTTGAACAACAATAAACTCTTCAACCTGCCCGTAGGCCTGCAAACGATGATCGCCGGCACTTCAGCCATCCGGCCCGGTTTTAATACCACCCCTGGGATGCTTAAATTCCAACAGGCCGACGCGGCCATGGCCGGGTTGGTTATGATCGTGCCCGTGGTGATTGTGTTCCTGCTCTCGCAGCGCTACGTCATCGGTGGCGCGTTCACCGGTTCGGTTAAAGGATGATAGGACACCTTTCCCCAGAGGAAGACTCTCCTTTGTGTTAAGAACTACTTCTATCGGCGCGGGCCGTCTTGTTTTTACGCGTGATGTATGCAATGACATTTTGCTCACTCCCGCGCTCCAAGACTCGACCATCACGTTGATGGACATTGACGTGACGCGTTTGGAACGCAGTCGCAATGTCGTTGAAGCGATGATTCAAATCACGAATTTGCCCGAGGGCTGCTGTGTCGAGGCGCCGTGTCTCGTGGACAAGAATGGCGTGCACGGCGTCGTCGGCAGCGCGCTGCCCAACCAACATCAATGTACAGGAATTGACGGTGGAGGGGGCCCTACGCGGAGACAAGGACGCAGTGCATCACGCTGTCCTGCTTGATCCATTGACGACGGCGGTGTGTACGCTCCCGCAGATTCACCCGCTGGTGGAAGAGATGTTCGAAGCGCAAGCGCAGTGGCTTCCGCAGTTTTCGAAATAGCAGGAGAGTTTGAGCATTCATCGCCATTGGAGCAGAACCCATGCCTATCGTAGATTACAGAACTCAGCCGGACGGACTGTTGGTTCAGAGTGAGCGAGGTTGGCTAGCGCTGACCGTCTACTCATCTCGCGCGATCCGAGTGCGCTACACCGAACGCTCCAGGTTCGGCAACCAACCCAGCTTGATGGTCGTTGCCCCACCAGATGGGCACGTTCGTCTTGACGTCCGTGAGACCGCAGACGGTCTGCTCTTTTCGACTGGCGATTTGACGATCGAGATCGACCGGCAGACGCTCGCCTTCACCTACCGCGATGCCATAGGACACTTGCTAACCCGGGAACCGGTGCGCGGTGGCAAAACGTTGGAGGAGGTCGACGTAGCCGTCTCCGTTTTCGACGAGGCGACCATTAGCGAGGACGGTGAAAACATCGATGGTGTGCGCATGCGCGCCGGCAATGTGCGCAAAGTAGTTGATCGCCAGGCGTACCATACCAAGCTGGAGTTTGAATGGGCGGACGGCGAAGCGCTGTACGGGCTTGGTTCGCACGAGGAAGGTATGCTGAACCTGCGAGGTCAACACCAGTATCTCTACCAACACAATATGAAAGCGGTTGTCCCCGTTCTGGTGTCTACGCGCGGGTATGGCATTTTGCTGGACAGTTACTCGCTGATGACCTTTCATGACGATGGCTCAGGTTCGTATCTCTGGACGGACGTGGATGATGAACTCGACTATTATTTTATCTACGGACCCGAGTTCGATCAAATCGTGCGCCAACTCCGGCTCCTGACCGGCCCCGTACCGATGTTGCCCAAGTGGGCGTTTGGATATGTGCAGTCGAAGGAGAGATATGTCTGTCAGGCAGAACTGATCGAAGTTGCCCGTGAATACCGGGCGCGCGGTCTGCCGCTTGATTGCATTGTCCAAGACTGGAAAACGTGGACCGGTGAACTCTGGGGACAAAAGTCGTTGGACCCAGAGCGATTTCCCGATCCCCGACAGATGATGGACGATCTGCATGCATTGCACGCCAGGTTGATGATCTCCATCTGGCCCACGATGCATCCCGGCGGTGCAAATTGGCGTGAGCTGCGCGACCAAGGTCTGTTGCTGGGAAACCAGGCGACCTACGACGCTTTCAACCCGGCGGCGCGCGCCTGTTACTGGAAACAAGCCAACGATGGACTGTTCTCGCACGGGGTGGATGCTTGGTGGTGCGACTGCACCGAACCATTTGAAGCCGACTGGAAAGGCACGATCAAGCCGGAGCCGAAAGATCGGATGCGAATCAATGCCGAAGAAGCAAAACGCTATCTCGATCCGGCAATGATCAACGCCTATTCGTTGCTCCATTCCAAAGGCATCTACGAAGGTCAGCGCGCCGTGACCCAGAGCAAACGCGTGGTCAACCTCACCCGCTCCGCGTACGCCGGCCAACAACGTTATGCGACGATCACCTGGTCAGGCGATACCGTGGCAAACTGGGAAACCTTGCGCCGGCAGATTCCGGCAGGACTGAATTTCTGTGTGACCGGTTTGCCATACTGGACATTGGACATCGGCGCCTTCTTTGTCAAGACAGATCCAGAGCTATGGTTCTGGTGTGGCGATTACGACCAAGGCGTAGATGATCTGGGTTATCGCGAGCTTTACACGCGCTGGTTTCAGTACGGCGCGTTTCTGCCGATGTTTCGTGCGCATGGCACGGACACGCCGCGAGAAATCTGGCGTTTTGGAAGTCCCGGCGAACTTGTCTACGACACGCTCGTCAAGTATTTGCGCCTGCGTTACCGCTTGATGTCCTATATCTATTCGCTGGCAGGACAGGTCACGCATCGAGGTTACACCCTGCTGCGCGTACTGCCTTTCGACTTTCGCCATGATCCTGACACGTACGACATCGACGATGAATATATGTTTGGTTCTGCTTTTCTCGTATGCCCGGTGACCAAGCCGATGTACTTTGCGGCAAACTCTACTCCGCTCGAGGGAGTGGAAAAGACACGCCTGGTCTATTTGCCCTCCGGGAGCGATTGGTACGATTTCTGGACGGGAAAACGATACGCCGGCGGACAGACGATTTTGGCTGATGCGCCTCTAGAGACCCTGCCCTTGTATGTGCGTTCCGGGTCGATCGTTCCAATCGGTCCCGGGATCCAATTCGCTGGCGATCAGCCGGACGCCCCGATTGAATTGTGGGTATATCCCGGACAAGATGGCGATTTTACGCTGTATGAAGACGAGGGCGATAACTACAATTACGAACAGGGAAGTTTCGCGACGATTCACATGGCCTGGAATGACAGTGCTCGGCAACTGACTCTCGACAATCGTCAAGGAAGCTATCCTGGGATGCAAGCATCGAGAATGTTTCGAGTGGTCATCGCCGATGAAAAACCTTTTGACCCGCTGGTGGAAGCAACGCAAGCGCGCGGGGTTCTTTACGATGGAAGGAGCACGGTGGTCGAGTACGGACGTATTAGTCAGCCATGACAGTGCGGGGGCCATCACAATTTGCTCTTTATCCTGCCCTGTGATAAACTCGACACGGGAGCAAGGGCTCCACTATAGCTACCTATTTCCCACTGGGTCGAAAATAGGGTTTAGATTTTGAAGTCTCACCTTGAAAAGTCGCAGTCAAACA
>JAFGEY010000120.1 GCA_016931365.1 Anaerolineae bacterium
AACGTGCACGACCGGACGGTTGAGGGATCGCTGCGCCTGCCGGCGGAATTTGTCCGTGCCGAACGCTGTGACGCGCTTGAACGTACGCTGGATGACTTGGCGGTCGTACAAGGTCGGATTGTCTTCGCCGTCCGGGCGCACAGCCTGGCGACGATCGCTCTGTTGCGCGCACCGGCAGGATAGGGCCTATCCTCCAAGATCGTTGCTTGAAATGGAAGCTATTGGGGTGAACTCCATTGTCCTGGACGCAGTGGATCGACGCGCCCGGCTCCGGACACTTGCGGACGTTCAAAGAGATCATCACATCCTGCGCGGCGTGGTGGGACTTGATCCCGGATCAATCGCTGCTGGCTTCTGGTGTGGGGAGCGGCGACGCGTTCGGCAGCAGGACGGTGGATCCTGGCGTACTTGAGTGAACCGGGCGCGGTATCCATTCGCCTGGACGCGATCGAGGCCAGCCGGGTTCGCGCACAGTGGATCGATCTCACCAACGGCCATCGAACTCCGGCGGGCGTGTTTGAGACGATAGACACACCCGCATTGACCTGTCCGACAGGCTGGCAGGATGCCGTGCTGTTTGTCGAGGCTACCGATCAAGCGTGACCGGTACATCTCCTTCGCCCAAGCTCGCCCTTGCCCCTGTTATCTGGGGATGCCCCGTTCTTGAGATACAAGCGCCGCCAACTCGAGTTGGCGGTCGCGTTCAAAACAGATATAATGATCCCATCTGTTGAACCAGACACCAAGTTGGAAAGAGAAAAGCACGATGAGCTACAGGCAACCCTACGACGTCGCCGCTTACATCTGGCCTGCCTACACGGGCGAAGAGCCGCGCACCCGTATGTTCTGGCCGGAAGGCAATGGGGAATGGGAAACCGTCCGCAAGGCGACGGCCAAATATCCCGGGCACACCTGGCCGCGCCGCCCCCTGTGGGGCTACTGCAACGAGGCCGACCCTTACGTGATGGAGACGCAGATCAACGCCGCCGCCGATCACGGGGTCAACGTTTTCATCTATGACTGGTACTGGTACGACGGCCGTCCTTTCCTGGAGCAGTGCCTCGACAACGGCTACCTCAAGGCCCGCAACAACGATCGCGTCAAGTTTTACCTGATGTGGGCCAACCACGATGTCACCCATCTGTGGGACAGGCGCATCGCGCACGTCGAGGACAATGTTATCTGGCAGGCAGCGGTGGATCGGCGCGAGTTCGAGCGCATCGCCCGGCGGCTGATCGAAAAATACCTTACACATCCATCGTATTACACGATCGACGGCAAACCGGTCTTTATGATCTACGACCTCAACCGGCTGGTCGACGGTCTGGGTGGCATCAGGCAAACCACCGACGCCCTGGCCTGGTTCCGGGAGCAGGCGGCCGAGGCAGGACTGCCTGGGCTGCATCTCCAGCTCACCAGTTGGGGCGCGAATCGCCTTAACCTGAGCGGCGTCGACGCCGGAGCGACCGCCACGCCCAACGACATCGTCAAGCGGCTCGGTTTCGACAGCCAGACCCACTACCAGATGGTCCATTTCACGCCCATAGACCGGGACTATGCCGAGATCATCCCCGACATGGTCAAAGAGTGGGCGCTGATGGATGAGCTGTATGACATCCCCTACTTTCCCCACGTCTCGATCGGCTGGGACAATAACCCGCGCTACCAGGTGTTCCGGCCCGGCGTGGTCAAGAACAACACGCCGGAGCAGGTCCAGAAGGCGCTCGAACTGGCGCGCGACTATGCCGACCGGCATCCCGATCAGCCGCCATTGATTACGGTCAACAGTTGGAATGAGTGGACCGAGACCAGCTATCTCCAACCCGACGACCTTTACGGCTACGGGTACCTCGAGGCGGTGAAGCGGGTCTTCAAGCCCGATACTCCGGCATCCTGACCACCCTCGATAGCGCAGGCGCGGACAACCATAGAACGCGAGGAGAAAACATGGCCCAAGGCTTGAACCCATCCTGGCCGGTGCTCAAAGAATACGATCCAGATCACCTGGCGCGCATCGCCCTGCCCCTGGGCGGGATCGGCGCCGGCGCCGTCTCCCTCGGCGGGCGCGGCGACCTGCGCGATTGGGAAGTGATGAACCGCCCGGCCAAGGGCTTTAACCCGCGCGCGTTTTTCGCGCTGTACGCGCGCCCCGCAGGCAGGCCGGCCGTCGTCCGGGCGCTCGAAGGGCCGCTGGCCTGGTTCGAGTATGAGGGTGATTTCGGCAGCAAAGCGCCCAACCACGGCCTGCCCCGTTTTCGACAGTGCCGCTTTGCCGCCGCCTATCCCTTTGGTCAGGTGCTGCTCGCCGACCCCGACCTGCCGGTGCGGGTGCGCATCGAGGCCTTTAACCCCCTCATTCCCGCCGACGCCGACGCCAGCGGCATTCCGGTCGCCGTGCTACGCTATGTGCTCGAAAATGGGTCCGACCGGCCGGTTGCCGCCTCGGTGTGCGGCTCGCTGCAGAATTTCATCGGGCGCGACGGCGCCGGCGGCCAGGAGCTCGACAACCGCAACCTGTTCGTCCAAAACGGCGGCCTCCAGGGCTTGTTAATGCGCTCGGATGGCGTCGACCCGGCGGCGGAGCAGTGGGGCACGCTGGCGTTGGCGACCACCGCGCGGCGCGGCATAAGCTACCGCACCGCTTGGCTCAAGGGCGGCTGGGGCAGCCCGCTGCTCGATTTCTGGGACGATTTCAGCGCCGACGGCGCGCTTGACGAGCGCGAGGCTGATGGCGAACCCGCCCCGACCGGCTCGCTGGCCGTGCGGGTCGATCTCGCGCCGGGCGAAACGGCGGCGGTCACCTTTTTGCTGGCCTGGCACTTTCCCAACCGCCACACCTGGACGCCGGGCGCGGGAGACGCGTGCTGCACGTCGAACCGGATCGGCAACTATTATGCCACCCAATACGTCGACGCCTGGGATGTCGCCGAGCGGGTTGCCGCCCGGCTGGACGACCTCGAAGCGCAAACGCTGCGTTTCGTGCGCGCCTTTTGCGCGGGCGACCTGCCCGCGGTGGTCAAGGAAGCGGCGTTGTTCAACTTGAGCACGCTGCGCACGCAGACCTGCTTTCGCACCCCCGACGGGCGGTTCTTTGGCTGGGAGGGCTGCTGCGATCAGCGCGGCTGCTGCTACGGCTCGTGCACCCACGTCTGGAACTACGAGCAGGCGACGGCTTTTCTCTTTGGCGATCTGGCCCGGTCGATGCGCGAGGTCGAATTTCTCCACGCCACCGACGCGCAGGGGATGATGAGCTTTCGCGCCAACCTGCCGCTGGAAAACGCCCGGCAGTTCGGCAAGGCCGCCGCCGACGGGCAGATGGGCTGCCTGCTCAAGCTCTACCGCGACTGGCAGCTCTGCGGCGACGACGCCTGGCTGGCGCGGCTCTGGCCGCAGGCCAAAAAGGCGCTCGAGTTTTGCTGGATTCCCGGCGGCTGGGACGCCGACCGGGATGGCGTGATGGAAGGCTGCCAGCACAACACGATGGACGTCGAGTATTACGGCCCCAACCCGCAGATGGG
>JAFGEY010000121.1 GCA_016931365.1 Anaerolineae bacterium
GAGCGTCGATTGGCCGGTGCCGTAGCGGTTGTCGAAAAAGTGCTTGGTGATCGCGTCGTTGACGGCGACGACCGGGAACTTGATCACGCCATCGGCGGCCATGGCGCGCAGGCGGATCACGCCGGTGGTCGTTTCCTCAGTCGAGCCATACATGCCGGGGATCAGGTCGGTGCGGGTCTTGAGCAGGCCCGTGACCAGGTCGGCGCCGTCGTCCATGGTGATCTGCGGGTTGTGATCGAGCGCCGATTTGAGGTGTGCGTAATAGGTGTCGTGATCCTCGCCCTTGATCGAAAAGGTGGGGATGCTGTAATCGGCCACCAGCGAGGCGGCCACGTCGTCCTGCGTGGAGAGCGGGTTGGAGGCGCAGAACACTAGATCTGCGCCGCCGGCCTGCAGGGTGCGCCCCAGGTTGGCCGTCTCGGTGGTGATGTGCAGGCAGGCCGAGAGCCGCACGCCCTTGAGCGGCTTTTCCCTGGCAAAGCGCTCGCGGATCAGGCGCAGCACGGGCATATCCTGCTCGGCCCACTCGATGCGCAGCTTGCCCTGCGGGGCAAGAGATAAGTCTTTAACGTCGTGTTTTACAGTCATTGTTTAGAATTCTCCTTTAAAATTTGAAAATCTTGGATTCGGTGTGGTAACCGTTCAGGGGGTACATTCTGACAGGATTTACAGGATAAACAGGATATTTCAAGATACCTTGCGGATTCAAGCTCAATCCTGTAAATCATGAAAATCTTGTTCATCTTGTCCAAATTATCTTTGTTCGTCTATCCCCTGAATGTTTACTCGATGTATTCTAGTCGAATAGTTGAAAGCTTTGCCCAATCTGCTCAAATACGGGCGCATAATCCTCGGCCAACTCGTTTGGACTGATGAGTGTGATGGCATACTGAACGGTACCGTCGATGAGCAAGTACTGGGTAATTTGCCCCTTGACAGGGTTGCCCATCATGTCCGTCATTGACAAGCCGTACTTGAGCTCTTCTGCCGCGAGGTCAGACAGGGTGACACGGCGATGTGTGATGGGCGTCTTGGGATCGGCGACTGTCTCAAGTTGCTTGAGCGTGTTCGGTATAAGGGCATCCAGCGGTATCGCAATGCCCAGGTCTACTTGTATGATGTTCATCGAGGCCGGCAGATCATAAATCAGTGTTTCCGGCTTGAGGTCCAGGCCATAGAATTTGACCCCGGAAGCAACCAGATTTCGCATCGCCTCACTTGAAAACACTTCCTTGAACGCGGGATTTTTCTCGCCAACGAGGGCGAGCGCGTTTCCAAGCAAACCGGAGTTCAAGTCAATCGACTGCCACTCTGGCGGCAGCGCGATGGCGAAACCTTCATCGGCCAGTTCGTACAACGTCCAGCCTGTTTCCAGCGTCGAGGTGATTATATTGCCGGTTTCTTCGGGCACGGAAGTCGAGGTCGGCGCCGGTGTAGGTGTGAATGTAGGCGCGGCGGTGGGCGTGCTCGTCGGCGTCGCGGTGTGCGTCGGCGTTGGCGTCGGGGTGGGTGTGTGGGTGGGCGTCGATGTGAGCGTAAAGGTCGGTTGTGCCGTTTGTGTAGCGGCCAATGCCGCGGCGACGGTGGCCTCGACGTCGGGAGTGGCGGTGGTCAGCATGCAGCCGCACAGGAGAAAAACCAAAAGAGCGGCAAGACTCCAAATGCCGTATTTTGCCCAATGTTTTCTTGAATCAAACACAGATTTACTGCTTTTTATCATTTTCGCTACTTTATTCTTTCCATCTTCAACTCGATGTACTTTGAGCGGCACTCTGCACCGGATATCCGGCGAGGCGAAGCATCAATTCGTCATTCCCACGCGGGAGTGCAGGAATGAGAAACCCGCAGTGTAAGGCCAGTCGACTGATCACGCATTGTTAGGCCAAATCCGTGCCTAGCTCTTGCTATGCCATTTCTCTCAGGTTTTTGACCAACTTGTTCCACTCTTCTGATTCAAACAGCATTCGCCGTGCGGTGAGGACATTGCTGATGCGTTGTGCGAGGATTCCTCCATACACCATCAGCTCCTCAATATGCAAGCTGGTTTGTATATGCTGATTGCACCTGGCAGAATAGAGCCCTAGATTCTCAAGGTCAAACTCTTGCTCTGGTAATTGATTCCGGGACTTCAGATGTCCCCATTCGTACTTGATGTAGTTCTTGTCCCAATCTTTCGGGGAGTTCCAGCAAAGAGGGAGCTCCGTTCCTTCCACATGGAAGAATGGTCTGTTGTCCTGCGCTTGAAAAAGCAGCTTTATAACTCTTGCCAAAACGTCAAAGGACTTGCTCGGAGTTACGCAATAGCCTGCATTCCTGATGCGCGGAACCAAGGTATTTACCAAGCGGCTGATATGCGTTTCCTGAAATTCATAGGTATACGCATCCGGATTTGCTGCAAGAGCCCTACGATGGTCTATCAGTTTGGTTTTTTCTGTCATCTTGTGTCTTTTGGTCTAGCGTGAAAATATGCAGGTTGTTAATTGAGTGTCACCGTGAATTCTTATTCCGCTTCGTCATCCTCAAACAACGCAACGATCTCCGCCGCCAGACCCACACACGCTTTGCCGCGGTCGATCCAATGGCAGACGGGTTGGAGCGTTTCTGCGGCGGCTTTGGCTTGCTTGCTCAGGCGCCACACGTTCTGGGCAAAACTCCACTTGTTCTGCCGGGGCTGTCGATCCCAGCGCTCAACGCCGATGCGATCGGCGTACCAGCGCAGATCGTCGACGATCGACAACAATCGCCGTGCCTCGTCTTGAGCGGGCTGCTGGCGCTCGATCAGGCCGCGATAGGCCGCTTCCAGTTGTGCCAGTATGGCCGGCACCTCCGGCCGCGGCGCCGGATCGACGATCCCGGTGATCCGGCCGAGGATGTCGTTTCCACTCACCCAGCCGTTGATCTTGCCCA
>JAFGEY010000122.1 GCA_016931365.1 Anaerolineae bacterium
GGGCAGCCGCCTGGACAATGTTCAGGCCATCAATCGCTAATGCCACTGTGGCCATCGTGATTCCTTTGCAGCAGGCGCATGACGGACGCCCACAACTCTCGAGCCGAGCTCGCTCCAAGCGCACTAGCTGCCCCCGGCACGGTCAGCAGCACGACCGACACGAACAACTCGCGGGCTGTCTTGTCGCCAACCTTGGGTATCCGGGCCAAAGCCTCGACCAGCTCGTCGACCTCCTCGCGCTCGTGCGGCAGCAAGCTGGCATAGACCGAGTCGAACACTTCCAGCTTGATGCCGGCCAATTGTTGGCACACTGATGAGCTCACTTGACCTCACCCCCTGCCCCCTCCCTTAGGAGAAAGCATTATCATAACTCGTACCAGACTATGTTACGCATAGTATATCACTCTCCAATGCACCTGTGGGGTTCGGTTGAACGCCACGGGGAATCAATATTCGAGGAAGTGGGCGGGCTTGTGATTCTACATATATTACTTTCATTGCACGACGCCATGCCTGCCACCTATCTAAAAACTGATTCCAAATGGATTCTAATTGAATCCCACAGGCGCAATAAAGTGAGGTAAACTAAAACTATGCAAAACGAACTTCGAGATTGGGTCAACCAACAATTGATAGCAAGAGACTGGCTGCCAGCCGCTGCAGCACGTAAAGTGAACATTCGTACCAGCACACTAACCCGCTTTCTTTGCGGAGAACGAAATGCAGGGACAAAGCTTTGCCAGGACATTGCGCGAGCATTCGATGAACCCGTGGAAACCGTGTACCGGCTTGCCGGTATCCTGCCAGGCACGCTGGCACCCACACACACCACTCAAACCCAAGACCTGCTTTCCCGGCTGGACGAGAAGGGGAAGCGCTTGGTGAGGCGCATCGTCAACGACATCGTTGACATCTACGGGTAAAGGGCTATAGGAATAGCTTAGGGGCTATAGGAATAGCCTGGCGACGGACAGTAAGCAAAAAACAGGTAGTGATGTAATGGCAGGCATGGCGTTTCCACAAGATCAAGGCGCACGTTTCCCAAATCCAGAGGGGACTCCCGACATGCTAGACGAGCACGCCGACGAAGCGTGCTTTGCCATCGCTATGGCACTGCGCCGCATTCTCAGCATCGAGCCGCTGGACGCCGAGCAAGACGACGAGATTGACGTGCCCACAGAGGAGGGATCTGATTGTTAGCCCAAGTGATTGCGCTGGGGATTGGCCTGTTCTTTATCAACCTGGGAGCGGTGCAAACCGGGGTCGTGACCAGCTCCCCCTCAACCGGCGCCTCGCGCGGCGATCGCGACCTGTGCGACCGTGACTTGCGCGACCGCATCTTGCAGCTCATCAACGACGCCGCCGGCAAGCCGGCCGAGCCGCCGCCCTCTCAACTTGTCGCAGCCGGCTATACCCGCGTCTCGATGGAAATGCAACTGGAAGGCAGCAGCATGGAGGACCAGGACGAACGCATCCGGTCCTATATCGTCAGCCAGGGCTGGGTGCTGCTCGACGTGATCACCGACCCGGCCCGCTCGGGGCGCACCAGCAGAAGAGAAGGCTTTGTCCGGCTCAAAAAGCTCATTCGCTCGGGCCGCATCAAGGTGCTGGTCGTCGACCGTCTCGACCGCCTGGCGCGCCACCTGCCCACCTTTTTGGAATTCATCGACTTGTTACGCCAACACGACGTCAAGCTCGTTTCGCTGCGCGAAGGCATCGACTATCGCCGGGCCTGGGGCAAGCTCGTCGTCTACATCCTGGGCGCGCTGGCCGAGTTCTACAGCGACAATCTCAGCCAGGAAATGCGCATCAAGCGCTTGACGGACGCCAAGAACGGCCTGCTCGCCCCAACCTACCGCTTTGGCTACTGCGATGGGCGATGCAGCAAGTGCACCGATCCCAACGGCGCCGACTCGACAGGTCACGCTTATTGCCCGCACGTGGGCCAGCCCGACCGGCGAGGCAAAGCTTTCCGCATCCCCCACCCCATCGAGTCACACGCCGTCCGCCTGATGTTTGCCTGGTACGTCACCGGCCAATACTCGTTCGCCGACATCGCCCATCAGTTGAACACACAGATCTTTGACCTGCCCGACGGCAGCGAGGTCCATTTTCGCACCAAGGGGCGGCCGGGGCTCCATCCTCCCGGCCCTTTCGACGCCGACGCCGTGCGCACTATCCTCTCCAACCCGGTCTATGCCGGCTACGTGACCTTTGCCGGCAGCACCGAGGACGGCAAGCGCTTTCGCAAGCCGCGCGAGATGTTCGAGGGCAAGCACCAGGCGCTGGTTGACTCGCTCACGTTCGAACGCGCGCAGCACATCCGCAAGGGACGCTTTCAACGCTCCATCACGCGATCCTGCAAGGTGGCCGACCCCTTCCCGCTGTCGCGGCTGGTCGTCTGCGCTCACCGCCACAGCCCGCTGCGCGCTTCTTCCACCACTTCGTACACCTACTACGTGGACCGCCTGTGCCAGATCAAGTACGGCGAGCACCACCAACCCAACATCAAGGCCGGCCCCAGCACCGAGCAGGTGCGGACGATCGTCGGGCAAATCGCGCTGCCCCAAGCCTGGATCAAGCGCATCCTGGGCTATATGCTGTACGACGAGGGAGAGGACGCACTGCTCCAAGACCGGATGGCGCTGTATCGCCAACTGGAAACCGAGGCTTATCTCTTGCGCAAAGGCATCATTCCCGTCGCAGAATACGAGCGGCGGCGCAGCGGCACCCTCAGCGCGATAGATGCCCTGGAACCAGCCGCCAGCCCGGTCGCTCAAGAGGCGGTAGATCTGCTCGACAATCTGCCCACGCTGATCCAGGCGCTCACCTCCCAGGAGGAGAACCTGTTGTACCGCGCCATCTTTTCGGCCATCGTCGTGCAGGATCAGCAAGTGGTGGCGCTAGAGACCTACCCAGCCTTTACAGGGCTTCACCCACAGTTTTCTCCGCCTGGCACGCACCAGGCTATCTTGGGGTCACGCCGGTAGCGCTATGGGAACCTGGCATTTTGCGCCAACCCATCCAGCAGCGTCTCGAGCGCGCCGATCACCCGGCTGCGCGCCACAGGATCGCCGATGGCCTGCAGGCGGTCGATCACGCCTCGCATATCAGGTGGGACACCGGCCAGGGCGGTCTCAAAGATCGCCAGCGGCGGATATCCGGCCAGCGCCAGCAGCTCGTTTGGATTCACGCCGAACGAATCGGCCAGCGCGATCACACCGTCTCGCGACGGCCGCTGCCCGTGATCCACAAAGCGGTACATCGCCCCACGATCCAGCCCGGCCTGCAATGCCGCCTGGCGGTGGCTCAAGCCATGCTCGGCCATCAAGCGGCGCAGGGCTTGCGCTAACGGTTGGGGATCATACGTGCGGTTTTTCTTGGCGGGTCTGCCCATTGTCACATCCTTGTATACTCGTGTCCACCTGGTCAACTTTGTCTAGTCGCTCATCGTGTGCTACAGTAAGGAAAATCTATGTCACACAGGAGGTTTTCCTTATGCGAGCTGTATGCTATCTACGTTATTCGTGTACCGAACAGGCCGACGGCTTTTCCCTCGACGCCCAACGCCACTCGACGCACACCTTTATCCAGCAGCGCGGCTGGACGCTCGTGCGCGAGTACGTCGACGAAGCCCACTCGGCCAAGGCCAACGCCCC
>JAFGEY010000123.1 GCA_016931365.1 Anaerolineae bacterium
ACCGCCGCGCTGAACGATTACGTGCGCCGCGTGCTGCGTTTCGAGAGCGATCTGCCCTATGAAATCCTCACCAGCCGCGTGCAGCCGTGGAGCTATGCCAGGTTTGAGAACCAGTATGTCGACGTCGCCGAAACGCTGCGCAAGGCCGTTTGCCAGAATCCGCACCTCCGGGTCTTGGTCGCCAACGGCTACTATGACCTGGCGACGCCTTATTTCGCCACCGAGTACACCTTTAAGCATATGGGATTGGATGCCGGATTGCAGGCCAATATCTCGATGGAATACTATCAAGCAGGTCACATGATGTACATTCACGATTCGTCATTGGCGCAGCTCAAGGCGCATTTGGCCGGGTTTGTGCGCTCGACGATGGGCTGAACGGGCGAAAGATTGGTTAATATAGCCTGACTTTGGTTTGGGCTGGCGGGTTGACCTGCCAGCCTTTTTATTTTTGCGTCTCCTGCGCGTTTAGGGTACAATCTGAAATTGTTGGTTTGGCTTTGGGGAGAAAAAGGTGGTGCTATGGCCGAAATTCAAACCGTTGGCATTCTCAGCCCCGGTGATATGGGACACACCGTCGGACGGGTGCTGGGCGAAAACGGCTTGCGCGTGGTTGCCGCGCTGGACGATCGCAGCGTGCGCACCAAACGACTGGCACAAGAAGCCCAGATCGAGGACGTGGGCGGCTATGAAGCGTTGGTGCAGCAGGCCGACCTGATCTTGTCGATTCTCGTCCCTGCCCAGGCCAAAGCGGCGGCGCAGAGGGTCGCTCAGGCGATCCGATCCACCGGCGCCAATCCACTCTATGCCGATTGCAATGCCATCGCCCCGCAGACCGTACGCGAGATCGGCCAGATCATCACCTCGGCGGGCGGGCGTTTTGTCGACGCGGGCATCATTGGTGGGCCGCCGGCGCGGGGCAAGCAGAGCGATACCCGTTTTTACGCCGCCGGACCGGACGCGGATACCTTTGCACTGCTGGACAATTTTGGATTGAATGTCGTCGTTGTGGGGAGCGAGATTGGCCACGCCTCGGCGATCAAGATGTGCTATGCCGCGCTGACCAAGGGTACCACCGCCCTGTACACCGAGTTACTGACCGCCGCGCAGGCGCTCGGCGTGTACGACGCGCTGATCGCCGAATTTGAGCGCAGCCAATCGTCGGCGCTCGGACGGATGCGGCATATGGGCGGGATGCCCGCCAAGTCGCGCCGCTGGGTGGGCGAGATGGAAGAGATCGCCCGCACCTTTGAACACGTCGGCCTGACGCCCAAGATACTCGCCGGCGCGGCGGATATGTACCGGCTGGTCGGCAGCACCGCTCTCGCCGACCGCACCCCCGAAGACCCTCAGCCGCCGCCCTCGCTGGAAGAGATGCTCACCGCGTTGGCGGCGGTTTTGTAGGCGCGGATTCCCGATCTGCGCACGATCAGGCTTTGTAGGCGCGGATTCCAATCCGTGTGTCAAATTTATGTCGAGGAGAAGAAATTGTGACCCCAATAAGCGAACAAAATGTGACCCAGTATTCCCGTCCCTCCGAGTTGAAAATCACCGATTTGCGCGTGGTCAACCTGAAAGGTCTGCCCATGCGCCTGTCGTTGATCCGCATCGACACCAACCAGGGCCTTTCCGGCTATGGCGAGGTGCGCGACGGCGCGAGCAAGACCTATGCTCTGATGCTCAAGAGCCGCCTGATCGGTGAGAATCCCTGCAATGTCGACAAGGTGTTCCGCAAGATCAAGCAGTTTGGCTTTCACGCCCGGCAGGCCGGCGGCGTGTGCGGCATCGAAATGGCCTTGACGGACCTGGCCGGCAAGGCCTACGGCGTGCCCGCCTATATGCTCGCCGGCGGCAAGTTCCGCGACAAAATTCTGTGCTATTCGGATACCCACAGCGAGCCCGACGGGCGTGAAATGGGCCGTCGGCTCAAAGAGCGGATGGCGCAGGGCTTCAAGTTCCTCAAAATGGACGTCGGCATCGGCTTGCTCAAGGGGATTCCCGACACGCTGATCGCCCCACCGGGGATGCTCAATCGCTATGACGTGATGCATCCCTTGACCGGCATCCAGGTCACCGAAAAAGGGATCGACGCGCTGTGCGATTACGTCGCCGCGGTGCGCAAAGAGATCGGCTATGAGGTTCCGCTGGCCGTCGACCACTTTGGGCACATCGGGCTGGAATCGTGCATCCGCGTCGGCCAGGCGCTCGACCAGTTTACGCTGGCCTGGTACGAGGACATGATCCCCTGGCAGCTTACCGACCAGTACGTGCGGCTTTCCAACGCGGTCAAGACGCCGATCTGCACCGGCGAGGACATTTACCTCAAGGAAGGCTTTATGGCGCTGTTCCAGGCGCGCGCCGTGTCGGTGATTCACCCCGACTTGGCCTCGTCGGGCGGCATTCTGGAGACCAAGAAGATTGGCGACCTGGCCCAGGAGCACGGCATCGCCATGGCGATGCACATGGCCGGTTCGCCGGTGGCGGCGCTGGCGGCCGTCCACTGCGCGGCGGCGACCGAAAATTTCCTCGTCCTCGAAAACCACTCCGTCGATGACCCGGATTGGAACGAGATCGTCACCGGCCTGCCCAATCCGCTCATTCGAGATGGCTATATCCAGGTGCCGGAGACGCCGGGCCTTGGTTTTGAGGACCTCAACGAGGCGATGGTGCGCCGCTACATCGATCCGGACGCGCCCGGCTATTTCGAGCCGACCGGCGAATGGGACAGCGAGCGATCATGGGATCGGCTGTGGAGTTGATGTATCGACAAGTAGGGGCGAGGCATCCCAAGACGGGGCAACTGATTGAGCATGTCTCCAACGCCCGCGCATCCTGATTGACGGATCATGCACAAGGGTTGCCTCGCCCCTACCGGACGCTGCGCTCTGCGCCCGGCCTTTTGTTGCGTTGAGAGGTGGCGCGGAGCGTTAGAGCAGCATTCCCACTCGCGGGAGTGTGGAAACGAGGGAAAAAGGGACACCGTGTTCAGTAAATGGTTCAAGCGTGCCGCTCCGTCGGCATCCGATCCCATCCAGGAAGCGGATGAGTGTCTCAAGCGCAATCCGCGAGATGTTCTTGCACTTCAAAACCGTGCCGAAGCTTTCCTGAAGCGTCACGACGCTGCGGCTGCGCTTCGTGATACCGAGCGGGCGCTGCAAATTGCCTTGCTTGAACCCCGGTTGAAGGGCCAAGTTCGTTCAGCGTTGCTGGCCTCCCTGTACACGCTGAAAAGCCGTGCATTGATGGGCGTGGGTGATCGAGAACAGGCTCAAGCAGCCGTCGAGCAAGCGCTTGCGGAACGACCCGACTATGCAGGTGCACTATTGCAAAGCGGGCGGCTGATGCGCGATATGGGTGATTGGGATGGTGCTTTACAGCAACTCGATCAGGCTATTCGACTCGATGACAAGGAAGCCAATGCGTATTTGGCCCGTGGCATGACCTGGAAACTTGTCGGCGATGCCGATCGCGCTTATGCTGACTATACTCGAGCGATCGAACTGGATAAAACTCTGGCTATGGCCTGGAGCAAACGGGCACAGGTTTGCCATGCACGCGGCGACTTGAACCGTGCGGTGAATGAATGTAAGGCTGCGTTAAATCTCGATCCATATCTGGTTGAACCGTATGCTGAACTTGCCTGGGTAGCCCGACAGCAAGGTAATTTGAGCCATTCTTTTCAGATCATCCAACAAGGGTTAAAACAGCATCCTGGCGAGCCGTTGCTGCTAGTGCAAATGGCGCACAGTTTGGTTGATCAGAACCAGCTTTCCGAGGCCTTGGCGGCGGTGAATCGAGCGCTGGACAAGTCGGCAGATTATGCAAGCGCGTTGGCGCTTCGTGGGCAGATTCACGGTCGTATGGGGAATCTAGCCTCTGCGCTGGAAGACTTGGGGCGCGCGGTGGAGATCGATCCTGGCACCGACGATGCCTGGTTCAACTATGCCCTGGCACACGCCCATGCTGGCAATATGATCGAGGCTTTGGCGGCTATAAGCCGCGTCCTTCAGCTTGTGCCGAACGATCAAGAGGCAAGCGCCTGGCGCGCGCAACTGGCCCGGCAGTTAGGCCTTGAGCTGCTCGATCAGGCCGCTCGCATCTTGGAGCAGTTTGCGTATAGCCACTGCGGGCCAGGACGCATATGGAAAGTCGAGCCACGCAGGATGCACTCTTTCAGACCAGATGGCTCTGCTGAATCGTACAATGCCGCCATGCTGGATCTCGGTCAAAAACCGCAAGCGGTCATTGTCGTTCGAGTTGAGCAAGCCGGGTATCATGTCGAGGTACTTGCTGAACTGCTGATCCCAGAAGCGCCGCGGACGCCGTTGGGACAGGCGTTTGTGGATGATATTCCCATACAGCCGGGTGCCTTGCTGAACTTGCTAAACGGCTTGTTCGCTCGAGGTATGCTGGTTCAGTCCGGGCACAGCCTGCGCTGGGTGGGTAATTAATGACATTGTAGAGTGTGTTTTGTTTCTTTGTGCTACGAAAGGTGGCTATGTCACAAACCTTTGATGTCCTGATCATCGGTGCGGGGCCGGCGGGGATTTTCGCCGCGCTGGAACTGAGCAAGGGCGACGCAGGCAACTCTTTGAGTTGCAGTCGCCCCAATGGGCTGCGTATCGCCATCCTCGACAAAGGCCCCGACATCGACAAGCGGCGCTGCCCGGCGCGCGAACCGGGCGGGCGCTGCATCAACTGCCGTCCCTGCGCGATCATGACCGGCTGGGGCGGCGCCGGCGCGTTCTCGGACGGCAAGCTGACCCTGTCGCCGGCCGTCGGCGGCCACCTGCCCGACATCCTCGGCGAGCGCGCGGCAATACAGTTGATCGACGAGGTCGATGGCGTCTACCGGCATTACGGCGCGCCGGACAAGGTCTACGGCGCGCCGGGGCAATCTCCCGGCGAACTCAACGACCAGATCGAGCAACTGGAAAAGCGCGCCGCCAAAGCCTCGTTGCGCTTTGTCTCGGTGCCGATCCGCCACATGGGCACCGACCGCTGCGTCGATATTATGCGCCGTATGCGCGACGACCTGCTCGCGCGCGGGGTGACGGTGCGCTCGGGCGCGCCGGTGCGCCGCATCCTGACCGAAAACGGGCGCGTCGTCGGCGTCGAGACGGAACAGGGCGAGCAGATCGAGGCCGACGCGGTGATCGTCGCGCCGGGGCGCGAGGGCGCGGGCTGGCTCAAGGGCGTCGCCGGGGAATTGGGGCTGTCGCAGGCCCGCAACCCGGTCGATCTGGGCGTGCGCGTCGAACTGCCGGCGGTGGTGCTGGAGCCGATCACCGATCTGGTCTACGAGTCCAAGTTCATCTATCACAGCAAGCAGTTCGACGACCGGGTGCGCACCTTTTGCATGTGCCCGCACGGCGAGGTCAGCACCGAGTTTGCCGGCGACGTGATGACCGTCAACGGGCACTCGTTCACCGACCGCAAGACCGCCAACACCAACTTTGCCATCCTGGTCAGCAAGACCTTTACCGAGCCGTTTGACGACCCCATCGCTTACGGCAAGAGCATCGCCCGGCTGGCTAACCTGCTCGGCGGGGGGGTGATCGTGCAACGCCTGGGCGATCTGGAAGCAGGGCGGCGATCCACGGTGGAGCGGTTGAGCCGCTCGGTGGTGGTGCCGACGCTGGCTGGGGCGACACCGGGCGACCTGAATCTGGTGCTGCCTTATCGCTACGTGAGCAACATCCTGGAAATGCTGCACGCGATGGATGAAGTCGCGCCGGGCGTGGCCGGGCGGCACACGCTGCTCTACGGCGTGGAGGTCAAGTTTTATTCCAACCGGCTTAAACTGTCGACCGCGATGCAGACCGAGGTCGAAAACTTGTATGCCTGCGGCGACGGCGCGGGCGTGACGCGCGGCCTGGTGCAGGCGTCAGCGTCGGGGCTGATCGCCGCGCGGGCGATTTTGGAGAGATGACCGCAGACGACCGACCACCGACTGCCGAAGCGATGCAAACGAGTGTCGGTCGAGTCATCGCGTCCGATTTTTGACGCGGCGTATCGAGACCACACGCGTTACGGCTTAGTCTGCCGTCGGTTGTCGGCGGTCGTTATATTACACAAAATATCACAAGGAGGGTCAACATGCGTATTGCCATCATTGGGGCCGGCAGCCTCACTTTTACTCGCCGTCTGGTGCTGGATATCCTGGCTGTGCCCGAGTTTTGCGATGCTGAGTTTCGGCTGATGGACATCAACGAGGAGCGGCTGGATATGGCCGCCAGCGTTTGCCGTAAGATCGGCGAGGTCAACGGCAAGGCGGCCGCCGTGATGCCGACGACCGACCGCCGCGAGGCCATTTGCGGCGCGGATTACGTGCTCTCGCTGGTGCGCGTGGGCGGCCTGAAGGCGTTTGCCCACGACATCGAAATCCCGCTCCGGTACGGCGTCGATCAGTGCGTCGCCGACACGCTGGGGCCGGGCGGCGTCTTTTACGCCCTGCGCACTATCCCCGTCCTGCTCGACATTGCCGCCGACATGCGCGCCGTTGCACCCGACGCGCTGCTGCTCAACTATTCCAACCCGATGGCGATGAACTGCTGGGCGCTGCGCCGCGCTGGCGGCGTGCGTATGGTCGGCCTGTGCCACGGCGTGCAGGGCGGCCACCACCAGATCGCCGACGCGCTCGGCCTGCCCCCGCAAGAGGTCGATTTCGTCTGCGCGGGGATCAACCACCAGACCTGGTACATCCAGGTGACGCATCGGGGCCGGGACATGCTGCCTTTTCTGCTTCCGGCCTTCGAGCAGCACCCTACCTACTCCAAAACCGAGCCGTGCCGCATCGACGTGCTGCGTCGATTTGGCTATTATTCCACCGAGTCGAACGGCCATCTTTCCGAGTACCTGCCCTGGTACCGCAAGCGTCCCGCCGAGATCGAAGGGTGGATATCGCGCGACAGTTGGATCGGCGGCGAGACGGGCGGCTATCTGCGCCACTGCCGCGAGACGGATGAGTATTTCCGCGAGGAATACCCGCGCCTGATGAGCGGCGAAAGCAGCCTCAAGCTCGACTGGCGCAGCGGTGAGCACGCCTCGCACATTTTGGAGGCGCTGGAGACCGGGCGCGTCTATCGCGGGCATTTTAACGTCGGCAACAGCGGCCTGATCAGCAACCTGCCCGACGGCTGCACGGTCGAGCTGCCTTGCTACGTCGATGGCAATGGGATCAGCCCGGCCTGGACCGGCGCGCTGCCCCTGGCTTGCGCGGCGACCTGCCGGGTGAGCGTTAACGTGCAGGAAATGGCCGTGCAGGCCGCGCTGACCGGCGATCGCGAGCTGGTCAAACTGGCCGTGCTGCACGACCCGCTGACCGGCGCGGTGTGCAACCCCGCCGAAGTGTGGGCGATGTGCGACGAGATGTTTGAGGCGCTCGCGCCCTGGCTGCCTCAGTTCAATGGCCAAGGGCGCACCTGGCCCGACCTGCCGCAGCCCAACGGCGGCACACTGCGTTGGCCCAAACCGGCGGGCGACTATATGCCGCCGGCGTTAGAAGCATCATGATGAGTTGTAGGGGCGAAGCATCCCAAGACGGAACGTGCTGGCTGAGCCTGGCTCTGTCATCCAAGCATCCTGGTCAACAAACCATGCACAAGGGATGCTTCGCCCCTACTTTGGAGGTCAATATGTCTGATGTGCTCTGTATGGGCGAACTGCTCGCCGAATTTGTCGCCACCCAAGACAACGTTTCGCTGATCGACGCACCGGGGTTCATCAAAGCGCCGGGCGGCGCGCCGGCCAACGTCGCTGTGGCCCTGCACCGGCTGGGGATGCCGGCCGGGTTTGTCGGCAAGGTCGGCGACGATCCCTTTGGCCGCTACCTGCGTCAAAGCCTGGATGAGGTTGGTGTCGATACGCGCTTTTTGCTGATCGACCGGCAGGCGCGCACGACAGCGGTCTTTGTCGCCGTGTGGGATGATGGGCGCAAGGACCTTTGCTTTTACCGCAACCCCGGCGCGGATATGATGTTGAGTGAGAGCGAGATCGATGCCGCGATGTTTGACCATGTGCGCGCCTTTCACTTTGGCTCGATCTCGTTGATCGACGAACCGGTGGCATCGGCGCAGCGCAAAGCGATCCAGATCGCACGCGACAAAGGCCTGATGCTCAGCTATGATCCCAACTACCGCCCCACGCTGTGGCCCGACGTGTCGACGGCCAAACGGGTGATCCAGGAGGCGTTCCGGCACTGTCACCTGGCCAAGGTCAGCGAGGAAGAGTGGGAGGTCGCTACCGGCTGCACCGGCCTCGACGCGGGCATCCGCGCGGTGCTGGACCAGGGCGTCGAACTGCTGGTGGTCAGCCGGGGCGGCCGGGGCGCGCTCGCCGCCAATGGCGACTATCAGGTCGAGCTGCCGGGGTGGCCCGTGGA
>JAFGEY010000124.1 GCA_016931365.1 Anaerolineae bacterium
GTGATGTCGATGATGTGCTGCTGCGAGGGCAAGTTGGCCCCCTCGGCATAATTGATCCCGCCCTGCTGGTGATAAGCGTCGAGTATAGCCTGGACGACACCGGCGATCTCGCGCGGCGGCTCCGGGTCGGGCGTTAACAAAATGCACTCTTGGTCTATTGTGTCTTCTTTCGTCGTTTCGCTATCCATCACGTCTCTTTTCGTATTAGACTTGAAAATCACCCTCACCCGTCGCTCCGCGCCACCCTCTCCCGTTTCACGGGAGAGGGACGGGGTGAGGGCAGTATCCCCTTCTATGCCCCATTCCTGGCGATGCGCCGGTAGGCGTCGATCATCCCCTGGAAATGCCGCCCACTGCCCTGCTCCAGCCCGCCGACGCGATTGCGGGCCAGCCAGAGCTGTCGGTGCTCGTGCAAAATGGCGCGCATATCGTCGGCCAGCGCGTCCGCCCACGCCGCCGCCATCTCGCCTCGCGCCAGCGCGATCTTGAATTCGCCCAGGTCACAGGCGTGGCGCAGCAAACGAGCCGCATTGAGATACTCGCGGCGAGTCAGCGCCGCATCCTTGCCCTGCATCCGCGCCTCGGGCAGCAAGGCCATTGCCGCGTCGATCGTCCGCCGTGCCTGATCGAACATTTCGGCCGGCACGTCTTGCCAGTCAACGCCGCGAAAACGTATCTGATCGAGCGGCGCATAGAGCAGCGCGACCAGAAAATGGGTGTTGTGGATGCGTTTGCCGGTAAACCGTTCGTAAATGCGATACACGTTGCCCAGGTCGAAGGCGAGACGTCCCATCATCCCGGTGGGGTCGCCAAAAGCGTGCCGGCTCAATGCCTGCGGCAGATCGAGGTCGACATTGGCTTCGTAAGCCCAGGAAACTGCCGCGCCGTAAAGGTAGCCCGGGTAGGACATCGGCTGGTACTGCCAGTGGCCGTTGTCGCCCCAGTCGGTGATCAAATAGCCGATAGCGCCGTGCTTGAGGCCGTTTTCGGCGGCATTGCGCAGGTTGCCCATCGCGTTGTCGGTCCGCCCGGCGAGCGAATTCCAACTGGCCGTGCCGGGACAGACGTAAAAGGGCACGCCCGCTTTGGCAAACTCGGCGCAGTCCTTGTCAAAAGGATGGTCAAACTCGTAGCCCCATTCGAGGGCAATGGCATCCTTGGGCAACTCGGGGATCAACGCCGGTTCGTGCAGAATGATGTCGCCCCAGAACATCATCGTCCGCCCACGCTCTTGGACCAGTTGGTAGACCTGAAGCAAAAAGTCGAGGTAGACGCGATAGCGCCCCTTGGCCTCGCAGGCCGCCTTGCTGCGCCCCACGCCGATGTCAAAGGTCTCGTCACAGCCGACGTTGAACATCCGGCTGGAAAAATAAGGCAGCAGGTCGTCATACATACTGCGCAGCAGGTCGAACGAACGCGGATCGGTGGGGTTGAGCGAGAATGGCCCGTCGCTGCGCCCGCCCCAGGGCCACTCGAACCCATCGGGCGCTTCGGCGAGGTGCGCGTATTGGGGATGGGTCAGCCAGGGCACCAGGTGGCCGAGCGAGTTCTGGTTGGGCGCCAGTTCGATAAAGCGCTCCCGGCAGCAGGCGTCGAGTTCGAGGATATCCTGCCCGGTGAGCGGCGAGGCATCGGCCCACACCACGGGATGCTCGCGATAGGCAAAAGTGTGCTCGACATAGAGTTGGAGCTGGTTGATCTTGAGCCCGGCCAGCAAGTCGATCAGGTCGATCAGCGTTTCCAGCGTCGGCACTTTGCCGCGGCTCACGTCGAGCATCACACCGCGAACCGGGAAATCGGGATAGTCGTCAATCGAAAGGCAAGGAATTTCGACCCCCAACTGCCGGATCAGTTGGTTGAGCGTGCACACCCCGTAAAACAGGCCCGCCGCATCGTGCCCGACGATGTGAATGTGCTCCGGCGTCACCCGCAGCGAATAGCCCTGCGCGCGCTCGACGGCAGTGGGCGAAACGGCCAGCGTCACGGCGATGCGGCCGTGCTCGCCGATCTCGCCAATGACGATCTCGGTCGCGAGGGTCGTCTCGGCCCGCAATGCCGCCTGCAGCCGTCGCGCGGACTGGAAGGCCGCCTGGGGATCGTCGATCGCGATCTGGCCGCCGTCGCGAAAGTAAAAAGAGCCGCTCCGCTGCTCGATCTGTCGAGGCATCGGGACAAGGATCAGTTTTTCAGACATATTTATTTCCTCCATTGGAAACAAGCTAACCATACACGTTAGTGAAAAACTTAACAGTAGGTTTCAGCCGCGTTGTGGATCAACATCGGCTGTAACCCGTTATTATGCCGCCCTTTATACTATCGAAGTCTGCCCTGCTCCAAATCGCTTGGCGGCTCAGTTCCAAGAAACTCTCGATATATTCGTTCTTTGTATTCTTTTCCAATTTCATTGACCGCGGCAATGAATGCTTGATAAGTGCCCAATCCGCCTATCTTCTCCCAAAATTCATTGCCTATCAAAACTACCTTATCTTCCTTCATATTAAACCATCGAGCAGGGAAACTCCAGCTATAGTCTTCCTTTTTCCCATATGGGTTATAAGGAAGAGCATAATACGCGCCGTCTATTTGTATCGGGTCCATACTGTAGAGTTTCAGCAGCTTTTCTTTGCTCACCTTCGTTTGGTCGCTATTAGGCAAAGGCGCTTTTAATTCAAAAGCATACCTTTTGCTATTCGTTGTATCTTCAGCGTAAACATCGCAGACTATTTGAACAGGTATATCTTCGCCTCCACCTGCCAAGACATATGCTAACTCGGCATCCCAATCAGGTTTCTTTCTCTCTCGGTCTTTTTCTGGATGCTCCAAAGCATTCAGCACTTGTGCAATTCTTGTTAGCCGTTCAGATTTTACTTTCCCAAAAATATTGTGACCCTTTACTCCATATCCCAGGCCGAATTTAGCGGCGGTAATTGCCAAGGTTTCCCAAACACTTCCAAAAGGTGTTACAAACCTGCGCTCAAAATGAGAGCTTTTGAAAATCTCGTCTGGAACTAAAGCGGCATACAAAGGCTTGTCCGCGTGAAATCTCTCTTTGACAAATGGATCTTCAACCAAGACCCTGTTCATTACTCTATCCATCAAACCTTTTATGACGGATTGGATAGCGTCTTTCATTTCTTGTGGATCGGTTGGCATTGTTTATTCCTCTTTTAGTACCCTACCGTTTTCGCCAAATAAAAATCGACTCGTAAAATTCGCTAGACCTCCGCCCCGTTCTTCTATTGACGTGGCGATGAAGGACAGATTCAACTTCCACGCCACAAAGTCTTGCTATTTCATCATAAAGATTATACCGGTCGCCTGCAACGACAACCAAACACCCACCTGATGGCATAGACTCACAAGCGCGACCAAAGACTTGGGCAATAGATCTTTGATACTCTCGTTGTGCTTTTTGACTTGAACCCTGTTTGGCAGCACCAATTTCAAATCCGCTACGATCTTCAAGTCCAAGTAGCTCATAAGCATATCGGTGTTGTTGGTGATAGTCAATGAGACCAACATAAGGCGGACTTGTTATTACTCCGTCCACCTGTGGGATTTTCGATTTTCGACTGTCTTGATGAGTAATCGACACCTGCGCGTTTGTTCGCCGTGCGGCAAATTCTTCTAAACGGCGTATTGTGTCGAGGCTATATCGTTTCAAAAACTGGAAGGCGTTAGTTGTTGGCACGCAGATTCGGCTGTGCTTATAGCACCAATAAGGCTCAGTCTGCGGTGCTTTGGGAAAATCAAGGTCAAAATGAGTCGTCAATCGTGCTGAACGTGCCGAACGCGAAAGAATGACCTTTAGGATTTCTTGGTCCTCATAAGTTTCAATCAAATCACGGTAGGCAAGCAATTCATGGAGGGCTTGAGGAGCAAACCACTGATTGAGATAATCGCTATCGGAGGTTGCCTTCCTCACTTCACTGTTACCGTTTGAATCCCACAAGGTAAGTTGATATACGTCTGATTTTGTTGCACTTTCTACTTTGCCGAGGATATCCAGAATTTCGCGCCTCGCATTTTTTAGGTCGTAACGCTTGGTCTTTGCACGTACAAGCAAAACATTGAAGGCTGAAATGTCATAGCCGATTGCGTTAACGCCTAACTCGTTTGCCTGAACTAAAGTGGTGCCTGAACCTGCAAATGGGTCTAGTACAGTCTGTCCAGGAGTAAAATACTTGCGAAGAAAAATCTCCACTAATTGAGGGACGAACTTGCCTAAATAGGGATGGAGCCTATGAACATGCTTAGTTCTTTCCCTTTCAGGCAAGTCACGCTCACGCCAATTTAGATTTATTTCACTGAGCGGTGTTTCGGGAGTAACGCTATTTGGCACAGTCGGCTCACCTGTGCCTTCGTAGATTTTCACACGTCGTTCTTCGGTTGTGAGTTCGTTAGCTTGATATGTTACCATAACTGAATAATATGTTGTGACTCCCAAATGCAAAATGAGTAATATGGTACTGGAAAGTAGAGGAGGTGAACTGACATCATTATAGCCGGAAACCAGACACAACTCAAATTGCGTTGACAGCCCCCGCCAAACGTGCTACAATCCTGGTATCCCTCAGAAAACCAATTCTTGAAACACAAGGGCTTTCTCGATGACCCGTCAAATCTTGTCCGAACACAAACGACCGGGAAGGCGCATCATCCGCATCGTCCAGGGCGACCTGACCGAAGAGCGCGTCGATGCCATCGTCAACGCCGCCAACGAGCAGTTGGCGCACGGCGGCGGCGTGGCCGGGGCGATCGCGCAAAAGGGCGGCCCATCGATCCAGCAGGAAAGCGACGACTGGGTGCGCGAACACGGCCCGGTGGCCACCGGATCGGCGGCGATCACCGGCGCGGGCGCGTTGCCGGCGCGGTACGTCATTCACGCCGTCGGCCCGGTGTGGGGATCGGGACACGAAGAGGTCAAACTGGCCAGCGCCGTGCAGAGCGCGCTCGATCTGGCCGAGCAGCACGAACTGGAGAGCATTGCGATGCCCGGCATTTCAAGCGGCATTTTTGGCTTTCCCAAGCCGCTCTGCGCCCAGGTGATGCTGCAAACGATCCTCGAATGGTTTTCGGAGCGCAAGGAGACCAGCCTGCGCGAGATCAACCTGTGCAACATTGACACGCGCACGGCCAGAATCTTTGAACAAGCGGCCCGCGCGGTATTCAACCAGCGATGAACTTGCCCATTTTAATCCTGTTCATCCTGCCAATCCTGTCGAAATTTGGATTTCATTCACGGGTATGGGGATAAGGAGTGACTATGGCCGCAACCCAGTGTCCCGAATGTGGCTATCGACTGAGCGGCGGTGAGGCGATCTGCCCGCGCTGCCTGACGGTGCTTGGCGGCGACGCGAATAAGCCGCAGACGCCTTCCGCCACGCCATCCAGGCCCGGCAAGGCAGAGCGCACACTCCAGCCGGCGCCCGAACCTGCCGCCGAACCGCGCATCTCCTTGCCTACCGAATCCCGTCCCGCGCTGATCGGCCCGGAAGAATCGCCCAAACGGCAGCGTCCACAACGAACGCGCACGGCTTCCCCGCCGCCGTCGCTGTTTTACATCGGCTTGAGCGCCGGGCTGGGCGTGCTCACCCTTGCCGCCTTTATCGTGCTGTGGCTCTCGGTCACGCGGGGCGACGCAGCCTACTATCTCGCCCAGGCCGACGGCTACCGCCAGAACGGCCAATACGAACACGCACTCGTCGCCTACCTGCGCGTGTTGGAACGCGATCCCGCCTCGACTGCGGCTAAAAATGGCTCCGGCTGGTGCTATCTGAAAATGGGCCGTCCCTCCGAGTCGATCCCCCATTTTCGCCAGGCCGTTGATGCCAACAGCGGGTTGATCGAGGCGCGGCGCGGCCTGGGCATCGCTTACAGCCAGGTGGGGATGTATCCGGAGGCCGAGGGCAGCCTCAAACCGGCCTGGGAGGCGCGCGATTTCGAGTCAGGGGCTTACCTGGGTTACGTGTATGTCCAGGAGCAGCGCTACGACGAGGCAATTAACCTGCTGCGCGACGTCACCGCGGCCCAACCGGGCAATGCGCTGGCCCAGGAGTATCTGGGACGCAGTTTCTACGCAATGAGCCGCTACGACGAAGCGCTCGAACCGTTGCGCGCCGCCGTCGAACAAAACCCCAACTCGGCGACGGCGCGGGAGGCGCTGGGTCTGGTAGGCTATGCGCTGGGACGCTGCGACTGGGCGCTGGAGCAGTTCAACACGCTGATCGTGGCCAACCCGCAGCGCGCGGACTGGTACGCCTACGCCGGACAATGCCTGTTGCAGGAGGGTCAGGCGCAAGAAGCGGCGGCTTTTCTGCAACACGCACTGGTGCTCGGTCAGGTCGATCCCATCCAGCGCGACACGCACCTCGCCCTGGCCCAGGCCTATCTGAAACAAACGCAGTACGACGAGGCAGTCGTCCTCTTTCAACGCGCGCTGATCCTCGATCCCGGCAGCGCGCCGGCGATGGCCGGCCTGGGCCAGGCCTACGCCGCCCAGGAGCAGTGCGACGTCGCCAAAAAGCTGTTCGAGCAGGCCCTGGCCATCGACCCATACCTGAAATCGGCGCAGCAGGGGCTGGAGCAGTGCCCGTGAACAGAACGATCTTTTCTTATCTGCCCTTTGTGTTTTTTGTCGTGTTGATTGCCGGCGCGCTGTCGATTGCCGCCGGGCCGTCGCTTGCCGGGCAATCGCCCACTGGGCCTTTCCTGGTCGCCCACGACAGCCTGCGGGCGATGCTCACCACGGCCGACGAATCCCCGGCCGACGCCCTAGTCAGCAGCGCCGCGCCGCTGCGCCCACTTTACACCGTCGGACAACAGCCGTCCGCGCCGGCACGCCCCGCGCCGATGACCGTCCCGGTGCGGATTCCCGGCGCGCCACCCGCCCTCGATGAGACTTGCGTCGCCCTGCATTTTGCCGGCGCGGTGAGCATCCAGGACGGGCGCGTCTCGTTTGGCCGCTTTACGCCCATTCAGACCACTTGCCCCCGTGCTGCGCAGGATCCGCTCACCTCCTGGAAGCTGCTGCAATTCGAGAACTTGCCCTTCACACTCGACATAACGCCGAGCGAAACCGGCCTCAAAATCGACAAAGCGATCAATCTGCTGCTGATCGATCCCTTTACGCAGACGCCGCTGCTCTCGGCGCGCTGGCAGGTCGAAGAGATTGCAGTGCGGGGCCAGCACGCCGGCGTCAATGCCACGCTGCGCGTCAACTTGAGCGACATCCGCATCGACAATGCCATCAACTCGCCGGTTCTGGCGCAATTTAAGAGTGAGACAGGCGTACTGACAATGCATATCGAGCACAGCGAGGACATCATTGCACAGATCGAGGCCAATGTGCCGATCTTTGCCGCGATGCAAGGCACGATTTATGCCGAACGCTGTTTGCGCTGAATAAACAGAACCCCGGCTTTTGACAAAAGCCGGGGTTATCTTGTTCCCACGCTCCCGCGTGGGAACGAATCCGCGCCGACGGAGACCGTCGGCGCGAGATAAATCCTTTACTCCTTATTCCTTACCCCCTGCCATACACCCACGCCCCGCCAACCATCGTCCCCAGCACCTGCGTCGACAGAATCAACTCCGGATCGACGCTCAAGATGTCTCGATCCAGCACCACCAGATCGGCCAGCTTGCCCGGCGCGAGCGATCCCTTGATCGCCTCCTCGCCCCCGGCAAAGGCCGCGCCCATCGTGTACGCATAGACCGCCTCGCATGCGGCGATCCGCTGTTCGGGATACCAGCCCTCCCTGGCCGGAAAGCCGTCCGGGCGGCGGCGGGTCACGGCGGCATAGATGCCCGCCAGCGGCGACATGTCCTCCACCGGCGCATCGGAGCCAAAGGCCAGAACGGTGCCCGCGTCGAGCAGGCTGCGCCAGGCATACCCCGTGGCGGCGCGCCGCCCCCAGTGCAGGTCGGCGATCTCGATGTCGGACGTGGCATGGATCGGCTGCATCGAGGCGATTGCCTTCAACCCGGCCAGCCGCCCCAGGTCGTCGGGATGCAAGAGCTGCACGTGCTCGATACGGTTGCGCAACGCCCGGTCGCCTTCCTGCTCGAACGCGTCGAGCACCATCCGGTTGGCCGCGTCGCCGATGGCGTGGACGGCCACACTCAGCCCCGCGCCGTTGGCCCGGCGCACCAGATCGCGCGCCGCCTCCGGCGTCATCGTCGGCACGCCGCAATTGTCGCGGTCGGTCTCGTAGGGTTCGAGCATCCACGCGCTACGCGAGCCGAGCGCGCCGTCGGCGAAGGCCTTGACCCCGCACAGACGCAGCCGGTCGCTGCCTAATCCGTCGCGCACGCCCAGGTCGATGGCTGCATCGAGGCTGCCCTCCGGAATGTGCTGCAACACGCGCAGGGTCAACTCGCTACGCCGCTCCAACGCTTGCAGGGCGGCAAACTCGCGCCCGCCCTCGCAGTTGTGGACGCCGGTCAGGCCAACGCGGTGCGCGTTGCCCATCCCTACACGGCAGGCAGCCATCATCTCTTCGAGCGACGGGTCGGGTACGATGCGCCGCACCAGGCTGATCGCATTCTCCTGCAAGATGCCGGTCGGCTCGCCACGCTCATTGCGGAAAATGCGTCCATCCTCCAAGTCAGGCGTGCTGGCATCGACGCCGGCCAGTTCCAACGCCTTGCTGTTCACCCATGCCGAGTGGCCGTCTTTGGAGGGCAGCAAAACGGGATGGTCGGGCACAACCCGGTCGAGATCGTAGCGGGTGGGAAACTCGCCGCCCCACAGGTTGCAGTTCCAGCGCCCGCCGCGAATCCAGACCTCCGGCGCAGTCTCGGCGGCATGCGCAGCGATCCGCCGCAGGGCTTCGTCCAGCGTGGGCACGCCTTGCAAGTCCACATTTTTGAGGCCCAGGCTGTACCACACAAAATGCAGGTGCGCGTCGATCAGGCCGGGCAGCGCCGTCTTGCCGTGCAGGTCGATCGCTATCCCGCCGGGCGCGAGTTCGTCTTTCAGTCCGTCGCCGCCGGCGGCCAGGATGCGCTCCCCGGCGATGGCAAGGGCGCTGGCAGTGGGCCGGGCGCGATCCATAGTGTGAACGATGCCATTGTACAAAACCAGGTTGGGTCGAGCCACGTGAATTTCCTTTCGTTGAAAAGCGGTCTCGGATGTATTTCATCCGCGCGGTCGGCGGTCGGCGATCAGCGGTCAACAGCCAGCCGCCGCGTCCTTGTTTCTGAGCGTAAACAGTGTGATTTCCGGCCGGCAAAAGAGCCGCACCGGCGGCGGCGCGACGCCCAGGCCGCGATTGGTGTACAGCCACATCCCATTGAGGCGATACAGTCCCATCGGATAGCGGCGCCCCAGCACGGGGAGCAGCAGCGGGCCGACGCCCGGCAACCGCACCTGGCCGCCGTGCGTGTGGCCGGAGAGCTGCAAATCGATCGGCCCACAAGCCGGGGCAGCAGTTCGAGTCGATCTAACGATCTGATCGGCAAAATCCGGTTCGTGGACGAGCAAAATCTTGCACGCTTCCGGCGGCACACCGCGCAGCGCCGATCCCAGGTCGCCGAGTCGCATCAACACATCATCGACGCCGACCAGCCACAACGACGCCCCGTCCACCGCAAGACGGTGCGCGGCGTTGCACAGCAGGCAAAATTCGGGCCGGCGAAAGGGTTTTTCTCCGTATTCGGGGGCGATGCGCCGCTCGTGGTTGCCCATCACGAGGTAGACGCCAAGCGGCGCGCGCAGCGCCGACAGCGCTTCGGCGCACATACGGGCATCCTGGGGTGTGCTCTGAAACAGGTCACCGGTGATGGCGATCATGTCCGCGCCAAAGGCATTGACAAGATCGACAGAGCGGCGGATCAGGGTGGACGGAAAGGCAGCACCGGCGTGCAGATCGCTGATCTGGACCAGCGTCAGGCCGTCGAACTGGCGCGGCAGGTTGGGCAGGGGCAGTTCCAGGCGCACGATTTCAGGCCAGCGGGGTTCGATCTGCAAAGCATACCCGGCAAACAGTCCGCCGAGCAGAGTTAGCCCGCCTGCCACGTGGCGCGCGAGGGGTTGGTTGGCAAGATCGGAGAGACGACGCAGCATTACATTTCCTGTTCGACCAACAGATCGTAGAGCCGCTGCAAGTCGTCTTCAGAGTAGAAATGAATCGTCAAGCGGCCGCCCTTTTTGCTGCGCGACAGGTTGACCTTGGTGCCCAGCGAGCGGGCAAACTCGGCTTCGAGCGCGCGCGTTTCCGGCGGCACGGTGCGTGTGGCCTTGGGCGATGCCGGTGCGGTGGAGAGCCGCCGCACCAGTTCTTCAGTCTGGCGCACGCTCAAGCGCTGGCCGATCACCCGCTTGAGCACCAGCTTGATCGCCTCTTGGTCGTCTTCGAGCCCCAGCAGAGCGCGCGCGTGCCCTTCGCTGATCTGGTCGGCAACCAGCACGTTCTTGACAAAGTCGGGCAGGCGCAGCAGCCGCAGCGCATTGGCGACCGAAACCCGTCCGCGCCCCACCCGGTCGGCGACCTCTTGCTGGGTCAGGCCAAACTCGTCGACCAACTGCTGGTAAGCGGCGGCCTCTTCCAACGGGTTCAGATCGGCGCGCTGGATGTTTTCAACCAGGGCCAGTTCGAGCTGCTGCTGCGGCGTGGCCTCCTGGATGATCGCCGGCACTTGCGACAGCCCAGCCAGGCGGGCAGCCTGCAAACGCCGCTCGCCGGCGATAAGCACGTACTGCCCGGCAGCATCAGCGGCGGCATCTGACGATGCCGAGGTGACAATGAGCGGCTGGATCACCCCATGTTCCTTGATCGACGCCGCTAGCTCGGCCAGCGCATCCGGATCAAAGGTCTGGCGAGGCTGGTGCGGGTTGGGTGCGATTGCGTCGACCGGCACCTGACGCAAGCCATCGCCGGCCGGTTCCTCTTTTTCCTCAACGACAGGAATCAGCGCTCCCAGTCCGCGCCCCAAGGCCGGTTTTTTGCTCATAGCGGATTGCCTTTCTCCGTTTGTACCACTGGCTCGGTCTTCACCGCCACCGGAAGCTTCCAGCCGTCGCCGCGCAAAAGCTCGACGGTCAAGGTTTGATACGCCCGCGCCCCCGCCGACTTGGGATCGTAATCCATGATCGGCTGGCCAAAGCTGGGCGCTTCGCCAAGGCGAATGTTGCGCGGGATGATGCTCTTGAAAACCTGATCGGGAAAATAGCGCTTGACCTCTTCGACCACCTGGTTGGCCAGGTTGGTGCGCGCGTCGTACATCGTCATCAACAGGCCGCGAACGGCTAATTGAGGGTTCAGGTTTTCGCGCACCAGGCGGATCGTGTTCAGCAGTTCCGTCAGTCCTTCCAGGGCCAGATATTCGCACTGCACGGGAATGATCACCCCATCCAGCGCCGCACTCAGAGCATTGACGGTGAGCAGGCCCAACGACGGCGGGCAGTCGATCAGGATGTAGGCATAATCATCGACCATCTGTTCCAGCGCTTTGCGCAGCAAAAACTCGCGGGCGATGATGCTGACCAGCTCAACCTCAGCCCCGGCCAGAGCGGGCGATGCGGGTGCCAGGAATAGCCGTTTCCAGTTAGTCGACAAAATGATGTCCGCAAGAGGCAGCCTGTCGATCAACACATTGTATGTCGAGCTCCGCACGTCATTCTTGTCAATGCCCAGGCTGGACGTGGCGTTGGACTGGGGATCGAGATCGACGATCAAGACCTTGATCCCCAGCGTCGACAGGTACGCGCCCAGATTGACCGCGGTGGTCGTTTTTCCTACTCCGCCTTTTTGGTTGGTCAGCGCATAAATCTTGGTCATACTGCCTCGTATCGAAACTAGAGGTTAAATAGCGTAAGACAACGTGCAATTTCATCGCGCGTGGGGATGCTGTCCGGCCCGCTGCGTTCGACCGAGTGCGCGGCTACGCAGTTGGCAAACTGCGCCGACCGCCAGGGATTGCCCGTCTGGGCCAATGCGCTCAAGAATGCGGCAGCAAAAATGTCACCCGCGCCGGTGGGATCGACCTCGTTGACCTGCGGTGACGGAAAAGAACGCACCCGCCCACCCGCGTACACAGTCGATCCCTGCCAGCCGGCAGTGAGCACCAACACCCTGATTCGTCGGGCAAAGGATTCGACCAGCGCCAGATCGCCGCCCACGTCTTCTTCGCTCAAGATCACCGCATCGGCGCGGGCCAGCAGCGCGTCGGAGGGTGACCAGACAACAGGAGAGACGAGGCCTTGCTCGTCCCATCGGCGCATCCAACCCTGCGGCGTCAGGCCGATCAAGGCAGCGGGGAATAAATCGACCAATTGTTCATCCACCTCTTGATCGAGCGGCCCCAGGTGGACAATCCGGCTCGATCGCCAGGCTTCAGGCACATCGGCAACGCCCAGCGCGCGGGCGCGGGCGCGGATAAACTGCCGCCGGTGGCCGTCGTGGTAGATGTTTTCAAAGGTTGTGCTCGCCTCGCAACGCTGCGCTTCGATCTGCAAATCATCCGGCAAAGACGAGAGGTCCAGGTCGGGATCACAACAGGTAACAATGCGAGTCTGATGTCCCAAATTCCGGGCGGTCAACGCGCTAAAAGTGGCCGTCCCACCGATCTTGTAACCACCTGGGTAGAGGTCTTTGGTGACGTGTCCAATGACCAGGTAGCTCTGGCTCGCCAACGGCTGCGATCGATGCTGCATAGAGTTCCTTCTTCAAACTGGTTTCGGCCTATTTTAGCATACTCTAGGTAGCAGGTCAAAGAAAATCGGAAAACTGAACCAGTTGCTTTTTGCGAACACTTGGGGTAACATAGAACATGCTATGTCTTTCCGTCAATAATAAGCACCGCTCTCCCTCACCCCTCAACCTAAGGAGGCATATCGATGGCTAAACTACATAAACTCTTTTTGACCGGCACACTGGGCACGCTGAGCGTCCTGGCGGCAATTGCATTGTTTTCTTCGCAACATCTGGTCTCTCTGCCCGCGCAGGCGCAAAACGGCGTCGGCGCAGCGGAAGCGGCGCTGATCAATGGCGAGCTCGAGCTGCCATACAACACTTGCCTGGATGGCGACGCCTGTCAACTCGCCAACGGCTGGACGTTGTGGCATACCACACAATGGTTTCCCGATGAACAATTCATTGACCGCCCCAATGCCAGTACTGAATCTTCTATTCTTCGCCCAGGCAGCCCAGGCAGCACTTCACAGCACATTTATCGACGCGGAGCAAGCAATTTTGACGCCTGCCTTTCCCAACAAATCACCCAAGGAATCACCGTCGGAAACTGGATTCGTTTCTCAATCTGGGCACGCCTTGACACTTCTATGGCTATTCCCGACGCACAAACCCGCATTGGCATTGACCCCAACGGAGGCACCAACCCGCTAGACATCCAATACGAGACCCACCAGAGCTATTGGGACGTATTCGATGCAGGTAATCTCCAATGGCAATACCTGTCGATCAGTATGCGAGCCACCTCGCCGGCGGTGACTGTCTATGCCTGTGCACACCCCAGATGGGCGATGAGTTTTGATGCTTACTGGGATGACGCCGAGTTTGTCACTGCCTCGCCTCAATTTGTCTATCTGCCCATCGTGACCCAAAAACACTGCACTGTGCCCCCCGGAGAACTGTGGAACTCCGACCTCGAAAAAGAATTTTGCATATTGACCGATTATCAGAAACCGATCCCAGGTTATGACAATGTCTTTGTTGCACCTTATTGGATGCCGTTCTGGAACAGCAACTATAATGACGCCACCTGGGAAAACGCACAGCCCGAATACAACAAAACCGACCGCGACTACCGGCGCTATTCAGGACAAACATCGCAACAATATGGACACAGTTCGTACAAACGTTTTGAAGCCGGCATCTATCAAGTCGTTAGTGGAACTGTGCCTGGACAAACCTATAGATTTACGATCTATGGATTAGGCTGGATCGGCAGCCCTGGTAACCCCAACGACCGTATCTCGAATTATCAGGAGCCAGGCGGCTTGAGCATGCGAGTAGGCATTGACCCCTACGGAGGCAACAGCTATACCTCGTCCAACATCATCTGGTCTGCATATACAGATCCTTATGATGTTTGGACGCCGCTTTCAGTGACAGCCACTGCATCGGCTGAAAAAATCAGTGTTTGGGCTTATGCGCACCCACAAACGCCACTATATTATTATCAATATCACCAAATATTTTTGGACAGTGCCAGCCTGACCATTGTTTCACCCTGAGGAAGATCAAATGCCACGCCAACAAGGCTTCTTGCGATGGATGCTCCTATTGGCCTGCACACTCGGTTTGACGCTAGCCTGGCTGCCGCTCGCCTCGGCCGATGGACGCTGGCGGCACTTTACCGCGCCCACCGAAGGCGAACCCGACCCGAACAAGACGCTGCGCTCGAACCACATCCAGGCACTCGCCTTTGAGGTGAGCGACATACCGGGCCAGTCCAGGCTGTGGGTGGGCGCCGATCGGGGCTTGCAGACCTACAACGGGCGGAGCTGGCAAGATCAAACCGAGTTGGCTACGGGGCAAAAAGAGGCATCGATAACCGCTCTGGCCGTCGACCCATACGGCAAAGTGTGGGTCGGCACCGCAGCAGGCGTCTCCTGGCTGCACGGCGACCTCCAGAACAGGACGATCAAAAACGGAGGGATGGTTGTCCGCTCGATGGCCGCTGCGGGCCAGGACATCTATGTCGGCACCGTCGGACAAGGCGTCTGGCGCTGCACCGAAGCCGACGAATGCGCTCAGATTATCTCCACCGATGTATTGAACAACAGCACAGTCACCGCACTGCAACCGATAGAGGACATGCTATGGATCGGCACGCCAGATCGCCTGCTCTTGTTCGATCTCACCACCGGCAGCACGATCAAGGAAGCCCTCTCCGAAAATGCCATTACCGGGCTGGATGTCGATCCCCAGGGCCGCCTATGGATTGCCTTCAACGGCGGGGTGACGCGCTATGATCCGCGCAAGGATGAATGGAAGTCTTTTTATATCGGCAACGTCAACAGCATCACCGCCGACGATCGGGGTCGCATCTGGGCCGCCGGGGGCGACAAACTGCTGATGTGGGATGTACGTTGGGAAGGGCGGCCGCTCCCTCCCGACGAATGGCGCATCGTCGAATACAAACAGCCCAACCAAATCCAGCTCGTTCTCGCCGCACCTGATGGGATGCTCTGGGTTGGCACCAGCGGCGGCCTCAGCGGCTTTGATGGAAGCTGGGAAAGCCATACCTCACCACGACTGAGCAGCGAGGCCAATGCCCGAGTACTGGTCAATACCCTGATCCGCGATCCGGACACGGGCGAACTGTGGGCCGGAACCAACGTCGGCGTCATTCATTACCAACCAGCCACCGATCAGTGGGACGAAAAATGGACTGTCGATGATGGCTTGGCCAGCGACTATATCCGGGACTTGTTGCGCGATCATCGTACCGGCGAAATCTGGGTGGCGACCAACGCAGGGATCAGCTATTACGACCCGGCAAGCCGCACCTGGAACCGAACCTGGACAACTCAGGACGAGTTGTGGAGCAACGACGTTTATGCCTTGATCCGCAACCCCGATAGTGGAACTATCCTTGCTGGCGGCCTTGGTGGCATCAGCGAATTCAACCCTGTCACCCGGCGCTGGACCCAAATGCAACAAACCGGGACCGGCGGCGATCAAATCGTGTTCATGGCTCTGGCCTACGATTCAACCACCAGGAAAATCTGGGCCGGCACCGATCAGGGCGTCTGGGGCATCAACTCCGCTCAATCCTCCTGGCAGCCGGTTGATATGTTCATCCAAAACCAACAGACGCCGGCCGCCAGCCAATACGTTGGAGCCGTTGCCGCATTGGATGGAAAACTGTGGGTCGGTATCAAAAATCAGGTACTTGAATACTCTTCGGCCGGCTGGGCTGTGCGTGATACGCTCGAACAGGGGGAAAGCACCACCATCACGACCCTGCTCGCCGACCCCGAAAATGGCATGCTGTGGGTCGGATCAAACAGCGGCATCAGCCGTTTCGACCTGCGCGCTGGCAAGTGGAATGGCACCTGGACCACCGCCGTTGGCCTGGGCAATGACACCATCTCAACCATCGTCTTTGGCGAAACCACAAACGAACTGTGGATCGGCACCGGCGACGGCGTCAGCCACTACAATCCCAACCTCGGCCCCCGCCCCTGGGTGCTGGTCAACCGCGCGCTCTCGGACGAACAAAACGTGCTTCAGGGCGACACGGTCAACCTGTACCACTCCACCGACGTCGATTTTTTGCTTACCGGCGGCAGTCTGATCGCCGAGACAAGCGAACTGAGCTATTTGTACAAATTTCGAGCCTGGGGCGACGAACCAGCCGAACAAGGTGAGATACAAAACTTGGACATCAGTCGGTCCAATCTCAAGCGCGGGAGGAAATACGAGCTCGAGGTTTGGGCGCGCGATCGGGAAGGGCGCGAATCGGAGGTGCAAAACTATTATGTAAATGTCTCCATCCTGCCTTTCCGCATCGGCCTCCTCGAAAGCGGCAGCGTGATGTTGTGGACAGTGTTGCTGGCCGTCCTTTTCACCGGCGCGGCGATCTATTCTCTCCGTAGCTACCCTGCTTATGCAGTCGGTTGGGGATCGATCGCCGGGCAGCCCATCCAACAACTGATCCCCTTGATTACCCCCTTGCGCGACCCATTGACCGTAGAACGTGTCCAGTTGGCCCTGCAAAACCACCTGGCTTTTACCACCGACGAACAGATCGAAGCCGCGCTTAATGCACTGGTGCGCATCCACATCCTGATCCCCGCGCCGGGCGGCGGCTACCGCTTCCGCGCGCCCCTGACCGCCTGGCTGCACCGGCTGCAAAACGGGCGGCGCGTCGACGCGCTGGCCGAATATGTGCGAAACAGCCACCCGCTCTACGCCGGCGCGCGTACCTTTTTTACCCGCGCCGAATTTCAGATTGTCGAGTCCAACCCGGAAGTCTTTATCCTCGTGCCGGGGCCAACGCATCCCCACGCCAACTATAAAAGCATCTACACGCGGCTCATCGCCGGGCGCTCACCCAAAGGCGACGATTTCGAAGAGGTCGCTGAAGCCGCGCGCCACGAATACGGCAGCCAGGTCGAGCACCGGCTCGCTTTTATAGTCAGCAACCGGCGGCCTACCCCCGGCGCGCGGTTCCGGCTCTATGAAATCTGGCAGCGCTGGGGGCTGGCCATTGTCCACATCGACAGCGAACTGTTCAATCAGGTCAAGCCCAACATGCCCGCCGCCGACATCCTGACCGCGCAGATCGACCAGGCAACCGGACAGCAAAACCTGTACCTGATCAGTAGCCCGGTCAGCGACGACCTCAGCTTTTTCGGACGCGAGTCGATGTTGCAACAACTGATCGACCTGATCGACACCGCGCAGCCAGTGGGCATCTTTGGACTGCGCAAAACGGGCAAAACGTCGCTTTCGCAGCGATTGCAGGGACGGCTGGCCACGCGCCGGGTCATCGCTGCCGTCGATACTCAAGGCACCGCGCGCGAGCAGGGCGTGCTGCCGCTCTATTCGGCGATCATCGGCGCGTTCGTCGCCCACATCGAACAGTATCGTCCCGGCTTGGCGCGCACGCTTCCGCCGCTCAACCTCTGGCCGCCCTCCAAGGGGGCAGGAGCGCCGCCCGCCAACGTGATGAGCGTCTTTGACAGCGACCTGGCTGCTCTGCACACGCACATTGGCGGCAATGAGCGGCTGCTGCTCATCCTCGACGAAGTGGATCGCCTGCTCCCGGCCGGCGACGATCCCGGCTATGAAGGCTTTGCATCCTTTTTGGGCCAACTGCGCGCGGCCAATCAGAACCTCAAGCTACTCGACTTTATCGTCATCGGCGTCGATCCGGGTGTGAATCGCCGCGACAAGTGGGGCGAGCGCGACAATGAACTTTATCAGGCACTATGCGAAATTTGGATGCCGCCGATGGAAGCCGAAAACGCCGCCGAGATGATTGAAAGCATCGGTTTCCAGATGGGCATCAAGTACGAGCCGGAGGCACTGCGCTTGCTTGTGGATGCCGGAGGCGGACACCCCTTTGTCACCCGTCAGGTTTGCGGGCAGGCGGTCAAAGGTCTGTTTGGCAAGGGCACCGTCACCATCAACGCCGATCAGGCTGAACAGGGCATCGAGGAGTTTGTTTTTCAGGCCGAATCCTACCTGACCGAGTTGTGGCGCGTGCGAATGGATGAGGCCGGGCGGCGCGTCCTGCTCACCCTGGCCCAGGCTGATGGCCCCATCCCCCGGCGAACGCTGCTGCCCACCCAGCAGCGACAAGAGATGCTGTCCATACTCGGCTCGCTCCAGGAATGCACCATAATCGATCTTCAGGACGATGGCTATATCATCGGCTGGGGCGTGCTGCGCAACTGGATTCGCTGGATCGAGCTTGGATTGGAAGATTGAGAAAAGCCAATGAATAACCCTTACAACTATCACCTTCCGGTGCAGCGCGACGCGATGTTTTTCGGACGTAGCGATCTCATCCAGGCACTGACTGACAAGCTGACCCAGCCCCTGCCCATCTCGGCAGCTCTGTTTGGTGGGCGGCGCAGCGGCAAAACCAGCCTGCTGCGCAAGCTGGAACGCGACATGCGCGCACAGCGCTTGTACACCGGGCCCAGGCAGTTGATCCCCTGGTATTACGACCCCCAGGCCGGTTACCCCATCGCCTCAGGAGACGACTTTTTCCTGCTCGCGCTGGAAATGCTGCGCCAGTCGCTTGACGCAGGCGGCATATCGCACACCGCCCGCTCGAGCGAACAACTTGAAACTGCCTACCAGGCGCGGCGACAAATGGGGCCGTCGCACGCCTTTGAGGCGGCTTTCCGGCTGCTCACCGACCAGGCCGCCCGGCCGATCCGCTTTGTGCTGCTCATCGACGAAGCGGAAACGCTGCTGACCGCGCCGTGGGGCAGCAATCTCCGTCCAAATCTGCGCTACCTGCTCAGCAATTCGGGCATCACCGACAGCCTGGCTCTGATGATGTCCGGCTCGACCCGCTTTCACGCGCAAATCGTCGAAAAGGATTCGCCGCTGGAAAACATTCTGACCCGCTGTACACTCGCCAACCTCGGCCGAGAAGAATCGCTCGCCCTGGCCCGCGAACCTAACGACAACCAGCTCTCCCTCGAAGCCGCCGAGGAGGTCTGGCGACAAACCGGCGGGCATCCCTGCCTGATCCAGTTCATTCTCCACGAGTTGTGGGAAGACCTCGACCGTTGTACGATAGAAGACGTGCAAGAAGTCGCCGCCGAATTTGGCGATCAAGTCGATCACTTTGATCGCTGGCGCGATGCCATCGGCGAGGTCGGTCTGCGCGTGTATCGCTGGCTATATCGTCAATCAGAAACGATGCGCTATGCTAATCTGCGCACCGAATTCACTGACATCGACGGCAGCGACCTACAACGCACGCTCGATATGCTCGCTTATCACGGGTTGATCCACATCAGCGGGCACGGGCGGCGTGCCGAATACAGCATCGCCGGGATCATGTTCCGCGACTGGTATCGGGCCGACCACCCATCAGGGCTGTTTTCCCAGGTGATCCATTCTCCCGTCACCCGCCGCACGGCCCCGCCCGCGCCCGACGTTTTCGAACTGGAAATCGAAGCGCGTGGATCGGCTCGCTATCAAGCTCAAGTGATCAATGCCCCCACCGGCCCACTGCGTGGCCTGGAAACACAGATCGATCCCACTGCTCAGCCACTGGCCGAGATGCTCCAGCGCATCCAGATTGGCGACGTCGATGCCGCGCTGCTGACCGAGGTCGGGCGACAGTTGTTCGCGTTTCTTTTGGCCGGGCCGGTCCAAACCGCCTACGTCGCCAGCCGGGAAGCCGCGCGCGCCCGAGAACGCAACCTGTGCCTCAAGTTGCGCCTGCACCCTCCCGAACCGGGTTCGCCCGACCTGGGCATATTGCCCTGGGAACTGATCTTTGATCCACAGGACAAGAATTTCATCGCCCTGTCGGGCCGCACGCCGCTGGTGCGCGCCCTGCCCAGGCCAATCGCCTCGTCCTTGTCGGCAGTATCAGAGTCACACACTCTGCTGCTGGCGACTGCTTCGCCAACAGACCTGCCCCCATTGGCCATCGATCAGGAGCGCGAGGCGATCCTCAATGCCGTACAGCCCTTGGTGCACTCGCACAGGCTGCATATCATCCACCTCGATCACGCCACGCCAGCCGCGCTGATCGACGCGCTGCGCCAGGGCGTCCACTGGCTACACTTTGTCGGTCACGGCGACTATGATCCCCTCACCGGCGGCGGTGCGCTCATCCTGGAACAAGCCGACAGCAGCAGCGCGCGCATCGATGTGGACACGCTCCGCCAACTGCTGCCTGAAATCGCCGAAACGAGCGCCCATCTGCGGCTGGTTTTTCTCAACGCCTGTGCCACCGCCCAGGTTGGCCTGATCCCGGGCACGCGCGGCCTGGCCCAAACCCTGGCCCAGGCCGGCATTCCATCGACGATTGGGATGAGTCGACCGATCTCCGATCGGAGCGCGAGAGCATTTAGTTGGGGATTTTACGAGGCTTTGGCCGAAGGATGGTCCATCGAAGCGGCGGTAGTCGAGGGACGCCGCCGGACAATGCTGGAGAGCGGCCTGCACAGCGGGGATTGGGCCGTGCCGATCCTGTTTGGGTGAAATGCCTGTGTGCCCGTCACTTTGCGATGCGCGGCATCGCAAAGTGACAGGCACATGATACTATACTCGCCCCAGCAACATCTCTACCTTGAGATCGGCAATAAAGGTGAGCGTTTGCCCCGCTGCCTCGGCCGCATCGAGCGCGGTATGGATGCGCGCCAGCCCTGCCGCATAGGCTTGATCGGTCAGCAGGGCCAATTGAGAGCACGAATTCTTGTGCAAAAAGGGATCATCGAGCACCTTGCGCCCGTACTTGTGATCCTGAATGCGCAGTATGGTCTGCCGTTTCAAATGCGCAAACCCAGCCTGCGACATCCACCCGCAGAGCATCTCCCAGGTTGGAAAACGTGCCAGATCGGTCTCATAGGTGCCGTCAAAATAATCGTACACGTACCACGACTCGCGCCGTTCATACGGATTGCTTCCCACCACCGCCAGCGCGCCACCCGATCTGAGCAGCCGCCGCGCTTCATCGACAAATCCCTGCTGACCGTCGAAATGATGAATGGCGTTGACGCAATAGATCAAATTAAATGAGCGAGCGGCAAAAGGCAGTTGCTCCGCCTGGCCCTGAACCACAATTAAAGGCACTGCGCGTGACTGTGCCTGACGCAGCATCTCCAGCGAAAAATCGAGCCCAACGACCTGTGGTGCAACCGCACACAGATCGACCAGCCAGCGCCCCGTGCCGCAGCCCACTTCCAAGATACGTCTGGCATCGACAGCGACCACCAGCGCAGCCAACGCCTCGGCAATTTCATCCTGCTGGCTCACCGCATAGCGTCGATTGTACGAGGCTGCAATTTGATCGTAATTGACGTGTGCGCTCACCGTCCCCTCGAATCCGACGAATCAAGCCGCAAGGTGAATATGAACCGGCTGCCCCGCCCTAACTCGCTCTCGACCCAGAGCTGCCCGCCGTGATGTTCGACGATCTCTTGTGAGATGGGCAGGCCAAGCCCCGTTCCCTTGCGCCGTGTTCCCTGCGATTCTTCACCAACCTGGCGAAAACGCTCAAAAACATACGGCAAATGCTGTGGAGCGATGCCCGTCCCTGTATCGGTGACGCTGACTGCCAGCAGCGGTTCGAGTGCGGGCAGGCGCAGGTTGGCGTTGGGTTGGCGCAAGCCAAAAGGAGAAATGTCGTCGCCCATTTGCAGCAACCAGGCGCGGATTTCGATCTCGCCCTGATCGGTGTATTTGACCGAGTTGGACAGCAAATTGGTCAACACCTGGATAAGCCGGTCATAATCGCCCATGAGCAGCGGCAGGTTCGGCTCCAACTCGACGCGCATCGACACCGGTTTGTCGATCAGCAACGACTGTGTGGCGGTCATACTCTGTTCGATCACATCCAACACATAGACTGGCTCTGTCTTCCACTCAACGCGCCCGGCTTCCAGCTTGGAGAGATCCAGCAAGCTGTCGATCAACCGGTTCAGGCGCTCACCCTGGCCAACAATGATGCGCAGGTCGTGCTCAATGCGCTCCAGGCTGCGCTGCCCCTTTTCGTCGAGCGGCCCCACCAACGGCTCAATATTCTCCACCACCTGGTATTCGATCAGGCTGGCAAACCCAATGATCGACGTGAGCGGTGTGCGCAGTTCGTGGGTCACGTTGGAGACAAAATCGTCTTTCATCTGCGCCATCTCGATTTCATAGCTGATGTCACGGAACACGATCACCACGCCCCCGACCGGGTAGCTTTTTCCGCGCAGCGCACACGCCGACGCGCGATACGTCTTTTCCGACAAGACAATGTTGGTGCTGAAAATGCCAAAAGGCACCGAGAGCGCCTGCGCGATGATGCCGCCGAATGCGGGGTCGGGAAGCACCTCGCTCAATACCTGCCCAACCAGGGCCGACTCACCGTCTTGATAGGTTTGATCGCCCATCATATTGGCGAAGACGCGGTTGAGGCGCGTGATCTGGTGGTCCAGATCGGTCACCACCAGGCCATCGGCAATGTTTTCGAGGATCACGTTCAGCGTGGTGTGCTGCTGGGCCAGGTATCGATACGCTTTTTGCAGCTCTTCGGTGCGCTGCCGCACCTGGCTTTCCAGCGTTTGGCTGTAGATTTCGACCTTTTGATACAGCCGCGCGTTCTGCACCGATACGGCAATTTGCTGTCCCAAGACATGGAACAGGCGCACATCCTCGCGATTGTATCCCCGCCCCGACCGTTTTGCACCCAACACGTACATCCCCACCAACTGCTGGCCAGAGATCAAAGGCACTGCCAGTTCAACCTGGTCTACGGCCAAAGCGATGTGTGCTGCTTCAGGCAGATCAGGTGGCGGAGCCAGACGCAGCACAGGATAGCCATATTGGCTCATAAACAGCGCCGCCGGGTGATTCGCCGGCATGGGCTCTAGTGCGTCGCGACCCCAGGGCACAAAACAGCGCTCTTTTGCATCGAGCACGGCCAGTACCGCCCATTCGACGCCCAGCCGCGAAGGAAGCTCACGGGTCAACAAGTCAGAGAGTTGTTCGAGGACAATGCTTGCTGCCAGCCGCTCACTCATCTCAAAGACCAGATTGGCCAGATCGACCTTGGTGCGGTAAAACGCGCGGTCGATCCAGCGTTGCACTTGATTGCGCAGCGGTGTAAAGGCCAACGCAATCACCAACGTCGACACAAAAACAACCAGCGAGGGTTTTTCAGTGCGCGCCACACCCTCAATGAACAAGGTGAGCACGCGCACCAAAAGCAAATAGATGCCGGCCAGCAACAGCGTCAGCGTGCCATAAACCAGGCTGCGGTTGATGACGATCTCGATGTCAAAGAGACGATAGCGCAAAATGGTAACGGCCAGCACAATGGGCAAGGCAGACATAAATACCATAATCGCCGGGTGCGGCAGCCAGGGCTGCCCGGTAAACACCAGCGGCAGCACATAGCCGGGCACCAGCACAATCGTACCCACCACCGCACACCAGACAATCCAACTGACCTGTGCGCGCGTCACCGGGTCGCGGGCCACACGCGCCGAACGGAACCCGGCGACCATCGCGATAGCAATCTGGGTCAGCGCCAGCACCCACGAAGCATGACTGCCCCACAGCATTGACAGGCTGAGGCTGGGCGCCAGCAGCATGATCCCACCGATGATCAGCGGGTAGGCGAGGTAAAGCGCCAGGGGCATCAAGCGCGGGTAGCGGTCGATCAGGGGATGCCGAACGGGGAAAACCAGGGCAAAATAGCAGATCGTGGCTATACTGAGACTGTAAGAAACGTGCTCGAACAGGGTATGGGCCCACAACGCCCAACGCCAGGGCACAAGGGCGAACTGAAAGTTGAACGCA
>JAFGEY010000015.1 GCA_016931365.1 Anaerolineae bacterium
CTGACCAGCGTCGATGTGCTGATCCTGGCCGAATCGCTCAACGAAGCGATCGAGGTGACACTGGAACAAGAAATTTTCAAAGCCGATCACTCTTATGGCCGTTGGGTCGGCACGCCGATGGCCGGCAAGCTGTCCGAGGCCGACCGGACGCGCTACCTGGAAGCGCCGGATGAATTTCGGTAAAGGCAAGATGAACAACTTTGAAACCAGGCTCCATTTTTTTCAGCGCGCCGCGTTCCAGAAAATGATCATCCCCGCGCCCATCGTCTCGTTGGGGCGGCGTACAAAGCCGTATTTTTCGTAGAACGGTTCCTTGTCTTTGGCCGCCATCAGACCGATGATTGTATTGTGGCTGGCGTGCGCGCGGATGTAATCCATCAACCGGTCCATCATCTGCGTACCGATGCCCTGCCGCTGGTACGCGGGGAGAACGATCACATCCTGGATATAATACACCATTCCCCCATCGCCGATGATGCGCGCCATGCCGACCACCTGATCGCCGGCGCGCGCGCAGACGCAGTACAGGGTATTGGGCAGTGACTTGGCGATCACCCCTTCTTCATAGCTTCCCCAGCCAACCGCCTCGCGCAGCCGATTGTAATCCCGCGCACTGGGCAGTTGCTCAACCATCAACACGTTTTGCATCGCAGACTTCCCTCCCTTGTGTCAAACCAACAGACTCCGGCCGACGGAGTAAACGCAGCGCATCATAGCATGGAGCAACCATCGTGTCAATCCAACCGTTCCGATCGCTTTGTGGAGAAAATCTCCATCTTGAAGCTAAAGACGAATCACGATGCGTACGGTATAATTGAAAAATCCTGTTACCAAATGACGCCTGCCAACGACATACATGATAGAACAAGCTCAAGTCCTGAATGTGTCCGATGACGTTGCCCGACGGAGCAGTTCACCGCAGGAGAGATCGAACGGATGCACACCGATCAACCAACCTTACGACAATCTTTTAGCTTGAGCGCAACGAATGACACGGCGCTGGCGCGGCGGGCGTGCGACGATCCGCAGGCCTTCACCGAGTTATATGGCCGCTACCTGGATCGGGTATACCGTTTCGTCCTCATCCGCACGGGCGATACAGACGACGCGCAGGACCTGACTTCGCAGACCTTTTTGGCCGCATTGGAAAGCATAGCCAGATATGACGGACGGGGCAGCTTTGGAGGCTGGCTGTTCGGCATCGCCCGGCACAAGATCGCCGACCACTACCGGCGGCGACGTCCGGACGTGTCACTCGACGATGCCGAATTGCTGCACCACCCCGACCCTGCTCCGGAAGACATCGCTCACACCCATCTGCAACTGGCCCGCATTGCACGGATGCTGCACAGCCTTGACGCACAGCAAGCCGAAGCTGTGGCGCTGCGCATCTTTGGCGAACTTGACGCGGCACAAGTCGCACAGGTGATGGGCAAAAGCGAGGCCGCGGCCAAAATGCTTGTCCATCGAGGTCTGCACAAGCTTCAAGAAAGGCTTACCCCAACCCTGGAGGTGTCACTGTGAACGAGCACGAGCGTGAACAGGTACAGGCAGACGCACTCGACGCCCATCTGGACCAACTGCAAACCGGCCAATCGGAAGATAGTGTGCTTGAAACCGATCGCGCGCAATTCGTCGAGTCGCTGGTTGAACTGGCACGATCTACCCATCCCGACGCGGCCTTTGCCGCCCGGCTGGAAACACGCCTGCGCGCCCAAGCCCGAAAACGAACCCCGGCAGCGCAACGTCATCCCTCAAACGCACTTCAGGGCATCGCTGCGACCTGGATCGCGGTTAAAGAGAGGATGTCCACCATGAACAGGCGGCTGGTCTATTCGATGGCCGGTGCGGCGATCCTGGCTTTGATCCTCTTTGCCGCGCTGGCCCTGATCAATCCCAACCCATCCGACGTTGGGCCGACGCATGTGGCCCAACAATTCACGGCGACGTCAGAGCCGACCATCCAACCGACACACACGCCGCTCTCGGCAACGGCGACACCGGCGATCAAATCAACACAGCCACCCACGTCGACGCCGATGATCGCGCCAACGGTCACACCTGCGCCAACGCCCGCAGAGCCGATCCCGCTGCCCGCTCTCGCCGAATGGCAAGGGAGCGGCTATGGCGGCGGGACGGGCGAGCCCGTCCCGCTCAAACGAACTTACGTGCTCGGCGTCGCGCTTCCCAACGGCCCGGCGCAGATGACCGTCTACTTGCAGCACGAGCCGGAGCGGCTGACCGCACTCTATGCGGCGCAGTTCGCCAAGCAACTGGGCGTCGCCGGCCGGGTCTACCAATCGATCCGGCTGGCCTCGGTCGACAACCCGGACGAGGAGCCATTCCGGGGCTACCTGACCGTCGACGGAGCACGCGAGGTGATGTTTGAGGCATCGGGCCTTGTTTACTATACCGATCGCAACCACACGCCCTACGTCGAGGGGTATTGGCGCGAGCCGGAAAGCGTGCCCCCACTTGAACAGGCGATCCAGGCCGCCAAAGCGTTTTTGCAGTCTGCCGGGTTGCTGGATAGCGAGGTACAGGTCGCCGCCACAGGTGACACACTCCTCGTTTACCGCGTGCTGGACGGCCAATGGCCGCTGCTCGGACCGATCGCCCGCGTCAACATCTGGGGCGACGGGCAGGTGGGGCAAGCACAAGTCTGGCCTTTGAGCCTGGACATGCTGGCCGAATACCCGATCATCTCGGCGGAGAAAGCGTGGTCGCTGCTCAACTCGGGCCAGCCCGACGGGCGAGTGTGGCAGTACCCCTACCACGCAGCCGATCTGCCCGCCTGGGGCGAGTGGCAGCACCAAAATCCCACCTTTTGGACGCGACCGCACATCGCCGGGCGGCAGGTGCATCGATTTGGCGCGCCCCAGGTTTGGTTTCCGACCGAGACACACGGTACACCTTATGTGACAATGGGCAATTTGATGCTAACCGGCGACGTGCAGCCGCTGGCCGACTATATCCAGCAGCAATACATCCACGAGCAGCCGATTTACGCCCACGTCTGGGGCAAAGCGCAAGATGCAGATGACCGCCAGACTTTGCTGGTCGAAGGCTGGGAGCCAGCCCAAGAGACGTACTGGAACGGCACGGTTCGCCGTCAGGGCGATCAATCCACGTTGGCGACGAACGGTGGACGCACGATCTTGCTGTCCGACCTGCCCGCCGACCTGAGTGATGGCACAGTGGTGGCTGTGTCAGGCGGACAGGTGGACGATCGGCTAGAGTGGCACTTGATCCAGGTGATGAGCTACGCCGAACCGTCGCCAGGAGAACAGGTTTCCGAGGTAAACATGACCGTGGAACAGATCGATCTGGTCTACCTGGCCCTGGCTCCCGATGTCATTCCGCCGGAAAGCTACGCCGATCTGGGCATCCGCGCCGTGCAGCCGGTTTGGCGCTTTCGGGGGCATACCGACCAAGGTGCGGCATTCGAGGTTTACGTTCAGGCCGTGGCCGAGAGTTACCTGGACAACTGAGCTGGATCGTAACCACTCAGCCAAAGCGACGCAGGTTACGCAGTCACACTGAATCAGTCAAAACGCGGGGCAGTACCGAACGGACACTACCCCGCGTTTGCAGTCTTTAGGTTTGAGATTTTCAGAAATATACGATCTTGAGACTCAGCCACGATCGACCGCCATCGCCACCACCATCGCCACAGCATTTTCTCGGCTATGCGAAAGGCTGATCGACCACACGTTCAGGCCAAGCTTTTCAGCCAGTCTTTGAGCATCGCCATGCAAGATCACCTCGGGCTTGCCCAGGCGATTGTTCCGCACCTCGATCTCGGTCCAGCGCAAGCCGCCCCCCCAACCCACGCCGACGCCTAGTGCCTTGCCGACCGCTTCCTTGGCCGCGAAACGCGCCGCCAACGAGGACACGCGCCCCCGGCAGCGGGCAATCTCATCTGGCGTGTAAACACGCTGCAAAAAACGTGCTCCCCATCGCTCGATAACGTGCGCGATGCGCTCAATTTCGATCACGTCGACACCGACGGCCAGAGAAACAGGATCAAATGCCGGATTGGCCATTTTCGCTACCGCCCTATGGCCGCACGGCCATCGCCGCCGCGACCCGCTGCCCCAGCTCGACGGCAAAATTGGTGCCGCGATCCCAGGGATAGACGTGGTGCAAACAGGCCCAATACAGGTTGGGCAGAATCGGCATTTCGGCTTTGGGGATGCGCTGCGAGTGTCCTACCTCGGGCACGGGCTGGGCATAGGGTTCGCGAAATGCCCATTTGGCACGCACCCAGCTATCATCAAATTCGGAACGCACCTTGACCAGCGCCGGACGGTAGAGCGCGTACAGTTCATTAATCGACATTGACATCTGCGGCGCGTCGACGGGCAAATAGTCGCCCAGATAAACGATCACGTCGCCGCCATAATGCGCTTTGTCCTGATAGTTGGTGTGCTCGACCATCGACAGGCAGGGGAATTCACCTTGCGGCAGGTTGAGCCAGTACGTGCCGTCGGTGAGGATCGAGTGCTTGAGGGCCAGGATCAACACCAGCGCGCCGGTCGATTTAAAGCGGACCACATCCTCGCGAATCACATCCGGCAGGCCGGTCACCATCTCGACCAATCCTTTGGGCGATGTGGTGGTCAGCACGCGGTCAAAGGTTTCTCCACTACCGTCGGGGAACATCAACGCCCAGCGATCGTCGACCGGCGCGATCTGCTCAACCGGGCGCGAGAGGCGGACTTGACCGTCCTGCTCACGCACGGCATCAGCCAGGCAATTGATAAAAACCTGAAATCCGCCCTCGAAATAGCCCAGTTGCGGCGTGCGGGCCACAATGCGCGCCCAGAACCAGGCCAGATTGACCCGGTCGAAATCATCCTTGAACTTGCCGCGCAGCATCGGCTCCCACAATTCCTGATAGGCACGCTGACCCAGGGTGCGTTGCAGCCAACGATGGGCCGTGATGCGTTCCGGGCGAGCGCTCTTGCGCACAAGATAGCGCAGATATGCGATAACCATCCCCGCGCGCAGATTCAGCCACAGTGGCAGGTTGGGATACCGCGCCACAGCAAGTGGGTTGTCATAGACATACGGCGCGCCGTTGACCCACAACGAGGTCTTGGGCCGGGAAAAGCTCAACTTGACACGCAGCGCTCGCGCCAGGGCGATGATCTCTTTATCACCACCAAAGATGTGCCGGTAAAATCGATCTAGCGTCCAGCCCCACTCGGACACGGCAAAGCCGGACGAAAGCCCGCCAGCGATCGGCTCGGCCTCAAACACCGCCACTTGATGTCCTTGTTTGCCCAATTCATAAGCGGCGGTCAGGCCGGTGATCCCTGCGCCGACAATGCCAATTTTCATCGTCCCTCCGGTGAGGTAGAATAACTCACTGCTTGCCCGAACTCATGGGCAGGTAAATACGATAGACAAGTTTGGAAACCCAAACGGCATCCAGTGGTTGGCCGCTCCACCCGCCAACGACATAGAGCGTTTCCCGCTCGTCGCCAGCCACACCGAGATGCCGCCATTCGCCGATCACTGGCGACGACACCAGCTCCCAGTCCCCATCCGTCGGATCGACGCTGCCGGGCACCCACATCTCGTTTTGCAGCAAAAAACGTTCGCGCACCCACCCGCCGCCGATCACGTGCAGTTTGTTGTCGATCACCGTCGCGCCGATCCCACCGCGCGGCTCGGCCATGGACGGGCAGGCCGCCCAGCGATCGTCGTCCGGGGCATAGACCTCACACGTTGCCAACTCGCCCTTGCCGTCGTACCCGCCGACGACGTAAATGTGCTCGCCGATGGTGCCCGCAGCGAAGAATGCGCGCGGCGTGGGCATTGAGGCCAGCGGCTCCCACATATCTTGTTGCGGGTCATAGCGATACACTGAGGTGATCACACTCTGCCCATCCCACCCGCCAAAAAGATACAGATCGCCCGCATACGTTGCCAACGCATAGGCCGACAGCGCGCGGGGCAGCGGCCGGCCCAGGGTCCAGGCGTTATCATCGGGGCTGAAAATCTGAAGCCGATCGCCGATCTCGCCATCGGCCAACCGCCCGCCGGGCACAAACAGCCTGCCGCGCAAGGCCGCGCCACTTACGTCGGCAACGGCGACGGGCAGCGCGGGGCCAGAAATCCAGGCTGGCGAGCGCAGGTCGTACGTTTCGACCTGGTCACTGACGACAGTTCCTTGTTCGCCCAGAGTTTCGCCGCCCATTGCGTACAGCCGATCATTGTAAAAAACGACCGCCAGACCGCTCCGCGCCTCCGGCAGCGAGGGCAAACTTTGCCAGTCACCGTCACCCTGGATCGGCGGCTTTGGTGATGCGGTCGGCTCAAGCTCGAAAACAGACGGCGCAGCCGGACGGCTCAAGCGAACGAGCAAAAATCCCAGCAAAACGATGATGACCGTAACGACCAGGTAAATGCGCTGCCAGGGAGCGATTGACTGTGGCGGCGGCGCCGTCAAAACCTCAATCGTGATCGAAGGCGAGACTTGTTCCGGCTCCGGCGTCCGAGGTTCGGAAACTGTCTCCGGCAGAGTGACCTCCACCCAACCGTTTTGGACGGCAATCATGGTCGCCTCGGTGCGCGAGCGGGCATTGATCTTGGCAAAAATGTTGCGCAGGTGCACCTTGACCGTATTCGGGCTGATATTCATTTGGAGCGCAATCTCGCGGTTGCTCAACCCCTGGCTGACCAGACTCAGCAGTTCCAGCTCGCGCCCGCTTGGTTTTTCGATTTGAACTTCTGACATTTTATAACGTCTTTAGCCGATATATTTGTCTACCACAGAATAGATACAATTGACTGCCGACCGCCGAGCACAAAACGCTCCCAACTTTGAAAAATGTGATGCTTTATCGGTGGTCTGTCGTCGGCAGCCAGTGGTCAACGTGGGATAAAGCGGATAACTGCTACACGCAGCGTCGTTGGCGTGATTCGGGCGCGCTCGTCGACGCGCCAGCCGCAGACCCACATGATCGCATCGTCGCCGCGCACGAGCAAGGACACCCAATCACGCCACCAGGCAGGCACCTGTTCGTTGACCAGAAATTCGTTGACCGGCTTGGATCGCCCGGCCATCCCCAGCGGGCAAAAACGATCGCCATCGCGCCGCTGGCGCAGACTCAGTGGCAAGTCGAGCGCAGCAGCGTCGACGAGCGCGGCCGCGTCCAGGTAGGCCGTCCACCCATCAGGGTTGCGATCCCAGTCTGACGGCAACTCTGCACGGGCGATCAGATCGATCTGAACCTGCACGCCGCCGGGCAAAGGCGTTACGCCGGGCACAATCAACGGCACTCGCTCAACAGTCAATGCGGGCCAGTCGGGCACGGGGACAAACGCCGCATCAGTGACAAACAACCGGCTGTAGCCCACAGTCAGCCGCACACCGCGCGGGAGCGCCGCCTGCACGCCAACCCGGCCTTCCCGCGCCGCCTGCACTGCCGCCTCGACGTGTTCGAAATTCACATCGCGCAGCGTGCGGCGCAGGCCTTGCACTGCCTGCCGCAGCGTCGATCGCTGCAGAGAAAGATGAAGCGCCTGCCATGCAGACTTGTCCAGCACAATCGACCGGTCATCGGCGCTCAAAACCACCTCGGCCCAGGCCCGGTCGCGCATCTCGCACATCAAGTCATAGTCCTGGCGGGCAACCTCGGCGCTGCGACGCAAAATCTGGCCGAAATTCGGCTTGTACTCATTTTCGAGCAACGGCAGCAATTCGTGGCGCAGCTTGTTGCGATATAAAGTTGTGTCCAGGTTGGAACGATCAAAGCGAGGCAACAGACCGCGATCCCGGCAGTACGCTTCGATGTCGGCGCGCGGCGTGCGCAGCAGCGGGCGAACCAACCACAGATCACTGTCGGATGTTGGCGATGTGACCAGCCGCAGCCCGGACATGCGTGTGGCGGGCAGCATCCCGCGCAGCCCGGCCAACCCCGCGCCGCGTAGCCAGTGCATCAGCACCGTCTCGCTCTGATCGTCCGCATTGTGGGCCACGGCGATACGCGCCGATCCCCGAGATGTCGCGCTCACCCGCTGTGCAACCTCGCCCAAAAAGGCGTACCGCACGCGTCGCGCCGCTTCTTCGACGGCCAGCTTGTGCCTGCGCGCAACGCCGGCCACATCTCGCGCCTCGATCGTACAGGGCAGGCCAAGACGCGCCGAATATTGAGCGACGAATTCGGCGTCGGCGTCGGCGTCAGCCCCACGGAGTTGATGGTTAAGATGCGCTACATGCAAATCAATGCCCAACGTCTTGCGGTGCTCGCAGAGCAGATGCAGCAGGCACAACGAATCAGGCCCGCCGGACACGCCGACAACGACAATGTCGCCGCGCCCGATGAGATTTTCCTGCTCCATAAACAGGAGCACTTGACGCACCAAGCGATCTTTTGCCACCTGACTCAAAACCTGTTATACTAGCCGCACAATTCCAGCAAGGTAGCCACTCAGCCTAGCTTCCCGAAAGTTATCCTTTGATAAATTGACGTAATTGAACATTCATTCAGGGCACAGATTCCTGTGCAAAACCGCAAAAACTTCCGGGAAGGTGAGCAGTTACCCAGTAAGATGAAAAAGATCGGGAGGCCTTATGGACCACATTTATCTCGAACCGGATACGTTGGTAACATTTGACCTGGAAGGGTCGCTCCCCATTTTTAAGGAAGCTTATGCTTCGCCCCAGGCTGGCAAGACGGTACTCAAAGGGCTGTTTGCGTCCCAAGCACACTTTGAAACGTTGGATGGTGCGCACTATCGTCTGCTCTCCGCGCGGCGGGATACCGAGCGTCTGAACGAGATTGCCTACCCGCTCGCACACCTGCCTGAAAAAACAGAAGTTCTGCGCCTGCTCACGCCCGGAATCGCTTACAGCGAGCGCAATCAACAGCGTCCGCCGCTGCGTTTTACCTGCCGTTTTGGCGAAAACACGTACATTTTCAAGCGCACGCCGCGCCTGGGTCGGGCTTTTGAGATCTGGGATGGGATGGAAATAAGTCGCATCATCCAGCGCGAGCCAAAATCCAAGTTAATCCTCGATGCGCTTGTGCTAGAGCGCATCCCCGCGCTGTTCGCACTGCTTTTGCCCTGGCTGGATAATCAATTCCTGAACTGAGATCGATCACAGACGACCGACCGCCGACTGCCCGACGACGGAACCATCATTGGAGGCCTGCCGTCGACGGTCAGCGGTCAGAATCAGTAAGCGTTTCTTCTCCCACCGAACGAAAAAAGTTGCCGGAGCAAAATCTTGACGTCCAACCACAGCGACCAGTTTTCAACGTACCACAGATCGTACTTGATCCGCTCCGAAATCGACGTATCACCGCGCAAGCCATTGACCTGTGCCCAGCCGGTCATTCCCCCTTTTTCACGATGTCGATCCATGTAGCGAGGGATGCTGCGGCGAAACTGCTCCACGTACACCGGGCGCTCGGGGCGCGGGCCGACCAGACTCATCTCGCCCAGCAGGACGTTGATCAACTGCGGTAGCTCATCGAGGTTGCTGCTGCGCAAAAATGAGCCGATTTGGGTCTTGCGCGGATCGCCTTCGGTGGTCCAGCCGGGACCATCTTTTTCGGCATCCTGGCGCATCGAGCGAAATTTGATCATCCAGAACGGCTTGCCGTCAAGTCCCATGCGCTCCTGGGCAAAAAAGACAGGCCCGGGCGAATCGAGCTTGATCACCAATGCAGTGAGCACAAAAACCGGCGACAAAAAGGTCAGCCCCACGGCCGCACCAAAGAGATCCAATCCGCGCTTGGCCGCTTTGCGCCAGCCGTGCATCCTGGTATCGTGAATGGTGAGCAAGGGCAGACCGTTCAGATCGCCGATGCTCATCTCGGTGGCCATAATCTGAAAAAAGTCCGGGAAAATCTTAATGTTGACCCGCCCGCCGCGGTCGCACAGCGAGATGATGCGCAGCAACTCCTGGTGACTCTGCTCCGGCTCGCCGACGATCACCTCAGCAACGTTGTGCTCCTGGATCAACTCGGGCAGTTGCTCAACCGTGCCCAGAATAGGCACGCCCTGAATGCGCCCTCCCGGCTTGCCATTGACCACACCCACCACACGATAGCCGGTTTCGGGCGAAGCCAGCAGCTTTTGCACGATCATCTGCCCCACTTCGCCGCTGCCCACCACCAGCACCCGTTCTTCAGCCCAGCCGTGCCCGCGCAGATAGGCACGCATCCGACGCTGCAGCATATGCCACGAACCGACGAGCAAGATGCTCAATGCCCAGGCATAAATTATCATCCCGCGCGAGTAATCAAAATCGAGCAAGGTATTTTTCAAGATCAAGGAGGTCAGCGCAATGCCGATCAGCGTCCCGATCGACACGGCCCCGGCGACGGCAGCCATTTCGTCCACCCAGGGACGGGCGCGTTCTTCGTGATACAGGTTGTAAAAAAAGGCGACGGCCAGCACAGATACGATCTGAATGACCATCATCCCAAAATAATCTCCAAGTGTGCCAACGTTCTCGGGCGGCATTGGCCAGGGGATCAGCAGGCGCAGGTAATAAGCGACAAACAAGGCAACGCCAATCCAGCACGCATCGGCAAGCACCAGGATCGATGTAAACAGTGTATCAGCGTTGGCCTTGATCCGCTCGATCATGGCAGATCCTCCACAGCACCAATGCTTGTCACTCGAACGACCTTGTGTTTAGGACCGCGCACCGCATCGACGGCTATGCGCAATCCGCCGGCCAGGAAAATACCAAGCACGACCAACCCGTCTACCCAAAAGGGCATCGACTGTGCATAATGTTTGCGATAAAAGAGATACATTGCGCGATAAAATTCATAGCGTGCCTTGCGGCTGTGACGGCTGGCCGCGCCCTTGTAGTGCAGCACCTTGACGTCGGCTTTGTAAAAGACTTTCCAACCGGCCTGTTTGATACGAAAAGCCCAGTCCAGGTCTTCGCCGTACATAAAAAAGGTCTCGTCGAGCAGTCCCACCTGGACGATCGACTCGCGACGGAGCATCATAAACGCACCGTTCACAGCATCGACCTCGGTCGAGAGCGATGGATCGAGGTAGGTCATATTGTAGCGCGCAAAACGCTCGCTGTTGGGAAAAATCTTTGACAGGCCGATCATATGGTAGAACGACACGGCCGGCGAGGGAAATGCACGGCGGCAGGCTTTATCGAGCGAGCCGTCGGCCCGCACCAACCGTGGCCCGACGATGCCCGTGTCGGGGTGAGCATCCATATAGGCGATCACGTCAGCCAGCGCCGTCGGTGGAAGTCGGGTGTCGGCGTTTAGAAGCAGCACGTAGCGAGGCAACTGATCGAGCGGAGCTGATTTTTCATCTGGGTTCGCAAACCCCAGCGCGCGCAGCCCGAGGTTATTGGCATACGGATACCCACCGTTGGTTGGGCTGGCAATCAACCTGACCTGCGGAAACTCTAGCTCGACCATCCCGCAGCTCTCGTCTTCGGAACAATTATCGACCACATAGACCTCAAAGGAGAATTCCTCCACACTGGCATAGATCGAGGTCAGACAATCCCGCAGCAAGTCGGGCGTTCGATAATTGACAATAATAATTGATAAATCAAGCATATCTTTTCTGTTCATTTTTCAGGCTGGGCGATATTGTAGCATAAAGGAGGAGCATGGTCAAACGAAATTGCCCCTGCTTTGCGCTGTGTGGTATAATGCCACATTATACCGTGTGGGAGGAGATCGTGCGTCGAAGCGTCTACATCCTCTTGATTGCAGCCATCATCGCCTTGCTGATCGCCCCGGCGGTCTGGGCCAACGACGGAACATCGAGTACAGCCGGGTTCGAGTGGTGGGCTGTGCTCCTGTCCTGGCTCGTGCCGGTCGGCCTGGGGCTGATCGCCTGCGGTGCAGCGCCGCCAGAGCGCACAGCGGCCGTCATCCGCGTCGGCTGGTTGGCCCTGGCTATCGCCGCAATCGGCTATTGGCTGTGCGGTTTTGCGTTCCAATTTGGCGGGGTTGGCTTTTTTCTCGATCATCCCGATCTGTCCGGCCTCGTCCGCGAGTGGGTATGGAGCCCCGCCGACGCCGCGAACCCAATGGGTTCGTTGGGTGGCGGGATGCTCGGTCTGACCGGCTATATGCTGCGCGGGCCGGCTGCCACACCGACGGCATTGATGCTCTTTCTGGCCCAACTCCCCTGGCTGACCACAGCAATTGCCATCCTGCTTTGGTCGCTGCAAGGGCGCGCCGGGCCGGTGACGCTCCTCGCAGGCGGCGTGTTGATCGCCCTGATCTGTGTCGTGTTCGGCAACTGGACCTGGGGCGGTGGGTGGCTGGCGGCATTGGACGTCAGTGCCGGACTAGGGCATGGCTGGGTCGATGCCTGGGGCATCGGCCCCATCTTTCTGGTCGGCGGGGCAGGCGCATTCGCCGGGATGCTGGCCTTTGGCATCCGCCGCCGGGCGCGTGCCGATTACACCCCCTCTCCGGCAGATGAACAAGATCGCTCCCCCGTGCCGATGCCGCCGCTGTATATGCCCGTCCTGGCGACGCTTGGCGCGTGGCTGACCCTGATCGGCTGGATCGGCTGGGGGTTGAGCACACCGTTGATGATCGCCAACCCGCCACAGATCAACGTCTACGAAACAGTCATCAGCGTGCTGCTGGCGACGGCGGGCGGGGCGCTCGTTTCGGGCACCTTTAGCTGGCTCGTCACGGGCCGGGCCGACGCGCTGATGGTCGCGCGCGGAGTGGTCAGCGCGCTGATCGCGGTGGGCGCGGGCGCGCCTTTTATGCCCGCGTGGGCCGCGTTAGCAGTGGGCACTGGAGCCGGACTGCTCGTGCCATTGGTGCAATACACGGTCGATCACTTGCTGCGCCTCGACGATCCCACTTCGGCAGTGGCGACGCACGGCATTCCCGCCCTGTGGGGCCTGCTGGCCGTGGGCCTGTTCGCCGACGGCCATGCCGGGCAGGGCTGGAACCGGGGGGAAACGGCAACCGGCGTCAGTGGGCTGATCGGCGGCGCGCGAGAGCAATTCCAAGCCCAGTCGATCGGCGTGCTGGCGATGGCTTTGGCTGCGTTTTTCCTTCTCTGGCTGCTCTTTGCGCTGGGCCAGACGCTCACCCGCGCCTGGCAGGGCGAGTACACGCTGCGGCTGCCTCGACAATCGAAAGCGCCGGGCGAGCCTTCCGTCTTGCAGCGCGGATGGTCGCGCCTGCGCGCGTGGGGGCAAGGGCTGTTCAAGCAGAACTTGTTCAAACAGAGCTTGGCTAAAAAGAAAACGTCCGTTGAGGCCAATGTCCAAGCCGATGCAGAGGTCGATGCTGATACAGAGGTTCATGCTGATGACTGACTCACTCAAGGTAGGCCTGATCGGCGGCACCTTTGACCCGATTCATCTCGGCCACCTGATCGTCGCCGAACAAGTGCGCACACGCCTGGAGCTGGATCGGATGATCTTTATCCCCGCCGGGCTGCCGCCGCACAAGCTCGACGAGGCGATCACCGATCCCCGCCACCGCCTGGAGATGGTACGCCTGGCCACCGCCGACAATCCGTATTTCGCACTGTCCCGCGTCGACATCGATCGCTTGGGCCCCTCCTACACTGTCGATACGGTGCGCCTCTTTCTCGACAACTGGGGCGCGCGCGCCGAACTTTATTTTTTGCTGGGCTCCGATTCGCTGGCTGAGCTGCCCTCCTGGCGGCAGCCCGATCAGTTGATACATCTGTGCCGGATCGTCGCCGTGGGCCGTCCCGGTTACAACGTTAACCTGGCCGAATTGGATCGCTTGCTGCCCGGCGTGACAAACCTGATCCACATCGTAGATACACCTACGCTCGACATTTCTTCAAGCGACATCCGTCGCCGCGTGCGCGAAGGGCGGTCGATCCGCTATCTGGTGCCGCAGGCAGTTGAGCAATACATCGACGAACACCATCTGTATCTCGATTTGCAAAAGAGAGGAACCAGAAATGGGGCGATTCACAGTGCGGGTGGAAGAGGGAAACGCCCACGGCGGCCTCTATGAGCTGGAGCAAACCACATACTATCAGGTGGTAGACACGCTTTCGGGCGCGGTGGTGATGACGTTTGAAGGCGAAATGGAAGCCAGTCTGAGCGACGTAGGGCTGTGGGACGACTATCACTTTTCGGGCGTGCGCGAGGTGACGGTCGCGCCCGATGAGCAATCGGTCACGGTGCGCTATTATGATGGCCGTGAGGAGACGGTGCAGCTACCTCAATAGTGAAAAGCAAATTCCTATCACCGAGGAGGTGTCAGATGCAAATCACCCAGGTTCAAGTCACCCCTGTCGAACTCAAGCTCGCCCACCCCTACCAATCCGCCTACCATGCCCAGATCGACCGTACGGCGGCAGTGTTTATTCGCATCGACACACGCCAGGGGCGAACGGCGTGGGGCTGCGCGGCTTTTGTGCCCGCCGTCAGCAGCGAAACGCTGGAAAAGGTGACCCGCGCCTGCCGCGCCTGCGCCGATCGGGCATTGGAATTGAACCCGCTCAATGTCGAGCACGCCCTGTCAGAATTGGCTCAGGTCGCTGGCGCCACACGCCCGGCGCTGTGCGCTTTTGACATTGCCTTTCACGACCTGATCGGCCTGGCCACCGGGCTGCCGATCCATCGGCTGTTGGGCGGCTACCGCTACCGCATCCAGACCTCGATCACGGTCGGCATTGCCTCAGTTCAGGAGACAGTCGAACTGGCCCGCGACTGGGCGCGGCGCGGGTTTCGCATCCTCAAGCTCAAAGGAGGGCTTGACCCGCACCTGGATGTCGAGCGCGTGCACGCCGTCGCCGACGCGCTGCCCCACCTCACCCTGCGCCTGGACGTCGATCAGGGCTACACCGTGCAGCAGGCGCTCGACGTGGCGCGCGCGCTGGAAGGTCAATTGGAATTCTTGGAACAGCCCACACCCGCCGACGACCTGGAAGCGTTGAACCAAGTCACGCAACAGAGCAAGGTGCCCATCCTGGCCGACGAGAGCGTCCACGGGCCGCCGTCGGCGCTGCACATTGCCGGCCACAAGATGGCCCACGGCCTCAACGTCAAGCTGTCAACGTGCGGCGGGTTGCGCTGTGCAACCCACATCGACGCCATCGCCCGCGCGGCGCACCTCTCGACGATGGTCGGCTGCATCAACGAACCAGCATTGCTGATCGCTGCCGGGTTGGGGTTTGCCCTGAGCAGCCCCAACGTCCATTATGGCGATCTGGACGGGCACTTTGATTTGATCGACGACCCGACCAGGCACAGTTTTCGCTTTGAAGAAGGGTGGCTGATCGCCTCGGACATGCCAGGATTGGGGTGTAGCGTTGAACTCTGACCGGAACTCCGAGCACTCGCTGCTCCAACAGACCATCGACCAGGTGATCGATCCGCCGCCCGACAAGCGCCTCTTTTTCCTCCAGGGGCCAGCCGGGACGGGCAAAACCACCCTCGCCGTGCGGCGAATGCGCCAGCTCGTCCAGCGGGGCATCCCTGCCGGATCGATTCTGGTCTGGGTGCCGCAGCGAACGCTGGGCAAACCCTACTATGATGCGCTGTGGGAACTCGACCTGCCCGGCAGCCAGGTCGATGTGGTGACAGTCAGTGGCCTGGCCCGGCGCATGATTGACCTGTTTTGGCCCCAGGTGGCCGAGCGGGCCGGGTTTGGACACCCGGCAGACCTGCCCGTGTTTCTAACGCTGGAAACGACGCAGTATTATATGGAGCGCATCGTCGAGCCGTACGATGAGCGCGGCCTGTTCGACGGGCTGTCGATCCGCCGCAACCGGCTGTGCAGCCAGATCATCGACGATCTGAACAAAGCCGCTCTGGTGGGCTTCCGGCACACCGAGATCGCCGAGCGGCTCAAGCGCGCCTGGGGCGGCGAGAGCGCACAAAAACGGCACTATGATCTGGCTCAAGCCTGCGCCAGCGGCTTTCGTGCCTACTGCCTGGAGCACAACCTGCTCGATTTTTCATTGCAGATCGAGGTTTTTTTCGAGCACCTGCTTGTCGATCCAGCCTTTCGCCAGTACCTGTTCGGGCACTACCGGCATCTGATCGTCGACAACATCGAAGAAGATTCGCCGCGCGCGCACGATCTGCTCCGGCAGTGGTTGCCCGCGTGCGAAACCGCGTTGGTCGTAATGGACGAACAGGCCGGGTATCGCGCCTTTCTCGGCGCCGACGCCCGCAGCGCCGCCGAACTGCGTTGGGCATGCCAGGATGGGTTGACTCTGACCAATTCGTGGGTGACGTCGCCGCAGGTCGGGGCACTGGGCTGGCACCTCGTGCAGTCGTTGGGCGACCAAGTCGCTGCCGATCTGCTCCCCGCGTCGCCCCGCGCCCGTCCACCCCGAGACGCCGATCCGACCGAGGCGTTCACCTTTAGCCACGTCAATTTCCAGCCGCAAATGCTCACCTGGGCCGCTGACGAGATCGCCTCCCTGATCCAGGAACAGGGCGTGCCCGCGCAAGAGATCGCTGTACTGGCCCCCTTTTTGGGCGATGCGTTGCGCTTTTCACTGTCGAACGCGCTAGCGGAGCGAAACATCCCTGCTCGTTCGCACCGCCCATCTCGCGCCTTGATCGACGAGCCGGCTGCGCACTGTCTGCTGACCCTGGCGCCGTTCGCCTACCCGGATTGGCGGCGCTGTCCCGATCGCGCTGACGTGGCGCAAGCGTTGATGGTCGCCATCGATGGACTGGACCTGGTGCGCGCGCGCCTGCTGGCCGAAATCGCTTACCGCTCGCACGAGGGCCGTCCCGAATTCTCCGGTTTCGATCAAGTCCGCCCCGCTATGCAACAGCGGATCAGCTTTGTTGCTGGGGAACGCTTTGAGCGCTTGCGCCATTGGCTGGCCGGGCAGGTCAGTTTGCACCTGGAATTGGACGATTTGATCGCACGGCTGTTCCAAGAAGTGCTGTCCAGGCCGGGATTCGGCTTTTATCAGAACCTGGACGCCGGGCGCGTAACCGAGAACCTGATCGAGTCGATCTACAAGTTTCGACAGACCGTCGGTGACACGCTAGAGCCGGGGCGACTGGGGCAGGAATACGTTGAGATGGTGGATCGAGGGGTGATCGCGGCAACCTATGTCGCAAGCTGGCAGTTGGAGACGGCCGGAGCCGTGCAGATGATGCCCGCGTACACCTTTTTGATGGCCAACCGCCCGGTCGACGTCCAGTTCTGGCTGGACATCGGCAGCAGCGGGTGGTGGGAACGGCTCAATCAGCCGCTCACCCACCCCTACGTGCTGAGCCGGCGCTGGCCTGAAGGCAAAGTCTGGACTGACGAAGACGAATTTTCCACCCGTCAGTTGGCCATAGGACGGTTATTGCTGGGGCTGACCCGACGCTGTCGGAAACGGATTTATCTGGGCATCGCCGAACTGAGCGAGCAGGGCTACGAGCAGCGCGGCCCACTGCTACAGGCCGTCCAGCGAACGCTGCGCCAGCAGATGACGCAACAGATGGCGCAGCGGGGTCCCGTCGAGACATAAAAAGCAAAGACCTCCGAGATTTCAGGCGAACCTTGGGTTCACACAAGCTCGGAGGTCTGACAGTAGGGGACGTTCTCGCCCTATTTGGGCAAAGTAAAGGTGAACCGGCTCCCCTCATTCGGTTTGCTTTCCACCCAGATGCGCCCCCCACACAATTCGACCATCCCTTTGGTGATCGAAAGTCCCAGACCGATCCCATCATGTTCACGGGTGAGCGAATCTTCGACCTGGTAAAAGGGGCGAAAAATGTTCTCCTGCTCTTCCTCGGGAATGCCGACACCCGTATCCCGCACCGAAATCCAGACCTCTTTGCCCTGATCTTGGGCCTCGATCTCGATCTTACCTTCTGCCCGGGTGAACTTGATCGCATTGCGGATCAGGTTACCAAGAGCAATATGCACTTTTTGCCGGTCTGAACGGATCGGGGCCAAGTCATTGGGTATGCTGACGGCAAGATCGAGCCTTTTCCCGTCAGCAAAGGGACGGAGGTCCTGCAAAACATCATCAATCAACTCGAACAGCTCAAAGACAGTAATGGTAACCCGTTGCTCGCCCGTTTGCAGCAGGCGCATATCGAGTAAGGCGGTGATGAGTTCACGCAATCGCAGCGCGTTGCGAACGACGATCTGCATCCGTTCTCGCTGCGAGGGCTCTACGATCTCGTCGGCCAACAGGTCGGCGTGACCGAGCAAAATGGCCAGCGGCGTGCGTAGTTCGTGGGCAGCAATGTTGATGAACTCGCTCTTGATGTGATCGACGCGTTGCAACTCTTTGTACGCGCGTTGGATGTCGTCGAAATAGCGGGCGTTTTGAAGCGCAATAGCCGCCTGACCGCACAATACAGACAAAAATTCGGCGTCTCCGGTGGCAAACTTGGTGCTCGAATCAGATTTGGCCACCACCAACGCGCCGACCGGCAGATCCATCGCCAACAAGGGATTAAAGAGCAGATGATTGGCGACTAACGCTGTCGCCAATTCTTGGGCCGAAATATCACAGGCCATTTCCTGATCCAAAAGCGCGTCTGCCGTGTCGGCACAAACCAGAACCTGCTGACGGCGGTCAAGCAGTTCTTTGATCAAAGGCTCGGGCACCCGTGCCTCGTCAATGCCGATCAGAGCCGCGACGCGCAAATGCTGATCGCGCCCATAGAGCAACAAAGTGCCTATATCGGCCCCCAACTCTTTGCAGGTCACCTCAAGCACCTGTTGGGCAAGCACATCGGGGGCTATATTGGACATCAGTTTTTTGTTGATCTCAAAAAGGGGTACCAGCGCATTGAGGCGTGTATTTTCGCGGCGAAGACGTTCTTTTTCGAGAGCGCGGTTGATCGCCTGACTCAGATCGTGGGGTTTGAACGGCTTTTCGACAAATTCGGTAAAGCCAAGCTGAATGGCCTTGATCGCACGTTCCATCGTGCCATAGCCGGTCATCACCACGCAAACGATGTTAGGAATCACCTCGCGGACGAGCTGAGCTGTTTCTAGACCATCCAACTGGGGCATCTGAATGTCGGTCAAGAACAGATCGAAAGGCTCTTGTTGAGCCTTCTCGATGGCTGTATAACCATCCCGAACGGCTGTGACCAGGTATCCTTCTTTTTCGATGATGCGCGCGCAAAGACCAAGAACATGTGGTTCGTCGTCTGCAATCAGGATTCTTTCTCTCGGCACCCCAGTTCCTCCATACGCCCACACGGTCGCCCCGTCAGCCTTGTTGGGTAACGACAGTCAACTCACCGCACTGGCAAACACGAGATCGAATAAGCAGCAAGCAGACCCGAAAAATCAAATTGCGGGTTGACACTATTCACCCAGGTTGCGGTAGGCCTCACGCTCGATCCACGAGTCCAACAGTTCGCGCTTGACACGCCATTGGCGACCAACCTTGAATGCGGGAATCTCGCCATCGCGGGCCAAACGACGCACGGTAAGCTCGTGCAAGCTCAGATACCGGGCAACCTGTTCGATGGTCATAATCTCGCTGACATCACGGAAAGGTTTTTCCAGAAAATCCTGCGCACCGAGGGCGAAAGCCTGTTTGACCTTTTCCTTGACGTCTTCGTAGCCGCTCATCATAATCGCGATTGCATCCGGTGCAACCTCTTTGAGCTGCTTGAGCGTCTCGACGCCATCGATACCGGGGAGTCGCACATCCAAAAAGATCAGATCGAATTTCTTGGCCTTTGCTTTTTCGAGAGCATCAAAACCATCGGCGGCAATGGTGACTTCTTGAGGACCTCCAAGGAGCCGTTCAAAGAGGTATCCAACATCTTCATCATCGTCTACGACCAAAACGTTGAATTCATGGGCTTCTTGCGTCATGTTTTGCTCCCTATGATTATTGAAAACTTGTAGTATAAAATGCCACTGATTGGTAACATTATACACTATCCGGTAGAGACTGTCAACGCACACAAAGTTTGAGCAGATCGGAAAAGCACGAAGCATTGACAAGGATTCCAAATGTTGTTACAATGAAAGCAACCTTTCGCAAATGCTACAATGACCTCTGGCATTAAAACTAATGCAAACATACCAAGATACTGGTGCAAAGCACAGGAGGGCCAACTATGTCAACTGGAGGACGGATCTGCTGCGTCTGCCACAAACCCCTGGACGACGACGCCCAAATCCTCGGCGGACGACTCTATTGCCCCGAACACTATGCCAATGTCACCAAAGCACATAAAGGGCTTTGGGCGTCTGGCCTGGTGGAGATTGGGGCAATTTTGGTTTTTGTGGCCCTTGTTGCCCTCATCGATTGGCTGGCCGACCCCAAGCTCGATGGGATAGCGCTGATCTTGATCGGTGTGCTGCTGGCACTGATCCCGGCCGCGATCTGGATGGTCTTTTTCTACCGCCAGGACCGCCTGGAACCTGAGCCCAAGCAGTATGTGTTTGGCATCTTTGTGCTTGGCATGCTGCTGTGCAATGCTGTGGCAATTCCCGTCGTCAATGGCTTGTTCCGGGTCAATGAATGGTTACCAACCAACACACTGACCAACATCGTCGGGGCAATCCTGGTCATCGGCATCACTCAGGAATTTTTGAAATACGCTGCCGTGCGTTACAGCGTCTATATGACTCCCGAGTTTGATGAGCGCATCGATGGTATGGTGTATGGCACTGCCGCCGGGTTGGGCTTTGCAGCGATGCTCAACATCAATTACGTGATCGCCAACGGCGGCATCGACCTGTATTTTGGCGTTGTGCGTATCGCCGTGACTACGCTGGCCCAGGCCAGCTTTGCCGGAATCACCGGCTACTTTTTGGGGCGCGCCAAGTTTGAGGTCGAGCCGGTGTGGTGGCAATCGCTCGGTGTGGTGATCGCCGCTGTGCTGAACGGCCTGTTCACCTGGGCACGCGGCGAGATCACCCAGGTGGGGCTCAAGGTCAACCCGCTCCTGGGTCTGATCCTGGCCGCCGTCGTCGCTGTGGCGACATTCGCCGCCCTATGGTACCTGATGCGCCGTGCCAATGAAATCACCCTCTCCGGCGTCGACGCCGGGCAGACGCTGTCGGCATAGAAAGGAGGCTGCAATGGCAAAAACCGCGATTGAAGGCAAAGCCGGGGGCACCCCGCGCGACCGTTATGCCGAACTGATGGTCATCATCGTTGTTCTCGTCGCACTGGTGCTGGCCTGGGGCGTCAAGGCAGGAGCCGAGACGCGTGCGGTGCACATTGAGGTCGAAGGGCTGAGCGCCAGTTATGGCTACAATTGGAGCCGTGGGCAGGTTAGCGCGCCGGACATCTTGAAAATCTCCAACCCGAGCGCAGGCGCGCGCTTTCAGACGACGATCACAGTGAGCGCGTCCGTCGTCTCCGACGCGTCGGAGACGACGGACGCGCTGGACGCCGTCGCCAAAACGCTTAACCAGCGTCGATTGCAAGACAAAGAGCTGTACCAGTTCCTGGGCGGCGAAACGGTCGATTGGCGCGGGCGCGCAGCCCGGCGCAATCAGTTTGCCTACGTCTATGTCAGCGCCGACCTGCTGAACCCGCAGGTGCCCGTCGTGCTGCACGGCGTCGATCACATTTTTGCACAGGGTGACACCCTGTACGTGGTTACCCTGCTGACCGACGAAAGCGTTTACGATGATGCCCTGGTCGAGTTGGAGCGTTTCCTCAACTCGATCACCTTCAAGTAGGAGACGCACAATGCGTAAAACCAGACGCACCCCAAGACTGGCGCTCTCCACATTTCTGCTGACCTTGATCCTGCTCGCTTGCATCAACATCGATCCGGACCCCGATCCGGACCCGCTGCCCACGCCGCTGCCCACCGCCGAGAGCGCGGCTAACATCACCCCGCCACCGCAGATTGAGATAAAGGTGCAATATTACAACAAGGTGCCCACAGCGATCTATCACCTGCTCGGCAAGACGACCAAGCAGCAGAATTTTGCCACCTTTACTCTCGCCAACCGGGGCACGACGGCAGCCAAACTCAAACTCGTCTCCGAAATCGCCGGTTTCACCGATCAAGCGATCGATACACATGACCTTGCCCCCGGTGAAACGGTCGCAATCCAGCAAACGCCGATCATGAAAGCTGGCGCGCGCGATCAACTCAACGAAGGGCAGGTAGCCTCGTTTCATTATATTGTCACCTATCTGCAAGACGGCACCGAGAAACTGGTTGAAGAGCAGTCGATCTCGGTCGATATGATGTCCAAGCGCGACCTGGTGGTGGTCATCGTCGACGAAAACGGCAATTTAGTGGGTGACTTTAGAGAGTACGTCGCCGCCTGGGTGACGCCCGCATCGCCCGCCATAGAAAAGCTGCTGCGTGACGCCACGCAGTATATGCCCGGCGAAGCGATTTATGGCTACCAGGGCGGAGAAGAAGGCGTCTTGCCCCAGTTGGCAGCCATCTACCGTGTGCTGAACGACGATTACCAGATTCGTTACGTCAGCACTCCCGTCTCGCTGGCCAGCACCGAAAAGACCTTTGTCCAACGCGTGCGGCTGCCTGCCGAAACGATCCAGCAGCGAGCGGGCAACTGTATCGAAACTGCCGCGCTCTATGCTGCAGCAATCGAGGCGATGGATATGAATCCGCTGCTGGTGATTGTGCCGGGACATGCATTTGTGGCCAGTGAAACGAACGACGGTTCACACCAGTACATTTTCGTCGAGACTACCGTGCTGGGCGCGGGGTTGACCTTTGAGGACGCGTTGCGCCTGGGCGCCGAAAACTGGGCCAAATACCAGAGCGAGAGTATGCTCATCGACATTCATCACTGGCGCACCAAAGGCATCTTGCCGATGCCGGAAAACTGAGGAGGATGGAACTATGTCCAAGCCAAGAAGCCGCTGGATTTCGCGGGCACTCTGTCAAACTGGATTTGATAAACCAATCCCCCACACAGACCGGACCTTTATTTACCAGAATCAATTTGCGCGAGTACTAGGGGCCATTGCCTTGTTATCGATCTTGCTGCTGGCCTGCATCAAGATCGGTCCAGACGAACCCAAAGTCACGCCTGTGCCGCCGACGCCGACGCCCCTACCACCGACTTTGACGCCCGTTCCTCCCACGCCGACGCCGGCGCCGGAAGCCAAGCCCGAGATTGTCAATGTCAGCCTGTGCCGCGGCCTGACCGAAGATGGCCGCCCTTTTGCCGAAACGAACACTTTTAGCGAGATCGACGCCTTTGCCGTTTCGATCCAGGTGGCCAATCTCAAGGCCGAAAACGTGGTCTCGGCGCGGTGGTACCAGGAAGGCACATTCATTGGGCTGACCGAGCGCGACAACATTGTCGGCAACACCTATGTGGGATTGAGCCTCAAGCCGCAGGGACAGTGGCAGCCCGGCGACTATGCAGTCCAAGTCAACCTGGATGGCGCAATGGTCGAAACCCAGGACTTTGCCGTGATCGGCGCGGTGGGCCTGCCCAAGACGCCGCCGGGCAAAACGCCGGGTGACGGCGGCCAACCGGGGGCGATGGTCACCTATGCCAACGATACACTCGGTTTTTCGATCAACTATCCCCAGGACTGGCTGATCGATGAGAGCGATTCGTCGGTGCAGTTCTCGCATCCGCAAGACACCGCCGCTGTGCTGGTAATGGTCAACGCCGATCCGCAAGATACCGCGCAGCAAGAGGCCGAGATGGTCTTTGAGCGCATATCGAACTCGCTGCCTAACGTCGAGTTACAGAGCTCTGAAGCCCAAGACAACGGCTGGCACGGCATTCTTTTCAAGTACAACAAGGATGGCACCGACATTGTCGGCGTGCTGTTCAGCACGGTGAGCGGATCGCGCGGCTATAGCGTGGTTTTTCTCGCTCTGCAGGAAGACTGGGACGCCATAGTGCCCACGCTTGATGAGATGTGGGTCTCGTTTGAGATCGCCGCCGGCGCGCCCGGCGACGGGAACACGGTCGGCGGCGATGAAGTGCTGATCGTGGGTATCATCATCGACGCCGATGCCCAACGAGGCATTCCCAATGCCTATTTCGTGATCCTCAAAGAGGGGGTAACGGTCAAGCAATACATCGACAGCGGCAACGACGAAACACTGATCCACGCCGTGGCTCAAACCGACAAGGAAGGCACTTTTATCACCAACATCGGCGTCAAGCGCGGCACCACCTATGCCGTCTTTGCCCTGGCCAAAGGGTACACGCCAGTGACCGACGATATGGCCGTGCCAAAAGACTCGGCTGACCAATGGCACGTTACAGTGAGCATGCAAAAGGAATAGACCAGCTTGCCAGCTTGGAAGGCAATCCTCGGCCCTCTTATTTGGCGCAAGAAACCCGGTTTTGTCAAAAACCGGGTTTCTGTCATAACTTTTCGAGAGATATCGTGCATATACGCCAGATTTCGATCCAAGATCGGTTTGATGTTGACGAACTGCTGACCACTGCCACACACCTCTCGGTACAGGTGTCGTGGGATAAACTGCCCGACATCCTCTTCAAGCACCCCACCCTTCTAGCCAGGCAGGAGGACAGGCTGGGTTGCATTTTCGGCCTGACTGTTGAGCCGGAAACGGTCGCTCGTCTGAACATTTTTGCCTTGCGCAACAGTTGGCCCGTCTTGGATACGTTGTCTGAACTGCTGCCCTACGCGACCGAGGTGTTACGACATCGTGCGGTTGACACACTGGCTCACCTCGGCACCGAACCCTGGCTGGTCGAGGCGCTACTGTCCAACGGATTTCGCCCCACCGACGCGATCATCACCCTGCAAAAAACGCATCTAGCTGTGCCATCGGCCGGCAACGCTGACGTAATCATCCGACCGGCTATTCGAGCCGATTTGAGCACCTTGGTCGAGATCGACCGCCTGGCCTTTGACGACCCACTTTGGCATCATACTGTGGCAAGTTTGAACGAGCTAGGCCGGGAGTCTACCTTTCTGATCGTCGCCGAAATCGATCACATTGTCGGGTATGCTTATGGCACGGCGATCGGGCGGCATGGACACCTGTCGCGCATTGCCGTGCACCCACAATGGCAGGGTCAGCAAATTGGCGTGCGGCTGCTTGCCGAGGCTATCGAGCGGTTCAAGGCGCACCGTGTTTTCGGGATCACCCTCAATACACAGCAAGACAACACCCGCTCGCGCCGGCTGTATGAGTGGTTTGGATTCGAGGTCTTGGGCGTCGAGGCGAGGGTACTGAAGAAGCAAATCTAGAAAAAGTTGCCGGGCCTTCGTTTGCCGTCGACGCGCGGCGATGGTATAATGCCCTGCAATCCCCGCAGTTCGCTGCGGGGCGATTGAATCGCTCTTTTGGAGGACCTGGTCCGTATGAGTCGCACCCGGCGCACCCGCACGTTGCAAACCATTGCCTACATCTTTTCAGCCGTCGTCGCCTTGAGCCTGATCTTGAGCCTGATCGACCCGGCGTTGCTGAGGTCTACTCAGTCTAGCACCCCAGACCAGCGCCCCACGGCGACCTGGCCCCCCACCTGGACGCCCGCACCCACATCGACCTCGCTACCGCTGGTCACACCGGTGCTTGCAGCACCGCCGCCTCAACCCACCGCCTCGCCAACGGTAACACCCACGTTGAGCCTCACTCCGACGGCAACACCGCAAGCCAACCTGATATTGCCCGACGAGCCTGTCGCCCAAAACGCGCCTGGCGATGCCGGAATAGATCTCGATTTTCTCGCGCAGATATTCCCTCAAGCGAACATCGAACCGCCCGGTACGTTTGAACGTCGTACAACAGGCTAAACAAAGCCGCCCCTGGCACTGCCAGGGGCGGCTATACTTTATGGGATCGTTACAGCCTGATCGTCAGTCCTTCATAGGCCATCAGTGTATTAGAAAACAGCTTTTGCGCGTCGATCTGCATCGCGTCCAGCTTGGCGTCGTCATGCTTGGGATCGTGATGAAAGAGCACCAACTGCTTGGCCCTTGACTGCTTGGCAACAAGGGTAGCCATTTCGGGCGTCGAGTGTCCCCACCCCTGCATCGGATAGCGTACATATTCTTCGGTCGTATACTGAGCATCGTGGATCAGCAGATCGGTACCATGTGCGAACGTGGATAACCGCGTATCTCCGCCCACCACACCCTCAATATCGGTCGCATAGACCATGCTCTTGCCGTTCCATTCGACCTTGAAATTGCTGACCCCGCCCGACGGATGGAAGGTACTGCGCATAATGCTCACGCGCACGGTGTCTTGATCGAGTTCAAGGGGATCGCGGTAAATGTTGCGGATTTGCGGCTCGTTCTCCTGGCCGATCAACACCGCTTCCCGATCATCGATGTTGCTGATGATCTTGAACGCTTTCAACTCGTACAAAGTCACTGGGAAACTCGAAGGCAGCATCGCGCGCGAGAGCACTTCTTCCAGGTCTTGATCAAACGTCCTGGGGCCGAACATATAGAGGGTGCTCGTGCCCTGGTAGGCAGGCACAAAGAAAGGAAAGCCCTGCGTGTGATCGTGATGAGTATGGCTGAAAAACATCGTCGCCGTGATCGGCGCTTTGGTCCGGTTGTGCCACTTCATCAGGTCATTGCCAAGTTTGATCACGCCGGTGCCCCCATCGAGGATGATCAACCGTCCTCCGGCCCAAACCTCGACGCACGAGGTGTTGCCGCCATACTTGAGTGTGGCATCACCAGGAACTGGATAGCTGCCCCGCACCCCCCTAAAGCGTACAACAAACCCCTCTTCCATCCCATACTCCTGTCTCCATAGAATACCAACTCTTGCCAAAATTATACCACAAGCCGGCCGCGCCGACCATATCAAGTCGATATCAATGCAGCAATCTAGTCCCCGCCAGGCAGCCAACGAGAGAGCCGATCCATCGTCGCATGTGCGATGCGTGTTTCCAGCCCGATCAGAAACCGCCCTGCCGAGGTCAATTGCGCATGTCCTTTTACCAGAAGCCAGACCAGACCCGCCGGTGCAAACGCGATCAAGACCTGCCACCAGGCCAGCGGAAACAGCAGCAATGACAGCCGGATCAACCACACGACACAGCCCGGCACGGCGACCAACACGGCAAACAAGATGAACGTGCGGCGTTTATACTGCTGCACGATGCGCACGACAGGCAACAGCAGCCCCAACCTCGAAAGCATCGCCCACAACAACAACGGTCGCGCTGCCGGCAGGGTGGATTCATAGGGCAGCAAGCCCGACAGACGCGCGCGTGCCAGCGGCACAGATAACACCTCGACGGAAAGATGGGCAAAACTCTGTACTAGTACGCCGAGAGCCAGCAAAGACCCCACATCGCAGACCAAAAGCCAAAGTAGCCAGTTCGTCGAGAACCGCTCACGGCCGACCCATATGTACAGACACCACCCGGCCAGCGACCAGCCCAAGAACACAGTCCACAGATTGTCGGCTAGAACAATGAGCAAGATCGACGCAAGCAATCCATCGACCAATGCCAGAGACAGCCAACGCGGCTTGTGATCGGACTTTTGATCGTCTATCGCCACCCGGCCCAGCCCCCAAATACCCACTCCGGCGACAACCAGGGCCATCCAAGCTGACAGCGCGTCGATGTAAAGCCGCAGCGGAGCCTCGATGAAATTCATCCCGTCCCAAAACCTGACCCACGGCAGCGCCCTGGACAGTCCCGCCAGTCCCGGCGCTAACACCTGGCTGAGACACAGCGGCAACAAAGCCATCATCGATCCGGCGGCCCCGCCGATCGCGATCCAGGTTTGCACTCGCTGCGAAAGCCGCCGCCCAATTGATGCGTTCAACACTGCAACAAGCAAAGGAAAAGCGATCACCAACCACTCCAGATACCAGATCATTTTTCCACACGCTCCTCGCCGCGAATCGGCATACTATGCTCATCTGCCCTGCGCCGAACCCACAGGCAGCCGAATCCCAGGGCAAACTCGGCCACCGATAGAGTCATCATCATCAGAATGGCGATCTGACCTTCCCACACCTGAAACCACTCGCTCAAGGAAACCAGGGCCAGATTGACCGCCTGGAACATCAATTGAAGGCCGAGCAATCTGACCAAAATTTGCCTGCGCACAGCGATAACAATCAGGCCCAATATAAAAAGAATGGCACTCGATAACAAATAATGATTAGGAGTGATCGTCATTTTCACGATTCCCCTTCAATCGAACGGCTGGATCGGCGCACATACGCGAACCCTGCCAAACAAGTCAGCAGAAAAAACCCCAACAACTCGAACAGGATTACGTAATCGCGCAGCAGCTCTTGTCCCAAAGCGAGCACTCGATCCTCGCGCGCTGCCCAGATCGGGATCGCAGTCACCAACGGCGCACCGATCCGTCCTGCCAGAGTCGCCCAACCAGCCAAAACCATCAGAGCGAGGCCAACGGGCACCGCCCACCCAATCGCGCGCGACGCGCCCGCCGCCTGGGTCATGCGCAGCCCCACGGCCAGCAGGCTGCCGATCACAAACAGGCTCACCACCTGCATTGCCGCCGCCAGGGGATTGTTGAGCAGCAGGTACAGCCCTCCCAATGCTGCACAGGTGATCCCAAAGGCCCACACACAGTGATCGACGCGCCGCAAAACCAACAGTCCAACAGCGCCGACCGCCGCCAGTAGAGCCAGGAGCACAAAGGCCAGGGAAACAATCACCGCTTCGACTCCTATAGAACCAGGTACCTTTCCCGGAATTGCTCTCGCCCCCGTTTCCGGAGGCAAAAATCGCCCCGAGACGGGGCTTGGAGCGAATTTCAGGATAGATTCTAAATCAAGGCCAATACCAGGCCCGTAACAAACAGATTGATCAAAGCCACCGGCACAGCGACGCGCCAGGCAGCCCACACGCCACGCTCCCGCATCACCGGCGGAAAAGACACCTCCTGCCAGGTCGAGAAGATTGTGACCAGGCCGACCTTGAGCGCAAGGTACGGGCCGCCCAGCCAGGGCCAGGTCTGCACAAACGGCCCGCTCCATCCCCCAAGAAAAAAAATACTGGTCAGCAAAGCGTGATTCAATGCCAACACCTGGCCGCCGGGCATCGAACGCCCGCGACCATCGTATCGAGACGGCGCCGTAGCAAAAAGCCAAACCAGAAAAGCAACCGGCTGAACGACGCCCAACCACACACCGTCTTGCGCAGACATCCAGGCAGTCAAATGAGTCGTCAAGTCGTCGGGCACACTTGAAGTCAAGAGCAAACTGAACACAAGCAACACGATCAGCACAGCCTGGACGCCCAATCGACCGGCGACCATCGCTACGTGTCCGCTATTCTCCCCCCACCTCGACGGTGACGCTGACAGCGACAAGAGCGCCATTCCAATCCACTGCAAGGCCAACACAAGGAGCAAAGCCGCATCCGCATCACCCCACAGGTGAAAAGACAGCATTCTGCCAGACCAAGCCACATCCGGTGCAAGGGGGATCATTGCGCCAGCGGCCAGGGCAACGGCCATCCCTGCCCCTTGCACCAAGTTCAACCGCCCCGGCAGCGATCCAATGGTCGGGCACAGCCGACGTTGACGCCGCACCCACGCCGACACCGCCCGAGTCAGGCCGGAGTATCCCAGCAACAAAACCGCATAGACGAAACTCCAGGCCAGCAAGCGCAGCAGCCATTCGCCGATTCCGCTCATCGCTCCGCCTCGCCCACTGACACATCCAGGCTGTCCAGAATGGTAACGACCTGCTCGAGCGGGACGTCGCGCGCCATCAACGGCAACGCTGAGAGGTTAGCCAGCGACGGGCCGCGCACGAACGCGTGAGCCAGATGGCACGTCCCGTTGGCGATCAGGTAGACGCCCAACTCACCGCGCGGGGCCTCGACGCCGGCGTAAATCGCGCCTTCGGGCAGCGTTGGCGGCAGCTTGCCCGGCGCAAAGGCGTCGACTGGCTGTCCCTCCGTCTCGACCAACCTGGCCTCAAGCTGGCGGATCAGGTCCAGACTGGCACGCATCTCGGCCATCCGCACCCGGAAGCGCGCTTTTGCATCGCCATTATTCGTCACAGGCACCTCAAAATCAAGCCCCTCATAGCCAACGTAGGGAAACGAGCGGCGCGCGTCGTAGGCGATGCCGGTCGCGCGCAGACACGGCCCGGTCAGGCCCAGCCCCAGCGCCGTGCCCGGATCGATCACACCAATGCCGCCCAGACCATCGAGAAAGGCAGCGTTTGCCGCAAGCATCCGTTTGAGATCGAGCAATAACCCTTCCAACTCTACGCTCAGATCACGCAGCGCGCGCTCAAACCCGGCCGCGAGATCGCAGCGCAGACCACCGGGCACGACGATGTCCGGCAGGCTGGGATTGCCGCCCAATCGTTGGAAAAGATGGCGCACCGACTGCGCCCCCTGTGCGGCGTACACCGAAGCGGCAAAGATCGACCCGGCGACGGTTTGAACCAGGCCCGACAACCAGATCAGGTGCGAGGCGACGCGGGCCAGCTCGGCGCCGATCGCCCGCGCATACTGCGCCCTGGGCGGCGCTTCCACGCCGAGCAGGGCCTCCACCGCCAGCGCGTAGGCCAGGTCGGCGTGGAACGGAGCAGACGCATCCAGGCGCGCCATCAACAAACTGCCCCGTGCGTAGGGCCGCTCGCTCAAGCGGCGTTCCAGCCCGCAGCGTCGATAGCCCAGGCGCGGCGCGGCCCGGCGCACCACGCCGCCGTCCACATCCAGGTCGATGCAAAGCCCGTTTACGCTCGTCGGCAGCCGCTCGCCGGCCCAGACAGCCCCTGCGCCGGGCACATCCGTTGGGGCAAAGAGCGCGCCGAGTTGAGGATGTCCTTGAAATGAGACGCCCTGCAAGTCGAACAACTGGCTCTCCAACCAGTTGGCCGCGGGCCAGACAAAGGCCAGGCTGTGCGGTGGCGGCAGGCAGGGCAGACGCAGTCGCAGCCGCTGCCGCTCGGACAGCGAAACAAGCTGATATTCAAGCTGATCGTCAATCAGGTTGATGTCGAGTAGCAGATCGTAGCGCGGCGTCGTTTCATCGCGCAAGAATTCGCCAAGCTGGGCCAGGTTGGATGGACTCAACGTCCACACGCGCTCTTGAGCAAAACCGCCAACCGCGATCTCTAGATCGGGAAACCGCGTCTGGACAGCGGCCAGCAAAGCCGGGTCGCTCATGCGCGCCTCCGCCGTGGAAGGCTGGCCAAAACGGCGCACAGCGCGTCGAGCGACGGCGGGCAGCCGGGCAGGCTCACATCGACCGGGATGACCTCTGCCGCCGGGATCGTGTCGAACATATCGCCCGCAAGCGCGCACGTGCCCACCGCGATCACCCAGCGCGGCGCAGCAAGCTGTGCGTAGAATTCGCGCAAAACGGGCGCAAAGGCCGCCGTCACCCGCCCGGCGACGATCAAGGTGTTGGCCTCGGAAGGGGCCAGTTCGGCACAGCGCGCACTCACCGGCAACTGGCAGGCAACTGCGCCGCAGCAGCCCAGATCGGCGATCAGGGGGCGAATTCGGGCCAGGGCGCTCATCGATCCGGGCCTGTCAGAACGCAAAAACCACCAACGACGAGCAGGCCTAAAAAAAGCCCGCCCGCAGCCAGGGCATATTTGTTGTCAAGGAGGACAAAGGGGAACAGAGCAACAAGGCCGGGCAAGATGAACCCGCCTATGATCGCCAAGGGGGGGATGGCCTGCGGGCGCGGGCGCGCATCCTGGGCCGCTTTGCGCTGCACGCGAGCGCCGCTCCAAGCCAGAACCAGCATCCCCGCCCACAAGACAATTGCACTCCAGCCCAAAGACATTTTTTCTCCCACTGGCGATACACACCGTTGCATCAATCTAGTCTATCACACGGCCTATGGTTTGTCAAAGCCGCGAAAGTGACTCACAGCCGTGACCTGCGGCACTGTACGTCGTGACCCCCTTTGCAGTACGATCGGTGCATCAAACCCCATCCCCCATCTTGCAGGAGGTGTGCGGTGCTCAAGTCCGTTGGCCGGCAACCTGTCCGGCTACTCCGCCGAAGGGTGGGTGGTGCGTGACACGCAGCCGCCGGTCATCCCGGACGGCGGGGTTCTGGACGCGGTACTGATCAGCGACACGTTACACGTAGCCTGGCAGGGCGCGCACTATACCAACCAGTGGGCCGATTATTCCCACCGTAACGACGCCAACATCTATTATGATGCCGTGCCACTTGTGCCACAGCCGACGGTGCAGAAAGTCTATGCCCTGGCCGGCAACGCCGCCGCGATGCGCGTCGGCCCCAAGGGCGAGGACGGCGACCTTTACTACCTGCACGGCGATCATACAGGTTCCCTCTCTCTGGTTACAGATGCCGCCGGCAATGAGGTCGGCCGCGTGTGGTATGATCCCTTCGGGGAGATCATCACCCACACTTTGCCGCTGACCCTCACCGACCGGCTCTGGACAGGCGCGCGAAGGGATGCTACAATGGGCCTGTACCGGGCCGCCGCCGGGTGGTATGACCCGTACTCCACACAAGGGATTTATGCCGGGGTCAGCGTGCCGCGAGCGCCGGTGGGGGTGAGTATAGGTGGCGCCTATCGAAGCATTCCCGCGCAAGCCGGCGATAATGCACTGGTTGAGCTGGGGAAATCCTCCATCATCGAGACGGTCAAAGGCAAAGCGGGTGCGTTTTTTGGAGCCAGGTCGGCAGCCAGGCTACGCAACCTTCATCAAGCCAGGTCGCGCACCCTTACGCTTGAAGCGCTACAGTTCATTCAATCCATCAATCGGTGGACAAGCCAGGTAGAATTTGCGGCAAGAGGTGCCCAGACTTCCGAACTGAGCCATTACCTGTGGCGTTTCAATCAACAATCGTTGATCAAGGAGCAGTACGAGGCAGGGACATCGAGTCTTGTCGCCCAATCTGCGCAGATCAACCGGATGCAGGGGTGGTTCACCCAAGGCGCATTCAAGAACGAACTGCTTGGCCTGGGCATCGGTCTGAGCATTGACCTGGGTCTGCAGGCAGTAGGCGACGTGCCGATGATGTTCACGGGCGACCTGAATGTTGGACAGTTTGGCGGCAGGATGCTAGTCACAGCAGGTGGGTCTGGATTGGGTTGGCTCACCGGCGTTGGGGTTGGGTGGTTTCTTGGTGGCCCGCCTGGTTTTGTGGCCGGGGTGGTGGTGGCAGTGATCTATGAGTACTGGGCTGTTCCTCGCTTTTATGACCGGTACAATCTTTGGCCCAAGTACCAGCAGGTGGGGCCGGCCGAGCCTTTGCCATACTGATCCGTTCGAGATGCATTGCGGTTGCCGAGTTCAAGAAAAGAGGATTGTGTGTGTAACGAAATTGCCTGCGTTGATGTTGCAATATGTTGCTTGGGAGTGGCAGGTATAGCGATGGGAATTTTAGTACGCTTAGGCATTGGGAAAGAGTGGTTTGCAATGCAGGGCATTCCCACAGTGGTTATTCCCAGTTTTGTCTTTGGATCGATTCCGGTGGGGTTGGCGCTTTGCGCGATGGTTCTGATCCCCTTTTGGATACCAAATCCGGATGTTGCGCGCAATTTTCTGTGTGGTGGGGTAGGACCACTCTTGGGATTTGGCTTCCTACTGGTCGTCTGGCAGCCGCGCTGGGTGTTGCCCAGGTGGTACCGCTGGCTCAAAGACAACTATGGCAACATCATGCCCCAGTTGCGAGAGGATGCCCAGCGCATCGGGCGTTGGGAGTGGGCAGCTATGGTGCGCACGCAGGAGGGGCTGGAGCAGTGGGCCAGGAGCGTGCAGCAGCGGGTAGACGCGGAGCGGCAGCCGAAAGGCCCGCCGTACCACACATAACACGCGGAGCAGCAAACCAGCGCAGGTTTTTATCGTGCCGGCGGTCAACCGCCGGCACGTTGCGTTTGGATCAATTCCGGATCACACTCTGCACCTCGATCACCGGCGCCGGCACTACGTCCAACACTGATCCCCAGTTGATGCCATCTCCCGAAGAACGGACGGCATAGCTGGTATAGTACCAGGTGGGGCTGCCATAGCGGGTCAGGTCGATGATGTGCCAGCCATCGTAGCGATGCTGCCACTCATAGATGTCGTGATCCTCGCGGCGCCAGCCGGCCCATCCCCTGTTGCACGGATCGAGATCGAGCTGCCAGACGCCGCTGGAATGGACGCAGCGGGCTTCGGAGCAAACTTTGACCCACACATCCCACTGCTGCGCCCACTCAATCGTCCAGTGCGTGCCCACCTGCACCTGGTAGGCCGGCAGGTTCCACCGCCCATCGAGGCCGGGCCCGTTGCACGGTTTGTCGTCGGGATCGCCATAGCGGTCGGGATTGTCGATGTCGGACGATGCCGTCTCGTAGTAGTGACTGACCGACCAGCCCTCGGCGCTGTTCGCAATCGCGCCAAGCCCGTAATCGCGCCCGACGTTCCAGGGACGTTCGTCGAATGTCCACACCGGCGGCTGGTCGTCGAGCCTGCGCCAGCGCAACCCCATCTGATAGTTGGCGATCTGCCCTTCGTGCGTACCATTGGCGCCGGTGCTGTAGGGCAACGCTGCACTCGACCAGTTGCCGCTTTCCCCGCCGGGCGCGCTGTAACGCGGTTCGGGCTGCAACTCGAACGTGTTGATGACCGTGACCAGGCTGCGCGGCCAGGGATTGCGAATGACCAGATGCGGCGGCACTTGGGCGACGACATCGACCAGGTAGTTCAAATACTGCCCATCGATCGGATCGTCCCCGTCGCAAATCACCTGTACGCCGTTGCCATTGATCCCGGCCGTGCAGGGCGGGTCGCCAAAACCGGGCGGCCTGGGGGTAGGCGGCGCGCACTCGGCCGCCGACTGGCAGTGTTCGATGTAGCAGTCGATGTCCTGAAAGGTCGCCGCATCAGGCGGCTTGTCGAGCCAGGTGAAAAAGAGATCGAGGTCGTTGGCGTAATGGATGGGGGTGCTGGCGTGCGGGCTTTTGCGCCGCAGCCATTTGTGGAACTGTTCGATTTCGGATAACATGGATTTACCTCCTGGTGGTATGGGAATGGATAAGAAACCGGGCGGTTTCTCTTCCATTGTACCACCGGGAGAGTTGCTTGGGAGGGGCAACTGAATGTAACGATGGTGTCTCGATTCGGCAAATGCTTTGACGGGCATATGGTTTCATGTTATAATCTGGATGTTGCTTTTCGGCCAGCGTTGGCGGGTGAGAAAGGAGTGCGGATGGCAGACTATCCAGCCAATCCCTCACACGGAATTTTGAGCGGTCGTAGGAGACGCAAGATCAAAGAGTCTCTGACCGCTTACCTCTTTTTACTTCCTGCGTTTTTGATTATCATTGTTTTTGGGCTGTGGCCCGTCTTCCATGCGTTTTACGTCAGCCTTCACAAGTGGAATATCAGGCCCAAAGGCTCGACGTGCATTCCTTATTGGTTCGCCCAAATCGGTTTGGGCAGCGCCCAGACGTTGGAGCGAACCGATTGCCTCGATTGGAACAACTATATTGCGCTGCTCGGCCTGCAAGACCCGGCGGCCGTGCTCAAGATGATCCTGGCGATCGTCGCCGGGGCCTTTGCTTACCGGCTGTGGCGCACCCGGACGCAGGTGTCCGAATCGCAGGAACGCGCTTATATCATCGGCGCCCTCGTCCTGGCCCTGGTC
>JAFGEY010000125.1 GCA_016931365.1 Anaerolineae bacterium
ATCGAGTTGGCCGACGCCGCCTGGACTGCCGTGCAAGGCGCCTTCCCCGCCGAAACCAGCGCCAGGCTGATCTTGACCCAGGATGGACAGCCGGCTTGGGTGTTGGCTCGCAAAAAAGGGCAAGTGATGCGTTCCGCCGATACCAAGGGGGTCACACGCGGCGTGGGCAGCCTGGCCGACTTTGTGGACCAGTACGCCGCCAGCCCTGAGGCCGTCGACGGCGGGCGCGTGGTCAACACCTGGTTCGCCGACGGGCGGCAGGCCCCCGTCGCGCCGACGCGCGCGCTGGCCGCCAACACACTGTATCATTTTGCGGTCAACATCGGTGCGCCAGACTCAAGAGGCAATGTCGAGGGCAAACAGCCTGAAGTGCCATCGAGGGTCATCGCCGCACTGGTTGCTTCGGGTGAACAAGTCATTTTCCGCCTGGACAGCGAGGATTTTCTGCTGCTGGAGCGCGAAAAAAGCATCTCGCTCTCCCAAACCCGCACCACGCCCGAGCTCTACTTCCGTCTGGTGACGCCGGTGCAGACCGGATTGTGCCGGCTCCGGCTCGGCGTGTACGTGCGCGAAAACCTGATCCAGTCCTACCAGGTCTTTGCCCACGTCGCCCCGATGGAGGGCGAAATTCCCGAAAAAGCCGTCGAAGGCTGGTGGAGCAAGTGCGAATACACGCTCTCTGCCGATCTGAGCAACCTCGACGCATTGGAACAGCGCCGCGTCTGCATCTGGGTTGGCGACGGGCGGAGTGCAACGCAGCGCGCCGGCCTCTCCGGCGAGGGATTCGACCTGGGCCAACTACCCGCGATCAATGTGCAACTGATCGGCAAAGCATTCGAAGAATACCGGGAGGTGTTGTACAGCAGTTGCTATATCGAACTCAAGAATGCAGCGGGCAAGGTGGAGCGGGTCGATTACTTGTACGACGCCAATGCCCACACTCCGCTCAATAACAACACCTTTACTGAGGGGCTTAAAACCCTGGCCGAAGACGGCCAGATGCTCTACCAGCATCTTTTCGGCGATCAATGCGAAACATTGGGCAAAACACTCCAAAGCCTGGAGCAAGGTCAGGATTCTCCGTTGGTGCTCCAGATCGCACGTCTCAACCTGGATATGACCTTCCCCTGGGCCATGCTCTATGATCGCCCGTTTCGCTTCCATCCTGGCCGCAACCGGGTTTGCGAACATTTTGTCAACGGCGAAGGTTGTCGCGCCAACTGCCCACACAAAGACGATCCCTACATCGTCTGTCCCTACGGCTTTTGGGGCTTTCGCTACATCATCGAACAGCCGCTGCGCCCGCCAAATGAATACACCTCGGTCATCACCGCACTGCCCGGCGACTCGCCCCAACTGCACCTGACCTTTGGCCCCGACCTCGGGCTGACACCTGCCCACGCGCAGATCGTTCAAACCATCGTCGGCAGCCGCCAGTCTACGATGTACGGTGACCGGAACGTCAACTCTGCCGCCCAAAATACAGATGCACTGATCGAGGCCTTTGGCAGAGGAATGACCCTGGCCTATTTCTACTGCCACGGCGGCAACAAAGGCACCCGCCAATGGCTCCAGGTCGGCGCGGGCGACCCGCTCTTCCCAGCCTACCTGAAAGACGATCTGCGCGCGACATGGCAGGCCAGCGGAACGGCTCCATTGGTTGTGCTCAACGGCTGCCACACCGCTAAATACACGCCGGAAACCTTTTTATCCTTCGTCCACCGCTTTGGCGCGCTGGGCGCCGCCGGTGTGATTGGCACCGAAGTGCCAATTCATGAACATCTGGGCAAATACTTTGGTGAGTTCTTTATGCAGCGATTCCTGAACGGCGACCCGATCGGTCGGATCATCTATGATTTTCGCTGCGACCTGCTCAAACGCAAGAATTTCCTGGGTTTGATTTACGTGCCGTATTGTTACGCTACACTGCACCTCGAACGAGGAGGCAAAGGATGAACGAACGGAACATCACCCTGACGCTGGACCATTCAAATTTGCAGAATTTGGCAAACGCTGCGAGTTTGAACGACTCGCTGGACATAACCGGTGAGAGCTACACGGTTCGTTGTGTCACCGAAATGGCCTCTCAAACAGCACCCCTTTCGGTCGACGCACTGCCGCTTGACCAGGCCGTCGAGTTTGCTCACCACGTCAGCCAGGGCAGCACCTCGGCAGGCGAGGCTCAGGATTGGGGACAGCGGCTCTACACGGCACTGATCGGCGATCACCCCTGGGCGAGCGACGTGGAAGGGCTGCTCAACCAGGGAGACTATCTGCACATTCGCCTCGACGTGCGCGCGCCGGCCCTGCGCCCGCTGCTCTGGGAATTGATCTATCACGACCAGTTCCTCTCCCTGCTCCCTCAAGTGCGCTTGAGCCGCATCGGGCCGCAGCCGCTGCAACGCGCCTTTGGCCGCCCAGTGCAGATCGTCGTCCTCGCCGCCAACATCCCCCAGTTTCAGGCCAACCAGGAGGCTGAAGCGATTTACAGTGTGCTCAATCAGGCCCAGCGCGAGGGACAGGTTTTTGTCCGCCCGATCGATTACCCGCCCGGCGCGACGCTGGCGCAAACTCTGTCGCGGATGCAGATCGCGCAGTGCGACATTTTGCATCTGATCGGCCACATCGAGGTAAGCGAGAACCAGCCGTGGTTCTACCTCGACGCGCAGCCCGCGCCCTTTCGCGACCTGATTCAAGCCTGCCAAACTCTCAAACCTCAAGTCGTCTATTTCAGTGCGTGCAATGGCACCGCTGTCCCCAACGGCGATCCGGCGCGCAGCCCGGCCTATCTGCTCCAACAGCAGGCAAACGTGCCGGTGGTGATCGGCCCGTATGGCACGACCACCGTTTGGTCGAGCCAGCAGTTCGCGGTCGAGTTTTACCGCGCGCTGGTCAGCGGGCTGAATGCCGCCGCCGCCGTTGCCCGCGCGCGTCGGCAGTTGTATATGGCTTTGCAGGAATCGCCGGGACGCGGCTATGCTTTTGACTGGGCCGGACCGCTGCTCTACCAGAGCGACGACAAAGGCTTTGCCCTGACGATGGCCGGACAGCCAGTGCAGGAAACGCCAGTCGCCAAAACGCCAGCCGCCAGTCATATGGCCGTGGAGGATGCCTTTGATAGCATCCCGGAGGTATTCCAATCCATCAACGAGATCGTCTCATTGCCGGCGACCACTTGGGTCGAAGCGATGCCCACCGTGACGCAGCTCGATAGCGAGTCGCCGCCGCCCATCGACGCGGCGCTCCCCGGCCTGTCCGATGAGATACGCGCGCTCCTGCAAACGCACATTGCCCAGGACACCACCCTGGATGCGCTCAACGAGGTGTTGCACCGCCCCAACGCCGCGCGCGCGCAAAAAGAGACTGCCATCGAAGCGTTGGGCTTGCTCGGCCAGCAGCAGGCGATGGCGCGGCGGCTGCTGATCAACCTGGCCACCGATCAGGCAGACGAACAAACGACTTACCTGCGGCGCAAGGCGGTCGAACAGTTGGGTAGCATTCGAGACCAATCTGCGCTCGACGCGCTGCTGATCGCCACCACCGATCCCGACGGGCAGGTGCGCGCTGGGGCGCAAAAGGCGCTCAACCGGGCCAGCCACCAGGCATCGACGCAGCGCCGTCAGGGCCAGCTCCTTTTGCCCATCCCCTCGACGGAAGCCACCCGGCAGATCGCCCCGCTTCGACAGGCCGTTTCGACGCTCAAATCGCTCGCTCCGCGCGAGCGGATCGATCTGCTCAAGCAGGTCGAAACCCTGCGCTTTGAGCTGATGCGCCCGCAGTCCAGGCCGGAACAGATCGAGTCGATCTTGCAGGCGTTGAGCGCACTGTCGCCGGAGGTCAAAAGTATCATTATGGCCCTCAAAGGGCAGATCGAGTGGTCGCCTGAACCCGCCACGATGGAACAAAAGGCGGAAGGAGGTGCCCTATGAGCCGCCCATTTTTAACCTTCCTGATCCCCAGCCTGATCATTACCGTGCCCTACCTGCCGGTGATGCTCCTGCTGTACTGGTACACGCACGTCCGCCGCAAGCTGACCTCCGACCAGCAGGTGATCCGCACCAAAGACCTGTCCTTCTTTTTTATGCGCGCGCTCGGCGAGCAGTGGAAGCTCGGCCCACATCTGCTGATGTCGCTGCTGCCCTCAAGCGTGATGGGCATCGGCGCGTGGCTGGCCTCGATCTCCCTGGTCACACTGCTCTGGGATGACGCATCCGCCGTGCTGCCCAACCTGTCGGTCGATGCGCTGGTCAAATACATCCGCCCGACCTTCTTCGGCTTTCTCGGCGCGTACTTTTTTATGCTCCAGACCACGCTGCGCCGCTACCTCGACGACGACCTGGGCATCGACACTCACCTGATCATCGCCGTGCGCATGCTTTCTGCGCTGATCGTCTCCTTTATCGGCGGGTTTGTGCTGCCCGCCGAATACGAGGGCGCGATCAACATCTCGCTGGCCGTGTTCGTCTATGGCGCATCGTTCATCTTTGGCGTGATGCCCGAACGCGGCTTTGACACGCTCTATCGCATCGTCAGCGGCTGGTTGGGCGAACGCTTCCGGGGTCAAAATGCCCAGCACGACGACCTGCAAGCGTGCCTCAACCTCGACCGCGTGCGGACGGCCCGGCTGAACGTAGAAAATGTGCAAACCATCGACGACCTGGCCCACGCCGAGATCGAGCGACTGGCGCAAAAGACCCGCTTTGACCTGCAAACGATCTTTTACTGGGTCGACCGGGCCATTTTTTACAGCCAGTTCAAAGACTCGCCCACCGGCCAGACGCTCGAAACCTGCGGCGTGCACACCTTTTCGGCCTTTGAGCAGATTTACCGCGACACCGAAGCGCGCGCCCACATCGAGACCCAATTGGCCCAACCCCAGTCCGCCGATGACGAAAAATCGATGGGGCTGGACGTGGCCTACACGGCGATGCTCCAAGTCCCCAATGCCCACCTGGTGCGCCTTTTCACCCGCTATAAGGCCAGCCAGGCCGTCGGCGCGTTTGAGGCCACCAACCGGGCGGCAGCCCTGGCACGGATGGATCGCCACGAGGAGGCCGTGGCCGAGTACAGCGACGCGTTGGAACGCAACCCGCTCGATCCGACGCTGCTCACCCGGCGCGGCGCGGCCTGGTCGCAGCTTGCTCAGCAGCGTATGCGCGACAAGGATTTTGTCGGCGGGCGCGACGCTTTTGAACGCGCCCTGCATGACCTTCAGCGCGCGCTCGACATCCTTCCCACCTCGTGGGAGGCGTGCTTGACCCGTGCGCGGGTGCTGCTTGGCCAAAAGCCCTATCTGTTCGACCGCGCCGTGATCGCCGAGCGGCTGGCCCAGGCCGAACAAGACCTGTTGTCGGCGATCAAACACAACGACGAAGAACTGACCCTGATCAACGCATTGGGTCAGGTTTACATCGAACAGGGAGAATACAGAAAAGCGCGAACGCTGATCGAAAAGGCACTCGACGCCAAACGCTATCAGTCTCCACCGCACGTCCGCACCACCGCCGAATTGATCGCTGCCCGCGCGCTGATCGCTCAAGCCCAAGCACACGACGATGGAGTACGGGAACGGTTGTTGCAGCGTGCGCACGGACACATTTCACAAGCACAAGCCCAGATGCCGCGCAGCGCGATGCTCTTTGCGACCCAGGCTCTCTACCACCACGTCGCCAACCCCGGCTCCAAGCAAGAAGAGCGCTTTTTGGAACTGGCCCTCGATCCGGGCCAGGTACCCATCCTGGATGCTGATCCTGCCGATCCCGCTTTCCGCATTCACCTGAGCGTCGATGCAACAGACGACCTCTATGACATGTGGGGCGATCTGTGCGCCCAACGCGGCGATCACGCCACCGCGTTGGCCTGCTACACGCAGACCCTGTCCGTCAACCCATCGCGCACCGAGACCTACATCAAGCGCGGCCGGCTCTACGAGCGCCTGGGCGACCCGCACGCCTCGCTGGCCGATTACAGCATGTTGATCGGCGACCTGGAATACGAGTCTGCCGACGTTTATCTGGCTCGCGCGCGCGCCGAAAGCCTGCTCGGCCGGCACGAGGAAGAAATGACGATCCAGGCCTTACGCGACATCGAACGCGCCATCGCCCTCGCGCCGGATCACCCTCGGCCATTGATCGACTGGGGCGATTGGCTGCGGCTGGCCGGCCAATGGGAGCAGGCGTTAGAGGCTTATGAACGGGCCGAGGAGCAATTGGAGAAAACAACCGAACTCAAACCGGCCTGGATCGATCTGAACGTTGGGCGCGGGCTGGCCTACAGCGGCCTGGGCGACCGCCGCCGGGCGCATCAAGCACTTGCGGCTGCCGACAAGGCTGCCGGCGGCGCACACGGACGCCCGCCCGAATTATGGATCGGCTGGGGCGTGCTGCACAGCCTGGACGCCGCCGATCCCGACGCACGGATGAACGCCTACGACGCGTTTGTCCATCTGGCCCAAGGAGGCAGACTGGCCCAGGAAGACAGCCTCTCCACCGTCGACGCCGCCGACCTCAAGCAGATGAACGAGTCACTGCAAACGATGGCCGCGCAGATGAGCGCGCAATCGATCGATCGGGTCTCCAGGGTGCGCCTCGACCTGGTCCGCGCGCGCGTGGCGGCGTTGATGGGCGAGCCGTCGCCGCACATCGCTGCTGCGATCCAAACCGTCCAAAGCGAGATCGCCGCGCTGGATGACGAAACCCAACGCCGAGAGATGGAAGCCCTGTTCAGCCGGTGCGGCGAATTGCAACGACTGGTGTAAATACAATCGCGCCGGAGGTCAACCTCCGGCGCGATTACGATCAGCGTTTTGCCTAATCATCCATCGTCCAGGCGGGATCGCGCTGGAACTCGGTTTTGAGTTGCTGCTTGCGCGCATCGGGCAGCCACGAGGCATCAATACCCTGCAAGATCAGCATTCGAATTTCGGCGCGCGTAAAACCGAGCGACTGCTCCAGCCCGGCATACTCTTGAGCCAGCGAATTGCCAAACATCTTGGGGTCGTCGGTGTTGACGGTCACAACCAGGCCGCGCTCCCAATAGCGGCGGATCGGGTGTCGATCCAGGTCGGGCACGACGTTGGTGCGCACGTTGGATAGCGGGCACATTTCGAGGGGAATTCGTCGCTCGGCCAATGTGTCCAACAGGGTTTCATCCTCAAAAGCGCGCGTGCCGTGCCCGATGCGTTCGACATTCAGCGCGCGGATCGCGCCCCAGATGCTTGCGGCGCCGGCCGCCTCTCCAGCGTGCGCGGTGGTGTGCAGCCCCAACTGTCGCGCCCGCGCATAAACCGGCGCAAATGGCTCCGGCGGGTGATTTTGCTCTGCTCCGCCGATGCCGATGCCGATCACGCCCCGGCTTTTAACCTCGTTGACTTGGTCCAAAATGCGCAGCGTCTGTTCGGGCGGGTTGTCGCGCACCAGATCGGCAATCAGCGCGATCTCGACCTCGGACACGCGATCCAGCCCGGCGCGGATCGCCTCGGTCAACCCTTGTACTTGCAGACCGTGCTGGCGGAAATCAGAGGGGGAGTAAAAGACCTCGGCATAGCGGATGTTCTGAGCGACGAAATCGCGCGCTACCGCCTCGGCGATGCGGGTGAAATCCTCATACTGGCGCAAAAAGCCGTTTTTCCAGCACCAGGTCTCGATAAAGTGCGGAAAATCGCGGTATTGAAAGCGCGCCTCAAGCGCCGCCCGGTCCGGCAGCGACGGATCGCCGCCGTATTTCTGGATCAGCGCCCACAGCGCATCGAGCGGAATGCTGCCCTCCAGGTGAACGTGCAACTCGACTTTGGAAACGAGGTCGAACCAGGTCATCATATTCTCCTCGGACAAGAAAAGCAGCAGGTGATGAACACCTGCTGTTATCTGCCTACACTATCACTGCCCACTGAAACTGCTGACGCAGCGACTCACATTGGTGAAAATATGGATCAAGTTTGATCCCCCAGCACTTTGATAATATGTCTTGCCAGACGTTCGTTGATCTCTTTATGACGAGGAACAGGTTGCGAAATTTGCGTCTTTGGGTTCTGATACCAGTCGTGTTTGGCCCCATGACGGATGAGCACACATCCCATCTTTTCCAGCTCGCGCACCAAATCCCTTTGCTTTATGCTATTTCTAGACCTTCCTCCCAAAAGTTCTTGGGGTAATATCTGACGTTAGCCAAAATGATCCATTTTCGAAGTGTATATGGTATAGTAGTA
>JAFGEY010000126.1 GCA_016931365.1 Anaerolineae bacterium
AAAACCTCACCACAGTCGGTGCACTTGTGTGTCGCCGCCTGAGCGCAAACTTGGCATCGTGTGCTACTCATCCCATACCCTCCTCCCGAAACCCGATACGCTACCCGACAGCCTCAGCCGCCTGAGGCACGTTGGACATCCACATTGCATCATCGACGACGCGCGCCGCCACCATCGCCAGCAAAGGCAGCGGGATGGCCCGTTTCAACTCAATCTGCGGGGCATTGCCGCCCCGGACGGCCAGGATTTCGTTGCCCTCCTGGTCGATCAGCGCGCAGCCGTTTCCTTCCTTGAGGCACGCCAGCCGGTAGCCCCGGTCGTCGTAAACCAGCTCGCTCCAGGCGTTCATCAACCGGCCCTGCGATTGCAGCGCCGCCAGCGGCTGATTGTTCCGCGCCAGCACCATCCAGTCGCGCGACCGCGCCGTGTAGTGCAGCGTCCACGTCGCGCCGCCGGAGCGCCAGGCATAGCCCGCATAGATTCGCCTGATTTGCACGAGTGGAACGCGTTGCTGGCTGCGCTGCACGGCAAAGCGCTTTTTCCTGTAAATTCCAGAACGCCGCTCCCCAATCAGCACCGCTTCGCCGTCCGGCTCGACCAGCGGCTGGCGCAAGTAAATTTGATCGGCAGGCAGCCAGGGCCAAGTCTGCCCGACGGGAATGACCAGTTTTTGGCCCAACCAGCCCCAATTTTCGATGCGCGGCTTGGGCCGTTCCTGGTTGGACATGCTCACATCGGGGCGGACGCTGACCGGATGGGCCAGCGCCACGCGGGCAGTGACCGTGGTGCCGCGCCCGAGGCGTCCTTCAACCGAAGCCTGCCCGCCGATGCTCATCATTCGTTCCTGCATGTTGGCCAGACCCAACCCGCGCTGCGCCTGCTGAGGATCGAACCCCACGCCGTTGTCGCGCACGGTGAGGATCACCTGCTCGGGCAAGCAGCGCAGCCGCACATCGACGCGGGTGGCGCGGGCGTGGCGGGCGACATTGTGCAAGGCCTCCTGCGCCACGCGGTACAGCGCCTCGGCCACCGATGGGGACAAGATCGCATCGTTGCCCTGCACATCGACGTAGGCCAGAATGTGCTCGCGGGCGCCAAAGAGCAGCGCGTAATCGTTCAAGGCTGCCCCAAGCCCCTGCTCTTCCAGCGTGCCCGGCTTGAGGTCGCGGATCAGGCGGGTCATCTCGCGCTGCGCGGCTTGGGCCGTCGTCTCGACCTCGCGCACCATTTCGGACATCTGGACCAGTTCATCGTCTGAAAACGCGCCGCCGGCCGGCGCCGAGCGTCCCGCCAGCAGGGTGTCAAAGCGTGCGCGCAGCCCGCCGGCGGTCATCGCCAGACTGAACAAGTATTGCTTGACGCTATCGTGCAGTTCTCGCGCCAGGCGATTGCGTTCTTCGACCACAGCCAGTGCGCGCGTCTGATCGGTCAGTCGCGTATTCTGCTCCCGCAGTCCTTCAAGGTCTTGCTCGTCATGCTCCAGGTGCTCGGCCAGCAGATCGAGTTGTTCGGCCAGCAGACCGAGATCATCCTGAACCGGGTCAGCGATGCGCGCGGCGAGGTTGCCGCGCAGCCATGCCCGTCCCACGCCGGCGATACGCCGAAGCCGGTGGTCGATCAAGCCGCTGGCCCACACTCCCAACGCTCCGCCCACGACGGCAGCCACCAGACTAACCACGACGATATGAATGCTCCACTGTCGCTCTGGAAGAGCCAGCGAGAACAGCATAAAAGCCGCGCTTTCTGCGACCAGCATCGAGAACAAGGTCACCAGGACAAACAAAAAAACAAGTTTGTGTCTCAAATTGATTTTTGAAGGGAGTTGAGCGTGCTCCATGTCCGAGCTCCTGTCCACCCTAGATTTGTTCACATTGTACCACAGGCTCGCCGACCTGTCATCAGGCAAACGGACAGAGTCGATCTCGGCCTCAAGTACAATGTATGCCCCAGCGCGATCGACAAGGTCATGCCTGACCGACATAAAAAAAGCCCCGCCGGCTCAAGCCGGCGGGGCTTTTTTTTTACCGATCACCCCTGTTGGTCGAGACCATACCTTGCCGCGCCCATAATCGGCGAGCGCGGGTTCAAGATCACACAAACCGGCATACGCGCCATCAGGTCTTTGAACCGTCCCTTGTTCAAAAAAGCGTTCATAAAGGTTTCACCTTGTAAAGCCGGCAAAATGCGCGGCGGGATGCCCCCGCCCAGGTACACACCACCGGTTGCCAGAACTTTGACCGCCAGATTGCCCGCCTCCGATCCAAGAATCGACACAAACAGATTCAGAGCGGATCGAGCCAACGGGCATGTCTGCCCGCCGATCATCGCCGCATCGACGATGATCGGGTTGATGTCCGTCACTCCGGCGATCCTGGCCGCCAACCAGTCAGGTTCTTCGGCATAGCCGCTCGCTTTGAGATAGGCATAGATATTGGGCAGCCCCAGCCCCGAACACACGCGCTCATAGCTCACATGTGGGTAGCGTTTGAGTAAATAGCCCAACAGGCCTATCTGCAATTCGTCGATCGGGCCAAAATCGGTGTGTCCCCCCTCAGACGGATGTGCTAGGTATTTTCCCCCATCCCAGGTCAAAAAGGCCTCGCCCAGCCCCGTGCCCGGCGCGATCACCGCCATAGCGGCTTCCGGCTCTGCCTTGCCCTGGTTGAGCACATACAGGTCACTCACTTCCAGGATAGGCACCGAATTGGCGATCGACTCGAGATCGTTCAACAAATAAACCGCAGACAGCCCCAGACTCCCGATCAACTCTTGCGCGTCGATCACCCAGGGCAAGTTGGTGATCGATGCACGCCCGCCGACAACAGGGCCGGCCACGCCGAAACAAGCAGACTGCACCTCTACGTCGACGCCGTTCAAAAACTCGCGCACAATTTCACTCAGACCTTTGTAACTTGCGCTGGGAAAAGTCGCCTCTGCCAGCGCCTCACGCGGGCCCTTTTCGGCAGAAAACAGGGCCAGATTGACTTTGGTGCCTCCAATGTCCCCCGCAAGCAGCATCCGCTCCTCCTCAGCTTTTACAGTTCGTCCAAAAACGACACATACAATGCGTCGAGCACCACACTTGCCGAAACTGCACACCTGAAACCGACGTTGTTGTAAAAGACAAAATCACCATCAAGCCGGGCAGTCGCCGTTGCGACATTGGAATCGTTGTGCCACGATCCACCGCGCAGCACGCGCCAGCCGTCTACCTCAGGGTCTTGGCGTCCATCAGTTTCATCAAAAGGATAAGGCCGGTACAGTGACGATGTCCATTCCCACACATTGCCGATCAAGTCAGCAATGCCTTCGGGCGTATCGCCTTGCGGAGAAAACTGCCCCACCGGAGTTGTGCTCCCCCAAGCCCCCAACCGGGTATTACAATTTTTCTCCAAAAACCGGTTCCCCCACGGCCAGCGACGCCCGTTCTTGCCGCGCGCGGCGCGCTCCCACTCAGCCTCCGTGGGCAGGCGCTTTTTGGCCCAAGCACAATAAGCTTGTGCATCCTGCCAGCTCACCAGCACGACCGGGTGATCGAGTTTCTCAGGCGGAGGTGAACCCGTTTCAGCATCCCAATTGTAGCCGATCGTGTCCACCCATCCGGCGTCATACCTGGGAATCAGATGTCCTGTTTCCCGGACAAAGCGTTGATATTCAGATTGAGTCACCGGGTAGCGGTCGACGTAAAATGGTTTGAGAGAAATCCGATGTTCAGGACGCTCGTTTTCACGCCCTTCATTGCGCCCCATAATACACTCACCCCCGGCGACCAGGATCATCTCGCGGCCATCAGGCTCCCAGATCACACGCGCAGGCAGCCCCTCGGAAGCCTGCGTAATACCATTCGATTTCAACATCTGTGCCCCCTCCTTTCTGCACAGGGTTCAGATAACATCAAAGGCCAGCGTATAGCCACCCAACCACAAGTGTTGTCCCGGCTTGACAGGCACTTGAGCGCCCACCGGAATTTCGCGCCCATCGAGACGAGTGCCACAAGTGCTACCCAAATCCTGAACGGCAAACTGGCCACGCTGCGCGATCATCTTGGCGTGACGGCGCGAAACCACCGTCTCTACACCTGGTTCTTCACCGAGATCGACATCAGGACGAAAGCCAAGATCGAGATCAGCGCGACCGATCAACATCTCGCCTTGGCGGGCCAGCGGGAAAAAATTCCCCGAAAATGTCGCATACAAAAAATAGCGCCCATCCGGCATAGGATGTTGCCAAAGCTCAGGCCCCACAGTGACAAAGAAAATACAGCGACCAAGGCGAACAACATCGCCGACCTTGAGCGGTTGCTTTTGCTCGTTATTCAGGCGTTTGTTGTTGATCCAGGTGCCATTGCTGCTGCCCAGGTCTTCGATCTCATAACGATTGTGCCAGCCAATAATGCGCGCATGTCGCCGAGACACCGCCATCGTAGATCGATCTTCAAAACTCAAGTCAACATCGGGCCGGATCCCGGTCAAAGAATCAAATCTGCCCAGGACAAGTTCACCTCCGTCTGGGAGCAAAATCCGGTGTCCATTGGCCAGCGAGACCAACACACGTGGTCCCGGCACATCTTCACCGGCGGAACGAGACGGCATCGCCTCTGGATAAGTCAGATATTGGGACCTAGCTTGTCCAGTCACCGGCGGTCTAGGCGGCGAAGAAACCGGACGCTCTCGGGCGGGGGGCCACGCCGGCTCGGCAGGCTGCGCCGGCGGCATAGATGATGTTAATGTTTCTATGGGTACAACTGTCTGCGGCTGAACTTTAGGCGGTACCTGACGCTCAACATCGATTGGGCTGGAGCCAGGTTGTCCTGTACGCGGCCTGACGGTGGGTATTTCCGGTTCCTGAACTGGCTCCCGAACTGGTGCCGGCTCTTCTTTGCCGTGAAGGCGATCCCATATACCTCCCTTGCGCGGCCCGGTTCCCGTTGGCGAAACAGTGGGCACCTGCTCCAGGCGCACCAACAAACAATTACGCTGCAATACATCCCAGGTGTCTTCTGTATCCGTTCTGGAATCAAAAGCACGGGTGATGATGCGCTTTATTGCTGGAGATAGGGTCGCCTCACGAATGCACTGGGCGCGGATGTGTGATGGGCATGGGCGGCATTCGTATTTGTACTTTTTCATCACAATCTTCCCGTCGTTTCGCCCTTTTGCTCCCATTATATCACCAAGTTGTCAGGCCGTCTATGATGAAAACGAGGACAGCTACACCAGTGGTAGCTGCCCTCGTTGTACGCGACCAAGATCGCCTAGAACCCCGTGCCCCCTTGCACAAACCAGGTGTAAACCAGGTAAATGCCAACACCCACCAGAAAAAAGGCATTTGCGCGCTGCACAAAAGGAATGACGTTCTTTAGCCGTCCTGTGATCGTGCCGCGTACCAACACTGTGGCGACAGTGACGGCAATGAACACACTTGCCATCCCCAGCGCATAGCCGATAAACTGCCCCAACGACGCCAGGATGTCTTCGCTGGCCAATGCGCTACCGACAACCACCAAAAAGACGGGCAAAGTACAACCAAGTGAACCAATCGCATAGACGATGCCAAAGCCAAACACATTGACCAGATTTCGTCTCGGTGCAATACTCACCCGGCTCGCCACATAGATGCCCAGATGCTTGCCCGTTGCCAGGAGCCACACGCCCAAACCGGCCATCAACAGGCCGATGATGATCGATGCGTAGGGGAAAATCGACCAAAGCCACTGCCCACCTGCGCCAACAACCAGGCCAACCAAGGCAAAAATAGTCACAAAGCCCAAGGTTGCCATCCCGCCCAGTTTCAGTGCTTTCCAAACACGCCCTCCCACCGATTGATCAAAAAAGCCATCCTCTTGCGTGCCAAGATGATACATCACAAAAGTCGGCAACAACAAAAAACCGCAAGGATTCACACTGGCCACCATTCCCGCCGAAAAGGCATATCCCACCGGCAGCAGATTGGCGAGTCTGTCCATCGCCACTTCTGAGCCATCGCGCAGACTGATCAACAGGAACAGCAAAACAATGACCACAATCGCCGGGATGACGAATGATGCCACGGCAGCCCATTTACCTTTGGCGCTCAACCCCAGACCAACATTCACGGGTAAATCCAAACCATTTTGTTTTTTGTCTGCCATAACAGTATTGACCTATCTGTCGATCGTACGCAATGCGGCCAACAAAGCCTCAAATTCCTCTCGACAATTACCACATCGCTCCAGATGCTCTTTGACCAGTGGCATCGCTTCGGTGGTATCTTTGCCGATCAGCATCAACTCGGCAAACTGATCGAGGTATTCAAAACACTCCCCACAGTCCAGTTCCCGATCGTGCGTGTTCAAAACCCCACGGATCATCTGCTTAAGCATATCATGATCAAGTTTCATCTTTGATTCCCTAGTAATCAGATACAGCGTGCCAGATATCCCTTACCCTGCCGGACCGATCCCTGCTCAGTCCGCAAAAGCGGCCAGAATCTCTTGCACGGACAACCCTCGCTCCAACAAGCGGCGCTTTAGGCGCTGCCGGGCATCGTGCAAGAGCTTGTACAGTGCGTTATGATTGGTGCCCATCCGGCTGGCGACCTCTTCCAGGGGCATCCCCCACACCTTGATTGCGGTCAAGACCTGGCGCTGTTTTTCTGTTAAATCGTCCATAATCGCCTTATGCAACGTGGCGATCAATTCTTGTTGTACCGTCTGCTGTTCAGTGCCCACCGACGGATCGGTCCAGGATCGCGGCGTAAAATCACCCTCCATCTCACTCGTCAGGTCTTCAAGTGAGACGTCTTGCCAGCGTCGTCGGCGTAACTCGGTGAATGCCACATTCACGGCGACTTTGAGCGCCCAGGTTGTGAATTGGCTCTCGCCGCGAAACGAATCCAGCCCGGCCAGAATTTTGACCAGTGCATCCTGCGCAAAGTCCTCCAGATCATCCGGACGAACGTCGCCACGGCTGGAAAGGGCATAACCCAACCCACGCACAAGCAGCGCGCGCAAATCATCCAGAGCGACGATATGTTCGGGATCGGCTGGCTGGCTCAACGCCTGTACCCATTGTACATTGTCACGGACTTTCAAAACAACGCCTCCCCATCACACACCCGGTTCGCTTGAGCCGTGTCCTACCATAACGACATGGTGAATGCTTATTCGGAACAAGCACACTCTAGTCGCACCATCCTCCATGCCTGGCTTGGGACGGGACGCACGCGATCAACCGATCATCAGTGGCCATCCAACGCCTTGCGCATTTCCTCACCGCTGCTGCGCCACCATTCGAACAAAATCGACGTGTCGGTGTTCAGGCTGAAATGGCGCACACCCAGGTCGAGGTAATAGCGCGCCTGATCCGGGCTGCCGATTTCGGCGCGGGGCGGCACACCCATCTTGATCGCTGTTTCGAACACACGCTTTTCCGCGGCCTTGATCTCCGGCGAGCCGCGCTGCCCGGCCATACCGACGCTCATCGAATAATCCGACGGTCCCCACTGGATCATATCGATGCCCGGCACTGACAGAATTTCTTCCAACCGCTCGACGGCAGACTTTTTCTCGATCATGATCATAACCACCACATCGCGCAGGTATTGGACGTACTCTAAAGTGCCGCCATAGCCGGGCAGGGCAAATCGCCTTGCCCCAACGCCATGAATGCCGCCGTCTTCAGGCGTTTCCGGACGGGCAATCTTGACGCACTTTTCCACGTCTTCCACCGAGCGACAGTCGGTAAACAGCACGCCCTGAAACCCCGCGCCGATGCCGCGCTGGGCCAAAAAGCCGCGTGGCTCCTGATCGACCTTGATGATGCTACTCATGTTGTACAGTTCGGCAGCGCGGCAAAAATCGTCGAGTGTGTACAGGTCAAACGGCCCGTACTCGGCCAAGAACTCGACATAGTCGTACATCCCTGTATGGCCGATCAATTCGACGATGGTCGGCCAGGTAGTGTTGAGCCGCGTACTCAGCGTCGGCTTGCCCGAATTCAACAACTCGCGGAATTTGTTGTGTCTCATTTTGACCCTCCCTGTTGACTAGAATTATTAATCTCGCCCTTTCCACACTTCGGGGTTGGCCAGATACTCTGGCTTTTCCCCGCGCAAGACCCGTAAAATGTCCTCGGCCACAGTCAGACCCATCAACTCGCGCGCTTCTTCGGTGAAACTGGCGACGTGCGGCGTGAGTACTGTATTGCCGAGTTGAAACAAGGGACTGTCAGGCCGGGGCGGCTCGGGATCGTACACATCGATGCCTGCGCCAAAGATGCGGCGTTCCCGTAGCACCTTGACCAGGGCCTCTTCATCGACCACCGCTCCACGAGCGATGCTGATCAGGATCGCTTCCGGTTTCATCGCTGCTAGCACCGCACCATCGATCAAATGGTGGGTGTCCGGTGTCAGTGGCACGTGCAGCGAAAGCACGTCGACCATCCCGGCCAGGGCCAACAGGCTTTCGACCGGAGACGCGCCCCAGGCAGCGATTTGCTCTGAAGGCAGAAACGGGTCATACACATACACCACCATTTGCAGTGCATCGCGGCACATTTCGGCCAGGCGGCGGCCAATGCGTCCAAAGCCGACCACCCCCAGCGCCTTGCCGCGCATCTCGTGCCCACATTCCTCCAGTCGGTTGCGAATGACGAAATTGCCCGCGCGTGTGGCACTGTCCATCCTGGCAAGATGCCGGGCCGTGGCAAGCATTAAGGTCAGAGCATGTTCGGCGGTCGACTCGGTGGGGCCAAAAGGCGTGTAAACGACGGGTACACCATACGCGGTAGCAGCATCGAGATCGACGTTGTCGAGTCCCACGCCGTGTCGTCCCAACACCTTGAGGTTGGCGGCACAGTCGAATGCGGCAATGTCAAAGTCAAACCCGGCGCAGAGCAAGAACCCATCCAGGCCAGGCAGCATATCGAACACCTGGGCAGAAGGTGCGGTAAAGGGCATCAACACGTTCACTTCTTGAGCCAGGCGATCTATTGCCTTGGCATGGATGGGGCGGTTGACGAGCACGGTTTTCATCGAGCGGACCTCCTTGTCGCGTTGGGGATTATTGGCTTCACTTTACCACAACCTGTGCATTCCAGCAAATCGAAAAGCCAATTTGTCCCCGCCGCCCAACGATGTTAAAATGCAGCACTGGGGCAAAAATTTTTTGAGGCTAACCTGTGTGTAAATCCATCGATCTGTCAATCGTCATTGTCAACTGGAACGTGCGCGATCTGCTGCGCGCCTGCCTGAACTCAATTCTGAGCCAGGCCAGGCTTGTGTCCCAATATACCTGGGAGCTTGTCAGCACCACATATACTTGTGAAATCCTGGTTGTCGATTCGGCCTCGTCTGATGACAGCGCAGCAATGGTCGAGCGCGAATTTCCCGCCATCCGGCTCTGGGCCAGCGATGCCAACTTGGGCTACGCAGGCGGCAATAACCTGGGCATAGGCTACAGCCGCGGCCAGTACGTGCTGCTGCTTAACCCCGACACGGTGGTTCGCCCAGGCGCGCTGCAAACGATGACCGCCTACCTCGATGCACACCCGGATGTGGGCGTACTTGGCCCGCGCCTCTATTATCCCGGCGGCACGCCGCTTGGTGAAACTCAATCTTCACGCCGCCGCTTCCCCACCTTTGAAATTGCACTGATCGAAAGCACGTTCCTTGAGCAGTGGTTTCCCAATCACCCTGCACTGAAACGCTACCGCGTCCTCGACCAGCCCGACGATGCCACCTGTGAAGTCGATTGGGTCACCGGTGCGTGCCTGCTGGTGCGCAAAACAGTTATCGATCAGGTCGGATTGATTGATGAAAACTATTTTATGTACTCAGAAGAACTGGACTGGCAAAAGCGCATCCGGCAGGCCGGCTGGCGCGTCGTCTACCTGCCTCAGGCCGAAGTAATTCACTATGAAGGCAAAAGCAGCGAGCAGGTCGCGGCCTTTCGTGACATTCGCTTTCAAAAGAGCAAGATCCTTTATTTCAAAAGACATCACGGCAAATTCGTCGGCGAGATGATCCGCTATTGGCTGCTCTTTCACTACCTTTACAAATGGAGCACTGATGCTGCCAAGTGGCTGCTGGGCCACAAACGCGCGTTGAGGCAGCAGCGAATGCAAATGTACGTCAAAGTGCTTCAAAGCCGCTTGAGGCTTTGAAAGCAAATTACGCGTTCGAAAAGCAAACTGCCCAGTGTTACCAAAGTGAAACCTGACGCTGTTGCCTCCCGCATCATTCTATGTTATACTGAAATCGAGCGCCACAGATCACAGACAATGCACCACCGTTCGTTCTAGACTGTCGTCGCAATTCGATCAAGGAGTTTGACGTGGGCCATCAAGTCGACCTGGAGCGCAGGATCGCCAACCTGGAAAAATTGATCCAGGTCACGCGTGCGCTGCGAGAGGCGTTTACCCTCGAAACGCTGCTTAACCAGATTATGAATATCATTGTCGAACTGGCCGACTGTGAAAAAAGCTCCATCTTGCTCACCGATCGCAAGACAGGCGAACTGCGTTTTGCCTCGGCTAGCGGCACGCAGTTCGACATGCTCAAAGATATCGTCGTTCCCCGTCAAGGCAGCATCGCCGGCACAGTAGTCACCACAGGCAAACCGGTTGTTGTCGGCAATGCCCAGGACGATCCCCGATTCTTCAAACAAGTCGACAAACGCATCGATCAGGTCACAGAAACGCTTATGGGCGTACCGATGGAGATCGGCGGACGGATCATCGGTGTGCTGGAAGCCCTGAACAAGCGCAACGGGCTGCCCTTTGATGATGAAGACGTCGAAACGTTGTTGATGTTTGCGCCACAAGCCGCGGCAGCGATCGAGAATACGCGCCTGATCGAAGAACAGCAACAGCGTTTGGCCGACAATGAACTGATCCGCGAAGTCACCCTCACCCTAAGCCGCTTTATCCAACGAGAGCAACTCCTCGGCCAACTGGTTCTGGTTCTGGAAAACGACCTGGATTTGAGTCGCTTTGCCGTTTGGGTGCCAGACGCAGAACACGAAAACCTGGTCGCATCGATAGCCAAAGGCGTTGGCGAGATCGAAACACTGCCCCACTTTGCGATGGGCGACAACAATATCATCGGTCAGGTTGCGCTCAAACAAGACAGCCTGCTCGTGCGCGATCTGTTCCAGACGCCCCAGCCGGGCGCGCTGCTCGCCGACACGCGCGCGCTGCTGGCCGTGCCCATGTTGTGCGGCGATGATATGGTCGGCGTGATCAGCGTAGAGAGCGCCCAGGCCAACGAATTCAGCGAGCGCGAAGAACGTATCCTCTTTGAAATTGCCCTGCAAACAGCGATCGGCATTCGCCAGGCAGAACTATACGAAGCAAGCCTGCGCGCCAACCAGCTCAAGCAGGAATTCATCACCACCATGAGCCACGAACTGCGCACGCCGATGACGGTGGTGATTGGTTCGTGCGAGATGATCTACCAAGGGGCCCTGGGCGCGATCAATGCCCCACAAAAGGAAACGCTCAAGATGGCGCTTGAGCGGGCCAACCTTTTGCTGCGGCTGCTCAACGATGTGCTCGACTTTTCCAAGATCGCTTCCGGCGACCTCAAGCTGTACCCGTCGCTAGTCAATGTATCCTCCGCGATCCAGGCCGCCGTGCGCAAATATCAGAGCTATGCAGATCGCAAACGACAGCCGATCACCATCCACCCCGTACCGGCCGAATGTCAGCACATCATCGCCGATGACAAGCGCGTGCGACAGATATTGGAGCATCTTGTCGATAATGCGATCAAGTTCAGCCCCGATGAACGCCCCATCGAGATCCGCACCGCCCTGCACAAAGACGATCCCGGCTACGTCTGCATTCAAGTCATCGATCAGGGCATCGGCATCCGCCCCCAAGATCAAACACTGGTCTTTGAAGACTTTCGCCAGCTCGACAACTCGTTCACGCGCGACTATGGCGGGGCCGGGATGGGTCTGTCCATTTCCAAGCATTTGGTCGAGCTTCAGGGCGGCATAATTTGGGTTGAAAGCGAACCGGATCGGGGTAGCACCTTCTCCTTTATCCTTCCCCGCGCCCAAGAATCAAGCGGCCAGACGATGCAAATGCCGATTCCCGATTTGGACAAAGACTCGAAAAGTAGCTGAATTTTTGCGCTAAAATACAATTTATATCGAAGAAAAGAGGTTCAACGATGAAACGTCTCTTATCCGGCAACGAAGCGGTTGCCTATGGAGCCTGGGCCGCCGGCGTGCAGGTTGCCGCTGGCTATCCGGGCACGCCCTCCACGGAAATCCTCGAAACGTTCGCTCCCCTCCCCGATGTCTATGCCGAATGGTCGACCAACGAAAAGGTGGCCCTCGATGTTGCCATCGGCGCGGCCTATGCCGGGCGGCGGGCCGTCGCCACCATGAAACACGTCGGGCTGAACGTGGCCGCCGATTCTTTCTTTTACGTCTCTTTTACCGGCATCGAAGCGGGACTGCTCATCGTCGTCGCCGACGATCCCGCGCTGCATTCGTCGCAGAACGAGCAGGACACCCGCCGCTATGCCAAATTTGCGCGCGTACCCTGCCTCGACCCGGCAGACAGCCAGGAGGCGCACGACATGGCCATCGCCGGGCTGGAACTGAGCGAGCAATTCGACACGCCGGTGCTGCTGCGGCTGACTACGCGGGTATCCCATTCGAGCACGGTGGTTGAAATCGGGACGAGAAACCAGGTTTTTGACAAAAACCTGGTTTCTGAAAAGAAATACCCGCGCAACCCGGCCAAGTACGTGATGGTGCCGGCGCACGCGGCGCAGCGCCACCCCCTGGTCGAAGAACGCACGCAGCGCATCGCCGAGTGGGCCGAGACCTCGCCCCTGAACCGCGTCGAGATGGGCGATCGCGTGCTCGGTATCGTCACCTGCGGCGTGGCTTACCAATATGCCAGAGAGGTCTTTCCTGACGCCTCTTTTCTCAAACTGGGTATGACCTTTCCCCTGCCCCGCCGCTTGATCCGGGATTTTGCCGCCCAGGTCGAGCAATTGATCGTGATCGAAGAACTCGATCCGTGCCTGGAAGAAGAGATCAAATTGATGGGCATTGCCTGCGAGGGCAAGTCTTGCGAGAGCAAGCGCATTTTCCCGCTCTGCCTGGAATTCTCGCCTCACGTGGTGCGCGAGAGCGCGATCCAGGCCGGGCTGCTGCCGCCGGACGAATCCAGGCCGGTTGTCAGCGTCGAAAAACCACCACTGCCGCCTCGCCCGCCAATCCTCTGCCCCGGCTGCCCGCACCGGCCGGTGTTCGTGGCGCTGCGCAAGCTCAAGCTGCCGGTCAACGGCGATATCGGCTGCTACACTTTGGGCCTGCTGCCGCCGCTGAATGCGTTGCACACCTGTGGCTGCATGGGCGCGGGGATCGGTGTGGCGCACGGCGCAGCGGTTTCGACAGGCTCATCGTTGGTTTCGACAGGCTCAACCAACGATGCGGAGCGGCACGTCGCCGTGATCGGCGACAGCACCTTTTTCCACACCGGCATGCCGGCGCTGCTCAACGTGGCCTATAACCGCAGCAACGTCATCGTTAACATTATGGACAACCGCATCACGGCGATGACCGGTCACCAAGACAACCCCGGCACGGGCAAGACGCTGCAAGGCATCGGCACCCCGGACATCGAATTTGAACCCCTGGTGCGCGCGATGGGCATCGAGCACGTCACCACCGTCGATTCATACCGCTATGCCGAGGTCGAAGCGGCATTCAAGGCGGCGCTGGAGCGCGACGAACCGTCGGTGATCGTCACCCGCCGCGAGTGCGCGCTGCTGCCCCAGGCGCGGCGTAACTACCTGCCGCTGCGGGTGGACACGAGCAAGTGTGTTGCCTGCTACACCTGCCTGCGCACCGGCTGCCCGGCGCTGCGCAAAAGCACGACGGAAGTCTATGAAAAGACGGGCAAACCCCAATCGGACATAGACCCGCTGCTCTGTACCGGCTGCGAGCTGTGCGCCCAGGTCTGCCCAACCGGGGCGATCCTGTTCCGTGCGCAAATCACTGCCGAAAAGGAGGGTGAATAATGGACACGATCAACTTTATGCTCGTCGGTGTGGGCGGGCAAGGGACGCTGTTGGCCAGCAATGTCTTGGCTGAGGTGGGTCTGCGTGCGGGCTACGAGGTCAAAAAATCCGAGGTGCATGGCATGGCCCAGCGCGGCGGATCGGTGAGCAGCCA
>JAFGEY010000127.1 GCA_016931365.1 Anaerolineae bacterium
CGTGCTGCCGGGGATGGAAGTGCAGAGCCGTGAAGAAGTTCACCTGCTCTGCCTTTTTGATGCCTTGTCCCAGGTGCAGCAGTGGGACGACCGGGTCGCCGCGGCGTTGCCCGGTCTTGAAAACAACGAAGACCTGTTTGGCGCGCAGTATGTCATCGATGCGACAGGCGAGTACCTGCGCACCGACGAGCGGCTGCTCTCGACCTCGGTCGCGCTCTCGATGGAGCAGATCGTCGAGGCGGTGAACGCGCTGGGCGGCCTGTGCCTGCCGGCTCACGTTGACCGGCCTTCGTACAGCATTTTGGCCAACCTGGGCTTCATCCCGCCGGGGCTGGACATCGCCGGGGTGGAGTTGTCGGCCAACACCGCGCCTGATGCCGCGCGCGCCAGGTTTCCACAATTGAGCAAATATGGTATGATTGTAAACGGTGACGCGCACCGTTTGAATGAGATCGTCGCGCGCACGCGGATAATCGTTGAGGAACTGACGGTGTCGGAGTTGCGTCTGGCCCTTGCCAGCCAAGATGGACGAGATGTTGAAATCATATCGTAAGGCGTGAAACGTGAGCCGTCCAGCACACGACATACATCACGCATCACGTATCATTTTTCAGGAGTATGGAATGGAACAAGAACTCGATCTGGCCCCATTGTACCAGGTCCTTGAAAACTATGCCGATCAAAGAGGCGCCGTGATCCCGGTCTTGCAGAAAGCGCAAGAGATTTACGGCTGGCTGCCCAAAGAAGTCCTTCAGATCGTCGCCAAAGGGATGGGTGTGCCCTTGAGCCAGGTGTACGGTGTGGTCACGTTCTACTCGCAGTTTTATCTGGAGCGGCGCGGCAGACACATCATCCGCCAGTGCGACGGCACAGCCTGCCACGTGCGCGGCGCAGCCGGGATCGTCGAGGCCGTAGAGAATCGCCTCGGGATCAAGGCCGGCGAAACGACGCCCGATTATCGATACACCTTTGAAGTGGTGTACTGCCTGGGGTCTTGTGGCCTGGCCCCGGTGGCTATGATCGACGATCAAGTGGTCGGACATCTCATACCGGCCAAGATGATCGAGATCATCGACGGCCTGGATTAGTCGAAACCGTGTTACTTGAGAAAAGAAACCAGGTTTTTGTCAAAAATCTGGTTTCTGACCAGTCCTTTGAAAACTCTGAGTGGCGTCGATGCGCGAACTGGCATTGCACATTCTGGATATCGTCGAAAATGCGATTATGGCCCACGCCAGGCGGATCGAACTCTTTGTGATCGAGGATTGGGACGCCGACCTGCTGACCCTTCGCGTTCAAGACGATGGATGTGGTATGGATGTCGAGACGGTGCGCAGGGTGCGCGATCCATTTTACACCACCCGCACCACGCGGCACGTTGGCCTGGGCATTCCGCTCTTAGCCGCTGCCGCCGGGCGGTGCGCCGGCCGGTTGGACATTGAATCCGCGCCGGGGCAAGGAACCACCATAGTGGCGACGTTTCGACACAGCCACATCGACCGTGCGCCGTTGGGCGACATGACCAGCACATTGATCGGCATCCTGATGCGCGGCGAGCCGTTTGATTTGCGTTATACGCACCGCGTCCAAGGCAGCCGCACAAGTCCGAAAACATTCGAATTCGATACCGCTGAACTGAAACTCGAACTGGGCGACGTCCCACTGACCTATCCCGATGTGCGGGAATGGCTGCGAGAATTCATCGCCGAGGGAGAGCAAGAATTGACACGTGAACCGTGACGAAAGGAGCTTTACGATGCCAAAAATCAAGTCTTTGGAAGATTTGAAACACATTCGTGACAAAGCGCAGCAAGAACTCAAGATTCGCACCGAAACGGGCACCAGAATCACCGTTGGGATGGGCACCTGCGGCATCGCCGCCGGAGCTCGTGAAACGATGCACGCGATTATGGAAGAACTGAGCAAGCGCAATATCGAAGCCCATATTGCCACCGTCGGCTGCATCGGGATGTGCTTCAAAGAACCGCTGGTCGACATCGAACAGGCCGGCAAGCCGCGCATCACCTACGGCAACGTCCATCCCGATATGGTGTCTCGCTTGATCGAGGAACATCTGGTTAACGGCAACGTGGTCCAGGAGTGGGTCTACGGCCAGGTGTCGCCGGAAGGCATTGGCGCTGGAAGTGACGCTTAACACGACTAAACGAGGAGATAGATATGACTGAACCTTTGTATCGTGCCAATGTGTTGATCTGTGGCGGCACCGGCTGCGACGCCTCCGGCTCGGCCGACACGATCGGCGCGATGGTGCAAGAGTTGGATAAACGCGGCCTCGCGAATGAAATCCAGGTCATCCGCACCGGCTGCCGGGGCTTTTGCGCGATGGGGCCGGTGATGATCGTCTACCCGGAAGGCATTTTCTACTGCCAGGTGCATGCCGAAGACGTGCCCGAAATCGTCGAGGAAACATTCATCAAAGGCCGTGTCGTCGATCGACTGACCTACAAAACCCCCGATGTGATGGCCGAAGTGCCATTTTACGGCGATATTCCTTTCTACAGCAAGCAGATTCGCGTCACGCTGCGCAACTGCGGTATGATCGATCCCGAGAACATCGAGGAATACATTGCCCGCGACGGTTACGCCGCATTGAGCAAGGCCGTGTTCGAGATGACCCCGGAAAACGTGATCCAGACCGTGCTCGACTCCGGCCTGCGCGGTCGCGGCGGCGCCGGTTTCCCCACCGGCCTCAAGTGGCGCTTTACTGCCAGCGCCCGCGCCGACAAGAAATACGTCGTCTGCAACGCCGACGAGGGCGACCCCGGCGCGTTTATGGATCGCTCGATCATCGAAGGCGACCCGCACTCGCTGATCGAAGGGATGGCGCTGTGCGCCTATGCCACCGGCGCCGACGAGGGCTATATTTACTGCCGCGCCGAGTACCCGCTGGCGATCAAGCGGCTGCACACGGCCATCGCCCAGGCCGAGGAATACGGCGTGCTGGGCGACGGCATCCTGGGCACCGATTTCAACTTTCACCTCAAGGTGAAAGAGGGGGCTGGCGCGTTCGTGTGCGGCGAAGAGACCGCGCTGCTGGGCTCCATCGAGGGGCGGCGCGGCGAGCCGCGTCCCCGCCCCCCCTTCCCGGCGGTCAAGGGGCTGTGGGCCAGGCCCACCAACCTCAACAACGTCAAGTCCTATGCCAACACCCCGCAGATCATCCTGCGCGGCGCGGATTGGTTTGCCAAGATCGGCACGCCGAAAAGCCCCGGCACGGCCATCTTTGCCCTCACCGGCAACGTCAACAACACCGGCCTGGTTGAGGTGCCAATGGGCATCACCGTCGGCGAGATCGTGTTCGACATCGGCGGCGGCATCCTCGACGGCAAGACCTTCAAAGCCGTGCAGACCGGCGGCCCGCTGGGCGGCTGCATCCCCACCGAGCACCTCAACGTCAAGGTCGATTTTGACTCGCTCAAAGAGATCGGCGCGGTGATGGGCTCCGGCGGCATGATCGTCGTCGACCAAAACACCTGTATGGTCGAGTTTTCCAAGTTTTTCCTCACTTTTGCCCAGGCCGAAAGCTGCGGCAAGTGCGTGCCCTGTCGCATGGGCGGCAAGCGCATGCTGGAAATCCTCACCCGCATCACCGACGGGTTGGGCGAGATGAAGGATATCGAAACCATCGAAGAGATTGCCGAGGGGATGGAGACCGGTTCGCTCTGCGCGCTCGGCCAGCTCACCCCCGGCCCGATCAAGTCGTCGCTGCGCTTTTTCCGCGAGGAATTTGAAGCCCACGTGCTCGACAAGCGCTGCCCGGCCAGCGTCTGCCAGCCGTTGGTCACGGCACGCTGCATCAACGCCTGCCCGGCCGAGATCGACATCCCAAGCTGGATCGCGCTCGTCGCCCAGGGCAAAACCGCCGAGGGCATCGAGATTCACCGCCGCAAGAACCCCTTTGTGCTGGCCTGCGGGCGCGTCTGCCCGGCCTTCTGCGAAACCCGCTGCCGCCGCGGCGACATCGACGAACCGATCGCCATCCGCCAGATCAAGCGCTACATGGCCGACCAGGAGATGGCCCACCCGTGGAAACCCGCCGTCGCCGCCTCGACGGGTAAAAAGGTCGCCGTGGTCGGCTCCGGCCCGGCCGGCCTGACCGCCGCGCTGCGCCTGGCGCAGATGGGACACAAGGTCAAGGTCTTTGAAAAACTGCCCATCCTCGGCGGCATGATGGCCGTCGGCATCCCCGATTACCGCCTGCCGCGCCAGGTGCTCGATTTCGAGATCGAAGGCATCCTGCGCGCCGGCATCGAGGTGCAGACCAAC
>JAFGEY010000128.1 GCA_016931365.1 Anaerolineae bacterium
AGCATCAGCCCCCACACGGTCAAAAACTCGCCCGGCTCGGTCGGCGCGCGGCCCAGGCCCCAGTCCACACCGACAAAGAGCGCGGTGTAATACTTGAAAAAGGGCATATAGAGCAGCAGCCCGCCCGCAGCCAGGCCGATCCCGGTCATCAACGCCGGGCCGACGCCCTGCTTGCCCCGCGCGCGCGTCCAGGCCAGGAGGAGTGCCAGCCCGCTGAGCCCGGCAAAAGCGGGGAAATCCCAGGTATTGATCGCCGCCAGTGCGCCGAGGGCCAGCGCCCACAAGGGCCAGACGAGCACCTCACCCCAGCCGAGGCGCTGCCAGAGGCAGCGGAAACTGTTTTTGACCAGCGCCCACTCGCTTTTCAGACCCAAGTTTCCAAAATCCGGCAGGTCTGTACGCACAGGCTCGCGTTGCCGCAGCCACCAGTTGAGCGCAAAAGCGATCACCAGCGCAGTAAAGGGGATGTTCATCATGTGCGGGTGCAGGTCAGCGAACAGAAAGCTCCAATAGGGAAACTCGTTGATCGTCAGCCCGACCACCCGGCTGCGATCCCAGTAATTAAAACCCGGAAAGCGCGCGCCCTGGGCGACGATGCGCCACAGACCGTCGGCGGCGCGCACCAACATCTGCACGCCGGGCAGCCGGCTGGCAAACGCGCTCTGGCTCACCGTCCCCAACTGCTCGACGATGTGAATGACGCTGTCCAGGTTGCCGAGCAGGGCCATAAACAGCACCGCCAGCAAGCCGCAGGCAATCCTGGCAGAAACCTGGTTTCTGGGAGAAACCAGGTTTCTAGCCAACGAATAGCCAATACAAAAAACAGTGCTCACCGTGAGGGCAAAATAGAGCGGCACGGCCAGGTTAAAGGCCACCGAGGCGCTGATGCCGGTCAGGCGGGCGACGATCGAAACCAAAAACTGACCATAATAGTAATAATTGAGATAGCCGTCGGAAAAATAGGGGTCATAGGGCGGAAAGTAGGCGCTGCGCATGCAGGCGTTCAGGTAGGCCAGGTCCATCCCCTTTTCGCCGCCGTTCCAGGGATGCCACAGATCGGGGTTGAGCATGCGGATGCCGACGAAAAAGAGCAAGGCCAGCCCAAACACCGCCTCGCCAAGCAGAATCACCCGCCAATGCTCGCGCACCCAGGCCTTCAATTCTGCGCCGTAGCGACGCAGCAGCAAGGCCGATGCCCCCGCAACGACCAGCATCGCCGCCAAAGTCAGCGGCAGACCGTTCGGGAACCAGCGCAGGCTGCTCGGCAGCCAGATCAAATAGCCGACCAGCAGCAGTCCAATCGATCTGGCGAGCATGTAGCCCCGGTCGCGCAGCCCGCTAAAAACGACAAAGATGAGCGGAAAGGCCAGTGCGCCGATCAAGGCCACCGCCAGCCACCACAGCAGCGTCGCCAGCAGCGCCGACCAGACCGTCGAGCCGCTGGCCCATTTATTCCAGCCCCAATCGGCGACCACCGGCAGCGCGCCCACCGGCTCGTCGAGCAGCAGCGTTTTTTCGACCTCCCCCTCTTGGGCCGGCTTGCTGTCGAGCAGCGCCAGGAGGTCGAATTTCTTGTCCCAGTTCCACACCGCCAGCCTGGACAGCACGTCGCGGAACAGCCGATCCCAGGCAGCATAATCGAGGCGGCGGATTTTTTTGAACACGATTGGCTTGGGATGGTCATAGACGGTGAAACTCTCGTCGGCGTCGTCATCAACGATGTTCAGCCCAAACAGGCTAGGGTAGGCGGTGAACTCGGCGACGCGCTCAAAGCCCAATTCGCCGGCAAAAAGCAAGCGGTAGAATTCGCTGCTAATCGGGTAGCGATCCGGCAGGCGGGGGATGGTACGGTAGAGCCGGTTGGTCGAAAGCACGATGTAATCGGCCTCGTGCAGGCGCGTGCGCAGCGTGTCGTACTTGGTGTAATTGTCATCCTCGTACATCGGCAGTTCGACGTGCTGGTAGCCACGTACGCCCGGGTTGGCCCCCTCCAGCGGCAGCGAAAGCGGCAGGTGATCGTCCCAGTGCTCCACAGCGATGATCGACCCATCGGGTACGTTCTGGTAAATCCATTTCGAGGCCTGAATCCAGGGATGCTCCTGGGCATAGATCCAGGTAAACGCCAGCGCCCAGACCAGGGTCGAGATCAGCAGCACGTGCGGCAGATAAGCCAGGGCAAGGCTTATTGCATACTGCATATTCTGCCCATTTGCTATTTGCTGCTTTGTCATTTGCTCATTTGCCCATTTTGCGATTTGCACCACCATCGCCGCGCCCATCAGGATGAACAGCGGCAGCAGGGGCAGCATATAACGCATAAACTTGACCATAAACGAGCTGGTGAGCAGAAAATAGGGCACCGCCCAGCAGAGCAAGATCAACTCGGCGTCGTAGGGCGGGGCGAGCAGCGCGCGCCGCTGGGGACGTGCTGCTCGAAGCAGCGTCCAGCCAAACCCGGCAAAGGCGAAAATGCCCAGCGGCCAGCCCAGCCCCCAGCGCACCTGCTCGACGATCGAGTAGACAAAGGGCGTCGTGTTACGATATTGTCGCGTAAAAGGCCAGTCGGCAGCGCCGCGAACCATCGTACTTTGCTCTACAATCTGCTTGATGTACAGTTTATAGTCCAAAATGGCAAAGGGCGAGGTGATGGCAAAAGCCAGCAAGGCGCAACTGAGGCTCAAAGCGATGTTAGGCAAGGCGCGACGAAGCAGTTTTCCATCTCCGGCGCGCGCAAAGCGGATCACCTGGGCGACGGCCAGCACGGCCAGTAACGGTGCGGCGCTGAACTTGGAGGCCACGGCCAGCCCGGCAGCGAGACCCGACCAGACCGTCGGCCACCACTGCTTGGGTTCGGCGCGCACCACGCACACCGAGCCGTAGAGCGAGAGAATGATGAAAAAAGTGGTCATCACGTCAAACGTGCTAAAGTGGCTGAGCTGGATGTGCATCACTGCAAAAGCGACCAACGCCGCCGCTAGCAGGCCAATCTGATCGTTATAGATGCGTCTGCCGAGCAGAAAAACCAAATAGATCGTGCCCAGGTCGCACAGCGCCGAAAGCACGCGCCCCACCAGCGTGATCCCGCCGTACTCGCCCAGGCTTTGCATCGTATAGGCCGTCTCGTGATACGACTCGCCCCATTCGAGCATTTGCCGGCCCAGCGCCGACATGGCCTGACCGGCAAAGGCGTGCAGGTAAAGCGGCAGGTGTCCGTAGGCAAAATTGCGCAACTGACCGCCATCCTGACCGTCGGGGGTCCACAGGGGATTGAGCGTGGATCGGCGCGGATCGAGCATGTCGACCAGTCGTGCTGGCACGGTCGCCGGCAAGCGAATCGCTGGCGCGACCATGGCGATCCAGCGCTCATCGGGATGGGTGTGCTGGCCTTCGTCCCAATTCAGGCTGTAAAAACGCAAGATCGCCGCAACGAGCAAAACGATGACCAGCGCCCAGTTCACCTGCTTTTTTTGATCCATGCATCATCCTCGAAACGATACGATCTGCGAACAGCGCGTAATTGTATCACGGTCAGGCATTTCGAGCAACCTACAGAAACTCAAATTCGTTTGACATGCCCCCCCAGTTCAAGTACAATAAGTCGTTTGTACCGTTTTAAGGAGTGTTTGTATGCTAGATAAATTGCAAAAAATAGCCAATCGATTTCACGAACTGACCGAGTCGATGGCCTTGCCCGAAGTGGCAACCAACCACGTCAAACTGACCGAATATGCCCAGGAGCGCGCCGAACTGGAGCCGATCGTGACGTGCTACCAGGAATACGTTGACTTACTCAAACAGATCGAGGAAGCAGAAGTTCTTTTGGACGATCCTGAGATGGTCGAACTGGCCCAAACCGAGTTGGGCGAACTCTACCCTCGCTCGACAGAACTTGACGGAGAACTCAAGCGGATGCTGCTGCCCAAAGACCCGCGCGACGACAAGAACGTCCTCATCGAAATCCGGGCCGGGGCCGGCGGCGACGAAGCAGGGTTGTTTGGCGCAGAACTGGCGCGAATGTATATGCGTTACGCTGAAAATCACGGCTGGAAAACCGAAATTCTCAGTTCCAACGAAACGGGCGTGGGCGGCTACAAGGAAGCTGTGTTCAAGATCGATGGGCAAGGCGCTTACTCGCGGCTAAAGTTCGAGAGCGGCGTGCATCGGGTGCAGCGCGTTCCGGTCACCGAGTCGAGCGGGCGCATTCACACCTCCACGGCCACCGTCGCCGTCCTGCCCGAGATGGATGACTTTGAACTCGAGATCGATCCTACCGACCTCGAGATCGAAAACTATTGCTCGTCCGGGCCAGGCGGTCAGCACATGCAAAAGAACTCTACGGCCATCCGCATCACCCACAAGCCATCGGGATTGGTTGTGACCTGTGAAAACCAGCGCTCGATGACCCAAAACCGGCTGCAAGCGCTGGCGATTCTGCGCTCCCGGCTCTATGCCATCGAAGAACAAAAACGTATGGACGAGCAAGATGCGTCGCGCCGTTCGCAGGTAGGCAGCGGCGACCGCTCGGAGAAAATCCGCACCTACAACTTTCCACAGAACCGCGTCACCGACCACCGCATCGGGATTTCTTCCTACAACCTGGTCGGTGTGCTCGCTGGCGACCTCGACCAGTTCATCGACGAGCTGGCGACCAGTGAAGAGGCCGCGCGGCTGCAATCTTTGGGGGATGCGTGACCGTCTTGCGCGTCGATGAGGCGTTAGCCTGGGCCGAGCAACAGCTTGGGGCAGTGAGCGAATCGGATACCTCGGCGCGGTTATTGTTGGCGCACGTGCTGGGGCGCTCTGTGACCGATTTGTTTGTCCATCCCGAGTGGGCGCTGACCGGACCGCAGCAGGCCGAATTCGAGCGGCTGGTTGCCCGCCGCGCCGACTATGAACCGGTGGCCTATCTCATAGGTCACCGGGCTTTTTTTGACCTCGACCTTGCCGTCGACGTGCGGGTGCTGATCCCCAGGCAAGAGACGGAACTGCTCGTCGAATGCGCGCTCGACCTGGCCCGATGTTGGCCGCAGTCCCGTGTAGCCGATGTGGGCACCGGCAGCGGGGCAATCGCCGTCTCACTCGCCGTTCACCTGCCTCGAGCGACGATTTGGGCAGTTGACAGGTCGGCGGAAGCGCTGGAGGTGGCGCGAGCCAACGCGCGCCGCTGTGGCGTGGAAGGGCAGATCGCGTTTTTGCAGGGCGACATGCTCTCGCCGCTGCCGGGCCAGGTTGATTTGATCGCCGCCAATCTACCTTACGTGAGCGAATCCGAGTACGCCGATCTGCCGCCCGACGTTCGGCGCTACGAACCCTGCCAGGCGCTGCTAGCCGGTGTCGACGGGCTGGCGGCGATCCGCGCGCTACTCCGCCAGGCACCCGAGTACTTGGCTCCAGACGGCATCATTTTGCTCGAAATCGGCGCCGGACAGGGGGCAGCCGTTGCTGCGCTGGCCCGAAACACCTTTCCACAGGCGCGGATCGAGGCGATGCAGGATTATGCGCACCTCGACCGCATCATCATCATTGATCTTGGAATGTGCTATGACCGTCAAACTCATAGCCTGTGACCTCGATGGGACATTGGTCGGCGAAGACCTGACCTTTTCGCCGCGCTTGCTGCGCGCTGTGCGCTGCGCGCAAGCGATGGGCGTTGTCGTCACTCTTGCCACCGGGCGCGGCTTTGCGTCCGCGCTGAACTTTGCCCGCAAGTTAGGCACCGGCGCGCCATTGATCTGCTACCAGGGTGCGCTGCTCCGCACCCAATCCGGCGAAACGCTGCACCAAACCTCGCTGAGTCGCGAGCACCTGCCCGGCGTGATCGCCTTTTGCGAGCAGCAGGGATGGGAACTCACAGTTTACAGCGACGATCAGGTTTACTATACTGCGCGCGTCCACGATCAGGCCTATTACGAGCGCTGGTTCAGCCTGCCCGCTCATTTCGTCGACGATCTGCTCGCGGCGCTGCCCGGCGACCCGATCAAGTTTATCATCATCGCCGACAGCAAGGCGCGCGGCGATCAACTGGAAGCGGACTTGCGCGCACTGGCCGGCGGTCGATTTAGCGTGACCCGCTCGCATGACTGGTTTGTCGAGGGCGTCGCGCTGGAAGCCTCCAAAGGCGATGCCCTTGCCCGGCTGGCGTGTCGACTGGGCATCGATCAGGCTCAGGTGATGGCCCTCGGCGACAGTGGCAATGATCGTTCGATGGTCGCCTGGGCCGGGGTGGGCGTGGCGATGGGCAATGCATTGGCTGAGGTCAAGGCCGTCGCCGACGTGATTGCGCCGCCTCAAGCCGAGGACGGCGCAGCCTGGGCGATCGAACGCTATGTGTTGGAGAATGGCCGATGAGCATCCGCCTGCTGGCTTGCGACATCGATGATACGTTGGTCAGGTTTCCCGATCCGCCGTCGGAACGGGTGGTGCGTGCCTTGCGCGCGGCCATCGACGCCGGTGTAACCGTCGCCCTGGTCACAGGCCGGGCTTTTCCCCGCGCTCGGCCGATCGCCCAATCGTTGGGCATCACCGCCCCGTTGATCTGCAACCACGGCGGCAGCATCCGCCACCTCGATGGTTCGCTCATCCACGCCGAGTCGGTGCCACGCCCGCTGATGGCCGAGATCGTCGGCTGGCTGCAAATGCAGAACGTAGTTATGATGCTCTTTGATGTGGGGAAAGGCTGCGTCGATGGCGATGCATCCGTGCCCGCCATTTACCATGATTGCACCGCCGGGCAGGTGGTGCCCGATTTTCACCCCTACACCGACGGGCCGGGCACCCGCTTTGTGTGCGACCTGCGCGCATACATCCCGGAACAGACTGAAACCCTGCTCGTCTCATCGCTGGATCACGATCATCTGGCCGGGGTGTACGAGCGAGCCTGCGTCAAGTTCGATGACCGGGCACGGATGTTGTTCACCCATCCTTACGGGTTGGATATCCTCGCCCAAACGGCGACCAAATCGCAATCGCTGGCCTGGTTGGCCGGGCAGGTGGGCGCAGCACAGGATGAGGTGATGGCCATCGGTGATGGCGTGAACGACATCGACATGCTCGTCTGGGCCGGGATCGGTGTGGCGATGGGCAACGCTAGGCCGGAAACCAAAGCGGTCGCCGACGTGATTGCGCCGTCGTTTGAAGCGGATGGCGTCGCCTGGGCGGTGGAACGGTTTGTTTTGCGGATTGACAGGTAGGCGCGGATTTCATTCCGCGCAGTAGGAAAATGTGGAGGTCCGAATATGCCAACCGAACGTGAATCTGCCCACCATTTGGGCAAGTTATTCGAACCCGGCGCCATCGGCGCGTTGCCCCTGACCAATCGCTTTGTGCGTTCGGCCACCGCAGAATCACTGGCCGACGATGAGGGCTACCCATTGCCGCAGTTGGGCGAGATGTACCGCGCGCTCGCCGAGGGCGGCGTGGGGTTGATCATCACCGGTCACGCTTTTGTCGATGCGCGGGGACGATGCCACCAAAGAATGGCCGGCCTCCACAAAGATGAGTTGATCCCCCACTGGCAGTCGATCACCCGCATTGTTCACGATGCAGGTGGTAAAATTGCGGTGCAGATCAATCACGGCGGGCGGCAGTGCGCCGAGGACGCCGTGATTGGCCCGCTGCTTGCGCCGTCGCCGATTGCGGTGAACGCGGATCGACCGCGGCCCAAAGAGATGAGCGAGGCGGAAATTCGCGGTGCGATTCGCGCCTATGCGCTCGCCGCCGGGCGGGCCAAAGCGGCCGGGTTCGATGCGGTGCAGCTCCATGGCGCGCACGGCTACCTGATCCACAGTTTTAACTCGCCGGCGAGCAACTGGCGGCGCGACAGTTGGGGCGGCAGCGCTGCCAAGCGCTTGCGCTTTTTGGAAGCCGTCGCATCGGCGGTGCGCGGCGAGGTCGGCGGCAGCTACCCGCTGTTCATCAAGCTGGGCACGGTGGATTGGGTGCGCGACGGCTTGAGCGAGGACGACGGCATCGAGATCGTCCGCCACCTGCGCGATATGGGCTTTGATGGGGTCGAGATCAGCGGCGGCATCGGCGAAGGTAACTCGCGCAAGGGCGTGCTGCACGAAGCAGATGAGGCCTATTTTCTGCCCGTCGCGCGCAAGGCGCGCACTGTCACCGATCTGCCGATCATCCTGGTCGGCGGGATGCGCTCGCTGGCAGTGATGGCGCGCATTCTCGACGAGGGCGCGGCTGATTTCATCTCACTTTGCCGCCCGTTGATCCGCGAGCCGGATTTGCCCAACCGGCTCAAGGCAGGACAGGACAAGGCGACTTGTGTGTCGTGTGGGCAGTGCTGGCCCCGCGTGCGCGGGCAGAGCGCTTCTTGCCGTTACGTAACAGCTCAAGCATAGCTGGTTCCCGATCATTTTTCGACAGGATTTCCAAGATTTTCAGGATGATGATCTTTTATCCCGGCAATCCTGTTCATCTTGGCCAAATTTGCGCACAAACTGGACAGTTACGCCGGCTCCAACCCTGATTGGCAATAAAAAAGCCTCGCAGTTAGCTGCGAGGCTTTTTTATCCGAATGTGTCGGATAGCTGAGCTATTCGGCGGAAATGGCATCCACCGGGCATTCGTCTTCGCACAGCCCGCAATCGATGCACTTTTCAGGATCGATCACGTATGAATTCTTCCCTTCGCTGATCGCGTCTTCCGGGCAAACTTCGGCGCAAGACCCGCACGAAATGCACTCGTTTTCATCAATTTTACGCGGCATATTTCCTCCTTTAAGTGTGTTGGTAACCTGTTCGGCGGAATACTAGCACATTTTCTACCCTTTGTCAAAGGGCGCATTTCTTTTTGGGGGAAACGCGAGAGTGCCCCTACAACTTTTGGCCGCCGGAGTCGAGGCTTTAGCCGGTTGGGGATGCGC
>JAFGEY010000016.1 GCA_016931365.1 Anaerolineae bacterium
AGACCTGATCGCACAACGGGCTGCCCAAATGAACCTGGGGGCATCATGGGTTGCCGCATAGTGTCCCCAAGTTGTTGAGAAGATACAAAAAAAGTTTTCCCAGCGCTATATAGGTTATCTGAAAATCAGGTAACTTGGGTAACCTGGGTAACTCGCGCAAAGTCCTCTTGAGCGCTGAGGCCGATACCATGCAGGTACATAACATTTTGAGCCCCGCGATCCTTGGCAAACCCCCGTTCAGTCAGCCGTTTGCTGAATGCCCGTTTGGACAGCACGTACTCCCCGGCGCGCTCGGCCCAACTCTGGTACATCTCGTACAATTCGGCAAAGACAATCCTGGCATTGGTGTGCTGCACCAGTGGCGCATCTTCCAGAAACAGGGCAATTTCATCCATTTCGGCCTGGTAGCTGCTGGTGGCGCTCTTGACCTCAATGGGCACGCCCAGTCCTTGTCGTTGCCAGGCCAGGCACCCGGCTGCGGCCCAATTGAGAATGCCAGATCGCTCGGCGACCAGCCTGGCGACCAGGGTTTTGTCTTGTTCCCCGTCGGGAATGCGCACCAGGAAGGAAATCAGCTTGATCCGATCCCAGATCGCCTGGTCGGTGCCTCGGATAACCGGCTTGTGGTTGGTGGCCAACCAGATTTTGCACTCGGGCCGGAACTCGAACCACTCAGCACGCATAAAGCGCGCGCTGATCGTATCCCCGCCGGTCAGATCCTTGACCAGGCTTTCGGCCAGGCTTTGGTTCTCTTCACTCTCGCTGGCCGAGACAAAGCGTGCTCCCCTGAGCCGGGCCACGTCGTTGGGAATCTGATCGGAGCGTTGGGTCATCAAGGTCTTGGTCGGCGTGCGCAGCGCATAGTCGCCCAGCAGGGCACGAATTGTCTCCAGCAGCGTGCTTTTGCCATTCGCGCCGGTGCCGTGCAAGATGAACAGCGCCCGTTCGCCGGTGCTGCTGGTCAGTGAATAGCCCACCGCACGCTGGACGAATTCGATCAGGGCCTGGTTACCCCCCATAATGCGCCGCAAAAAGGCTTCGAAGGTTGGGCAGGCTGCGCCAGGCATGTAGACGACTGGAGCCAGCTTGGTGATCAAATCCTCACGGCGATGGGACAACAACTCGCCAGTGCGCAGATCGAGCGTGCCGTTTTGCACATTGAGCAGCCAGAGATGCGCATCCAGGCCATCGGGCCCAATCGGGACGCCCGGCTCGGATTGCGCGAGCTTGATCATCGCATCGATGCGGACCCGGCTTTCGCTCTGTTTGGCCCACTTTTGCAACTCGTGTCGCTGCTCATCGTCGAGACAATTGGCGGCTTCGGTATTGATCATGCGCACCGCGTACTTGGCGCGGCGGTAGATTTCGCCGCTTTCGTCGACCGCCCAGCGGATACCATCCCAGATCAGCCACTTGCCCCAGATGTAGCAATAGTGAAGATCCTGGCCGTGCAGCCTGACCAGACGCTGCGCGTTGCCCAGATCGGTGCAGTGAAAGCGCTCACGTTGTGCCGCTTCCTCTGCATCCAGGTCGGGCGGCGGCTCGTCAGGTAAAATGGGTGCCGGCAGCGCTGTTGGCTGCGCGCCGGCGGGATCGTCCTGATCGGCCCAAAAGTGCAGACTGGCCAGGGTCAAGCCCTGCCCCGGCACAAACGTGTCCCATTTTCGCCCACATTCGCCGGGTCGATACTTGTCGCTGGCCTGCGACCAACCATCCCACAGCGCCAGGCCGTCCGCACCCAACTCGGACAGGGCAAGCCCGACCTCCAGCCACGCCTGGTAGGTATCGCAGCGCCAGGGTGCCAGTCGATCCAACCACGCTTGCGCGCGCGCCGTGTCGTCGGTCTGTGTGTGTGCTCGTTGGTGCGCAGGTTTGGCCGGGTGCGGGTCCGGTAAAGCGTCGACCAACCGTGCCAGGGTGTCGAGTGGATACAGCCGTTCGAGGTCGCAGGTGACAAACGCCACCTGACGCGCAGGCGTGTATTTGTGGTTCCTCGTACCGGGCAGACGCAAAACGCGGGCCAGGTCCTTTGCGCCCGGATCGCCGTTGGTGTAACGAGTCCAGCCATATTGCAGATGAATGGCCCATTCTCGCACTTCGTCTGTGTCGAGCCGGTAGGGAGCGTCCAACAGCCAATAGGCGTGGAAGCCGCCGCCGCTGTCGACGACAACCGATGGGAGTGGATCGAGAGCAGATACGTGATCGAGCGCAGCCGATTTGTCGTGGTCAAAGTCCTTGGCGTCAAATTCGGAAAACAGGCAGTTGATCGCCGCGATGATGGGAACCTGAGCGCGGACCGCTTCTGGATTTGACTTTTCGCCACGGGTGTTATATTCTGGAATGCAGGTTGTGGGATGCACGCCGAAATAGATGTTATGCCCGTCCGCATCGAGTGTGGGCAGACGGCTGCCGGCAGGAAACCAGTTCGTCTGTTTGTCGGGATTGCTCCACAGGTAGGCCCACTGCCCGCCTCGGTGCAGATGCGTAAGCAGATCGGTGACCATCGCTTGTATGTTTTTAAGGTCATCTGTGGGTATCGTCAACTTGGCATCCCTGATTACGCGGCCTCAAAGTAGCATTTGAGCGCGTTCCAATCACTGACCCGCAGCAGCCGCACCAGGCCGGCCAGGTCGGCCGGATGGGCGGCCAGGTAATTGCGGGCGAACACCCCGCGCAGGCTGCGCAGGGAAAAGCTTTCTAGCCCGGCGGCTTTGAAACAGTGAGCCAGGGATTGGCGAAGGCTCACGGTGGCCAATGGCCCACCCTTTTGGCTTACAAAGACGTGATCCGTGACATCATCACCGCGCTCATCCAGTTGGTAGGCTTCGAGTGCCTGCCGTACGGCGCGTGGAAGCGAGATGTGATGCGCCTGACCTTCTCGGTACATAAGAATGTAGCTTGCCTTCGAAGCGCGTTCGATGTGTGAAAAGGTCAAGGTCACGATCTCGTCTACACTCAAGCCGGCGTGCAGCATCAACAGGAGCGCGGCCCTGCTTCGCTTGGGATAGCGACAGTGCAGACAGGCGTCGAGCAGCTTTTTGACTTGCAGGTCCGTGGGCACTTTTTCTTCGGCTGCGCCGTCTTGGCGGCGTACATACGCCACATCGGCGGCGATGTCTTGTGCCAGCATACCTTCGCTGACCAGCCAGGATGAGAAACGCTTGATCGCTGCCAGCCGGCGGTTGATGGTGCCAGTGCGCAGACCGGATTGCACCGTTTCAACCAGAAATGACCGTACCTCGGCAGCTAGTGCACCATCCGAGGCCTTGCCATCTTGAAGCGCAGAAGCCAAGCGTGCCGCCAACAAACGGATGTCACTTACATATGCGCGTGCAGTGCGCATCGCGGCGCCGCCGGCTACAAGTTGTCGCTGGAACCGGTCAAGATCGATCATCCCATCTCCATTGGGTGAATGTGCCTGCTCAAACATTAACGTAAATTGCCCATTGGCGTCTTTTGTAGTAGAATTTTGGAGCATTCAAAGCTTCTTTTTGCAGCAGGCAATGGCGCTGCTTACTGTAACGTCTCATTTGGGTTGGCTTGGTCCCAGTGCAAGAATTCGTCGGGTGTCAGTGTAGCCCGAGTCGGAATATCAAAACGAGCTAACCAATTCGAGACAGTTGAGACGCTGATACCCAGGCATTCAGCAATACCCGTTACTGAACCGGTTTTAGCGTACAGATCGCGCAAAAGATAGACAATGGACCGGCTGTGCGCCTGTTCCAGTTGGCGCATTTTGGTAGTTTTGCGGCGCATTCTAACTCCTTCCTGACAATATGTCACTAAAAATCCGATAAGACGGAATTTATCCGTCTTGTTTGGATATTGTACCACACATGG
>JAFGEY010000129.1 GCA_016931365.1 Anaerolineae bacterium
GTTGCAGCGGTCGGTCACAGAAATGCGCAGATAGTTGATCGCGCGTTGAAACGAATCAAGTTGGGTTATGTCGCACCCCGGTTCGCGTTGAGCAGATCTCATCGGCCATGCACCTGCCGCGTCTCGCGTATCTGTTCAATATCCCTAAAGGTTTGGGTGGTAGTCTGTTCAGTCATCGGGTACCTCCTTCTAGCGTTTCTCTGCAACATAGGCAAAAAATCCAGCCCGGCGCAGCGCTTTGAGCGTCAGTCCGCCCAGCAGCCCGCCCAGCGCACCCCAAAACAGGTAATTGACCAGCGACCAGGCCAATCCAAGCGCGACAAACCCCAGCGGCGCGCCGCTGACGATGCCCAAAACCCACTTGACCAGAAACTTGGCCAGGTGGCCCAGCGCGCCGGTCAGCGCGGCCACAATCACGTTCTCCGGATCGCGCAGCAGCCACAGCGCCAGATCGGCACCCACGCCGACCAGCGTGTACGACAACAAAGTGTTCAACGCGCCGAAATCGCCCAGCCCCAGGAAGGCAGCCAGAATGCCAGAGGTCAACCCAACCAACGAGGCCGCGCCCCGCTTGGGCACCACGCCCGCCGCCGCGACGACCAGCGCCATCCAGAACAGGCCGGAATGCCCCGGAAGTTGGATCGGCAGTCGCAACGCAATTTTGGCCACGACGACCAGGGCAGAAAAAAGGGTCAATAAAACGAGTTCAAAGATTGTAAAGTATGTTCTCTTCATATCAATTTGCTTCCCATATTGCGTGTTTTGACGTTTGACGAAGGCGCTTGTATCCCACGTTTCACTCAATCTCGATCTTGTCCACATCCTGCACCCACTCGTCGCGGGCGTCCAGCCGTTCGAGCATGGAGACCAGCTTGAGCGTGCTTCGGCCGGAAAGGTCAAACATGACCATATTGGCCTCATCCTTGACCTCGGCCCAGGTCAAAGCAATCGTTTTATTGCGGCTGCTGCTGCTTACCGCGATCCAAGTGTCCGGTTGCAGCACATCGGCATCCAAGTACAGCAGAACCACGTCGCGCAACAGCCAACCCTCTTGCGTCTTGCCCTCCTCGGCGTCGACAAAGCTGGCCTGTTCCAGCCGCTCCAGGTCTTCCGGCTTGAGGGCATCGACCAGCCGGGCGCGGTAATAGATCGGCACGCTGCCCGGCTCCACGGTGACGGTTTTGCGTTGCAGCAGATCAACCGCCAGCACCGCTCCGGCGATGACGAGTAGAATCACCACTGCGATCAAAATGCGTTTGCGTTGCGTCATCCCATCCTCCCGAAAACAGCCATCCCCTCACGGCCAGATGATCAGGGCCGCGATCAAGCCAACGGCGCCCAGCAGGAGCGCCCAATCCGTCCAGCGCATCGACAACTGCCGGTACGGGCGACGATGTGGCGCATCGAACCCACGCGCGCAGGCCGCCTCGGTCATCGACCAAGCCCGGCGCGTAGTCAGCACGATCGCCGGCACGGTCAGGGCGATCAGGCTGCCCACACTCCGCATCAGGTCGCTCAAGCCGCGCCCCACCGACCAGGCTCCGCGTGACCGCTGCGCCTCCTGGATCGCCCGCCACTCGTCGCCAAGCAGATCCAGGCTTTGAAAAGCCAGCCCCAAACTAAATGCGTAACGATACGGCACGCGCATTTTTTCCAGCGCCAATCGAAATTCGTCCGGCGTGGTGGTAGACACGACGAGCGTCAGGATGCCTGCCATCAACACAATACGTGTGGTGACAGCGATAGCCAGCTCCAGTCCCACCACCAGCCAATCGACGACGAACACGATAATCAGCAGCCATTTGAGCCGCCATACCTGCTGCGCCGCCGTCTCGATCAAGCGCGCCCAGAGCAACAAACCCACGTACAGGGCCAGCGCGATCAGCAGCCGCTCCAGGGGCAGCATCACCGCCAGCGACGTACATACGCTCAACAGCAGTTTGGTCCGGGGATCGACGCCCCGCAGCGGTGAGTAAGCGACCAGTGTCAGGCAATGGGTACGGTCTTGGACGCGCCTCATCCCATCTCCCTGATCCATTCCGGCACGCGCAACCCGATCCGACACCAGGCAGCCTCATCGGCCAGGATCGCAGCAGGACAGCCATCGGCGACTAGGCCTTCTTGACCCAGCAGCAGCAGCCGGTCTGCCTGTGCAGCCAGCGACAGGTCGTGCGTGGTCATCAGCACCAGACGTCCGGTCTCAACCAGCGATCGGGCCAGCGCGATCAGCCGCACCTTGTGCGCCGTGTCCTGTCCCAGCGATGGCTCGTCGAGCAAGATGCCGTGTTGGGGCATTCGCATCAGCGCCGTCGCCAGCGCCACGCGCTTTTTCTCACCCTCGCTGAGCAGCAGCGGCGGCGTGTCCTCGTATGGGCACAACCCCAACGCATCGAGCAGCCAGTGATAGCGCGCCAGGTCCGGGTTCTTGATCTTGTAAAGAATTTCGTCGCGCACCGTCGGGTTGAACAATTGCAGGTCCGGATTTTGAAAGACCAGGGCCAGGTCTGGTCGCTCTCCGGCTATATCGATCTCACCGCTGTGCCCCTGCAATCCTGCCAGCGCGCGCAGCAGCGTCGTTTTGCCTACGCCATTGCGCCCTACGATGGCGACGATCTGCCTACCGTCGAGCTCAAAGTTCAGATCGCGCAAGACGGGACGCCCACCCAGTCGCACGCTCAAGCCGGAGACGCGCAGCGAAAACGAAGCGACGCCCGGCCCCGGAAAGGCACTTTCCCGTGCGGGATAGGCCGCGCCAGGCCTATTGCCCAATTCGACAATACGCAACCCTTCGAGCGATCGGAGCGCCTCCGCACGATGCTCACAGACGATGACCGCTGTGCCCTGCCGTGCCAGCGCATCCAGGTGGGCGACCAACTGCTCCACCGCCGTGCTGTCCAGCATCGACAGCGGCTCGTCGAGCACCAGCACCGGCGGGCGGCGGACCATCGTCGCTGCCAGAGCCAGTTTTTGCTGCTCGCCGCCGGAGAGGGTCAGCGGAGAGCGAAGGCGCAACGGCGCCAGGTCAAACTGCGCCAACGCCGCCTCCAATCGAGTACGGATATCCGTACTCGATTGGCCCAGATTTTCCAGGCCGAAAACGATCTCGTTCTCGACCGTCGAGGCCAGCATCTGCGCCGCCGGGTTTTGAAACACCAGCCCGACCCGCTCCGACAACTGCCACAACGGTGCATCGACCGTGCGCAAACCATCCACGCGCACCTCGCCGCCCAACTCGCCGCGATACAGGTGCGGGATCAATCCGGCTAGACAGCGCGCCAGCGTGCTCTTGCCACACCCTGACGGGCCGGAGAGAAGCACCATCTCGCCGGGCTGAACCTGGAGCGAAACCGCATCCAGGCCGTGGCCGTTGTTAATGTATCGATAAGAGACGCTATCAGCGCATAAAATCGGATTCATATCAAGACCGCCGACCGCCGACCACAGCACGCGACCCAACCGCCGGCGGTCGGCAGTCGGTCGTCATCCCCTAATCCAGCTTGAGCGGCTGCCAGTATTCACCGGCCCACTCGACGATGGCGATCGGTCGCCCGCCGCGCCGCGCGGGGCGGATTTTGTCGGTCAAGACCAGGCCATCCGTCACCGGCTGCCCATCGACGGTCTGCACGGCGGCAATGCCCGCCGCCAGCAGCGCCGCCACCGGCTGCAAACCGCTCAACTCGCGCGAGCGGCCCACCAGCACATAGCGCCCGTCGCTGCCACTGGCGGCCAGACCCACGGCCGAGAGCGCGCCGATCACCCCGCCCTCGTCGCCGCCCAGGCCGATCAAGCCGATGCCGTGCGCCCGGCCCAGTGTGCGCGCCTCGGCCTGCGTCACCAGCTCGCTTTGGGCGCGGCGGCCAAAGGCAGTGACCGCCTCGGGCACGTCGACGGCGACGCAGAGGCCGGGATCGCTGCCGGGCTGAAAATCGGCCAGCATCAATGCCTTGACCCGCGCCAGCAGCGCATCCGGGTTTGGCGCGCCGCCGTCGGACAACAGGATCGCCGAACTGCTGTTGTTCTTGGTAAAAGGCACCTGCGGGTTGTACCACAGTTGGTGGCGGGTCACGCCGAGCAAGTCATAGTCCTGGCTCAAGACGCTGGCGATCTCGCGCGCCAGGTGTCCCGTGCCGCGTGATTCGAGGATATCCGTATCGTCCAAACCGATAAAAATCATTATAATGCAAACCCTTTCAATTTTATGTCTGTCGATAAATCCGCGTGCCGGGGTTCTCGCCGTTCAGCGCGCGGGTCAGCGTGCCCGGCTCCCGCCCGTTGACCAGCAACACTTCGCGCACGCTGCGCGCACGGGCCAACGCGTGCAACATCGCCCGCTCCACGGCCAGGTCGGCCAGATCACGGGTCAGCAGGTCGTTGACCTCGATCTCGGCAATGAACTCGGCCTGGGGGTCTTTTTTCGGGTCGGCGGTGTACAATCCCTTTTCGTCCTTAACCAAAATGCACCGTTGGGCGCCGAGCACTTCGGCGGTGAGAAAC
>JAFGEY010000130.1 GCA_016931365.1 Anaerolineae bacterium
CGCCTCGCCGCCCCAGATCAGCTTGCAGCCGCTGAGGCCAAAATTGCGCCAGCGCCGCCGGATCAGGTCGCTGGGATGGCCGTCGGGCGTCGCGTCCCAGCCCTCCATGGCCAGCACGCAAAAGCGGTTGCCGACGGTAAAGCCGCTCTTGAGCGTGTAGGACTGCGCCAGGGGCGAACCCGGCCCGGCCAGCACCTCGTCGTCAAAGCCCAGGGCAATACCGTTCTGGTCGAGATAGGCGCGAAACTCTTCTGCGGTTTTGATTGTTGAAATACGCCGATAGTCCATTACCCTCTCGCTTCCTGAATCAACTCGAGCACGGCAGCCACGTTCTCGCCGATCCTGGCATAGTCGCCCGTTTTCACCCAGTCTTTGCGGATGAGTTGGCTGCCCATGCCCAGACAGGCCGCTCCCGCCTTGATCCATTCCTGCGCGTTGTCCATCGACACACCGCCGGTGGGCAGCAGGCTCGTCCAGGGCATCGGCCCTTTGATCGCCCTGATGAATTCCGGCCCGCCGACGCAGTCGCCGGGGAAGATCTTGACGATCTCACAGCCCAGTTCTTCGGCCTGCGAGATTTCGCCGAGCGTGCCGCAGCCGGGCAGGTAGGCGACCTTGTGCCGGTTGCAGACACGGGCCGTTTCGGACACCAGCACCGGCGAGACGATAAAATTCGCCCCGCTGGCGATGTACATCGCTGCCGTCGGCGCGTCGATCACCGAACCGATGCCCATGATCACGTCCGGCGCTTCCTGCTCCAAAAAACTGATCAGTGCGGTAAACACGTTCCAGGCGCGATCTCCCCGGTTGGTAAACTCGATGATCCTGGCCCCGCCGGCCACGCAGGCCTTGATCACCTCTTTGGACACGGTCAGATCGCCGTGGTAAAAAATGGGCAACAGACCGGTGTCGTACATCGTATTGAGCACTTGCATACGGGTAAATCTCGACATTGTTATAACTCCTTATGAGTAAATATGTGTTTTGTAGCGCAATGCGTGATGCGTGAGACATAAGGATTGGAAATGCAGCGGCGGTCTTGCTAATCCTCACATTTTACGTTTTACGTTTCACGCATCATGTTCTACCTGCTCACCCGTCCCGAAGCGTCGCCGCTCATCAATTTTTCAACCTCGGCCACCGTGACCATGTTGAAATCGCCGAGGATGGTGTGCTTGAGGCACGAGGCGGCGGTGGCAAAGTTGAGCGCGGTCTGAATGTCCTGATAGGCCTTGCGCCCATAGATGAGGCCGCCCATAAAGCTATCGCCGCCGCCCACGCGATCGACGATGGGCGTGATCTGGTAGGTCGGCGCGGTATAGACGGCCTTGCTGCCGCCGCCGGCGGCGCGGGACATCAACACCGCGCTCCAGGTGTTGTGGCTGGCCGAAAGGGAGCCGCGCAGCGTGGTGGCGATCATCTGGATGTTGGGAAAGCGGTTCATCATCTCGTCCAGCACATAGACGTAGGATTCGGCCTCCACCTTGCCGCCGATCACGTCGGCGTCGGGGGCCTTGATGCCGAAGACCTGGTCGGCGTCTTCTTCGTTGCCGATCACCACGTCGCACTGCGAAACCAGATCGGGCATTACCTCGGCGGGCTTTTTGCCCCACTTCCACAGCTTGGCGCGATAGTTCAGGTCGCAGGAGACGGTCAGACCCATCTGGCGCGCCGTTTGGGCTGCTTCCAGGCAGACCTGGGCCGCGCCCTCGGACAGCGCGGGGGTGATGCCGGTCCAGTGGAACCAGTCGGCATTGGCAAACATGGTTCTCCAATCGATCATCCCCGGCTTGATCTGGGCGATGGCCGAGTTGTCGCGGTCATAGATCACCTTGCTGGCGCGATGCACCGCGCCGGTTTCCAAAAAGTAAATGCCCAGCCGGCCGCCGCCGCGCACGATATAATCGGTGCCGATGCCGTGCTGGCGCAGATAGCCGATGCAGGCGTCGCCGATGTCGCCGACTGGCAGGCAGGTGACGAACTGGTTGGGGATGCCATAGCGCGCCAGCGACGCGGCCACATTGGCCTCCGCCCCGGCGTATTTGACCTCAAACACATTGGCCTGAAAGATGCGCTGGAATCCCGGCGGGGTCAGGCGCATCATCACTTCGCCAAAGGTGATGACTTGGTTCATCATAAGCCTCCCTATTTCTAAATGCTTTTATGACTCCCTATAACTCAACGTATCATTGTATATCAATTCCAGCAATAACAATACTACCATCCAAGATGACTGATCTCGTACAGATGCAGAATGGGACCTGTATCGCCGACCGCCTCACACATGGCGCATGCCCCAGGCCACGTCCCGTTTCAGTACGTCACGCTGATACTCGATCTCGGCCAGCGCATCCGGCCCCAACTGCGCCAACACTTCCTGGCGAGCGATACACCCGGTCAAGTGCGACTGCACGACCACAAAAGCCAGCTCTTGAGCCAAAGTTGCCTTGGTCATCCAGTCCACTCCTGATTCATCCATACACCTCGCCGCTTCTAAACCTGGCCCACGCCGTCTCGAACCAGGCCTCTTCGCGCGGGATGGGCCGGCGCGGCACCCATTCGTTCTGCACAGTGCCATTGATCGTGGCAACAGTTTCCTGTACCCGGTCGCGAAACGCCTCATCCTCCGGGGCAATCCGCCACGATTCATCGAGCCGGGGATGGATTTTAACGCCGTTTGCGTCGAGCACGATCGCCGAGCCGCGACTGCCGACGCCGCTCTCCAGCGCAAAGCGGATCGCTTCCAGGTAAACGGCGTGGGCAAAGCACAACTGCCGGTTGCGCAGCGCCTCGATCAGACCTTGTGAATTGAGCTTGTGTGGATTGAGCCTGTCGAAATCCACAGACCCGGTTTCGACAAGCTCAACCGGCGTGTGGTATGCGCACCCCTGCGACTCCAGTCGCCGCCACTGCGCCCAGGCTGCGTCAACGGCGCCGGATAGTTGGTCGAGCGAGCGGATGTGCGCTCCAGCGCGGCTCATGCGCGCCTGGAACTCGGCGCGTTCGGCCTGCCAGGTTGTCGGCGCGTTTGGACATTGGCTTACCCAGCCGGCAATTTCTTCCAGCGCCTGCCGGGCCGCCTTGTCTACTTTTTCCCTGTCTACTTTCCTCCCTTGATACCGACTTCCAATATACTCCGCCGCCCGGAACCCGCCCACCTGCCCGGAATTGAGCGCCGAGCCGCCGGGCCGGTAGACGCCATGCGAGCCGTTGACCTCGCCAACCGGGAAGAGGTGCTTGACGTTGGTCGATTCCCACCAGTGGTTGGCGGCCAACCCGCCGTTGTTGTGCTGGGCGCACACGGCCACTTGCAGCGGCTCGCGCTCGATGTCGATGCCGTGATCGCGATACAGCTCTACCGCGCCGGGGTTCATCTTGAACAGGCGCGCAAAGGGCGTATCGAGCAGCGCCTCCGATTTGTCTAAATAGTCGTAGGCTTCTGCGCTCAGGTCGTCAAACGCAAATCCGTCGGGATTGGCGCGGAAATCGAGGAACACACGCCGACCCTTGAGGACGGTTTCGACATAGACCAAAATGTCCACCAGCGACGAGCCGCCAACGGCCTTGCGCGAGTCGAACGGCCACTGGTAGCCCTTGAGAAAGACAAACGAGTTCATCGCGCCGACCGAGTCGAAATAGGGACGCAGGAATTCCTGTGCATCGCCAACGCCATCTGCATCGGTACTGACAAAGCGCGGCACCACCTGCATATAGGTGCCGGAGACGTTCCAGCGGAATCGGGTCGAGGCCAGGCCATACTGCGATTCGGGCAGGCTCTGCGCCCGCGCCCCGGCCAGCAGCGCCAGGCCGATGCCGCCGGTGTGAACGGTGGGGTAGACGCTGGTCTGATACAGACCGCCCGGCCCGCCGACGGCCAGGACCACGTTTTCAGCGCCATAGGCCGCCAATGTGCCGTCAGCCCGGATGACGACTGCGCCACAGGCTCGCTTTTCCCTGCCTTCGCCCAGAGTCAGCAATTGGACGACGTTTTCGCCTTCGCGCACTGCGATGCCCAATTCTTTCACCCGGCGGATCAGCGCGCGGCACATCTCACGCGAGGTGTACGGGCCGATAGAGGTAGCCCGCTGGCGCGGGTCGTGGTC
>JAFGEY010000131.1 GCA_016931365.1 Anaerolineae bacterium
GCCAGGCGCACGCGCTGCTCGCCCTGGTCGGTGTAATGATAAGTCACACCCGGTTCGATCTGCCGGGGCGTATGGAAAGCAAACACCGGGCTGCGCAGCAGGCTCATCCGCAGCATGCCGCCGAGTGCGTCATAGCCGTATTTGCCGTCGTTGAGTACGGTCAGGCCGAATTTTTGTTCGCCGCGCGCGCCGCTCAGATCGACCCACTCCTGGCACGGCTCTTCGCCGCCATCGTCGACGCGCTGGATGTGGCCATACGGGATCGATGCAGTGCTTTGCGCCTTGTCCAGGGCCAGGGGAAGGGCCAGTTTGAGCATCTTGATCTGCTCGTGCCAGTCGATGCGCAGATCGAGGTAAACCTGATCGTCGCCGTGGTAGAGGACATAGTCCGCGGTGAGGGTCGAGCAGCCCCAACTGTGGACGGCGCGCACGCGCTGGCGTGCCGGTCCGTCCTCGATCAAGGTGGTTTTGCCCCGGACCTCAAACGCGCCAACGATCTGGTCAAACGAAACGACGTCGTGACTCCAGGTGTCGCTCGGATCGTCGATTGCCTGGAACGCCAGCGGTGCGCGCAGCAATTCGACGCCGCTGCGCTTGTCGTGCAGGCCAACCAGTTGGCCGCTGGCGGGGTCAAAGCGCAGGTGCAAATATTCGTTCTCCAACTCGCTGACCGCTTTTTGCTGTATGCCCGACCAGGCGGGCGCATCGGACGGGATGTCGATCGTGTAGCAGCGATAGCCCAGTGCGGGCAGTTCGTCGCGAAAGGCCAGGTGGAGCAGGTAATGGCCGCCGCTGTGCTCGATGTCGGTGATTTGGCAGGGCACCGAGCGGCCCGTCTCGTCGATCAGCCGTATCAGGCCGGGACGAAACTCGCCGCGCCAGTCTTCGTTCCAGCGCCGGGTGGGGAGGATGGTCGCCTCGATCGGCGCGGCCTGCGCCCACGGGTGGGGATTAAAGACAAACAGCGTACGCGCGTCATCCGAAATTTCAATTCGTGCGCTCAGAGCGGCCAGTGCCCGCTCGGCGATCTCCTGGGCGGTGCGCAGGCTCGCTTCAAACTCCTCACAGGCGTCCTGGCACGCTTCGCGCAGGCTGGTGCCAGCCATGATATCGTGGAACTGGTTGAACAGCACTTTTTCCCAGGCCACATTCAACAATGCTTGAGGATAATCCAGCCCACAATAACGATGCGCCAACGCCCCCAGTTTTTCGGCAGTGAGCAGGGCGTGCTCGCAGCGGCGGTTGTACTGCTTGATTGGGGATACCGCAGTGTAGCAGCCGCGCGCATGATGCTGGAGCTCGTCATGTATGATCGGTAGATCGGCGTCGCTGGCCCTGACCAGCTCAAAAAAGCGGTCGGTGCGACCAAAGCGCACCTCGGGGCCGTCGAGGCGCTGCATCGCCGCCAGGATCGAGGCCAGGTTGGCGCGGGTGGGACCGCCGCCGTGGTTGCCGATGCCGTAGAAACACATCACGTGGCCCACGTCGGGCGGGGTCTGCGCGGCGGCATCGTCAATGCGGCCGACGATCTCGCCACCATGGCTGGGGTAATGCAGCGGCGGGCGGCTGGCGAGCACGCGCGAGCCGTCGTCGCTTTCCCACCAAAAGAGCGTGCCGGGCAGGTTCTTTTCTCGGCTCGGTTCGGGCCGGAAAAAGACATAGTTGTTCAGCCCGCAGCCGCGCAGGATTTGCGGCAGGCTGCCGGCGTGCCCAAATGAGTCGACGTTGTAACCGGTGACGGCGCGGCGGCCAAACATTGCTGCAAAGGCACGCTGCCCGTACAGTCCGTGCCGCACGAATGACTCACCGGAAGGGATGTTGCAATCGGGTTGGATCAGCCAGCCGTTGACGATCTCCCAGCGCCCCTCGGCGACGCGCCGCTGGATCGCAGTGAACAGGTCGGGATCGTCCTCCTGCACCCAGCGATAGGTGATCGCCCCGCCGCTGCTGAAAACAAAGCCTTCCGTTTCCTGCATCAGTGTGATCGCCGAGCGGTAGGTGGATAGCACTTCCTGGCGTCCTTCGTCGACGCGCCACAGCCACACCGGATCGATGTGGGCATTGCCGATCATATGCACGACGGGTTTAGTCATGGTTTTCTCCCTGGTTATCCCCAAATATCCCGACTTGTCCACAGGTTTTGTCCCCAGCATGTGGACAAGTCGCGAATTTGTTCACCGCTTGTCCGCTGTTGTTCCCCAAAACTATCCACACGAACAGGGGGTTTTCCCGCATTGTCAACGCATTGTTCATAGTTAAACACAGCTTTTTCCACACAGTTATCCACAGTTTCCACAGCTTATCCACAGGCGACGGGTCACGGCTGGGCGGTCAGGCAGTCCATAGCTACCGCCGCCAGCAGTTTGACCGCCTGGGCCAGCGCCCGCTCGTCAATGTCGAATTCGGCGGTGTGATGGCCCAGGTTTGAGTTGCCATCGGCCAGGTCGGCGCCGACGGCAACAAAGGTAGCCTGACCACCGCGCTCTTGCACGCGGCGCATCATATAGGTGTAATCTTCGCTGCCTCCGCCGCCTTCGGTTTTGCGCAAGGTAAACCCGCCCAGGTCGAGGGCGATCTGCTCGACGCGACGAGCCAACTCGGGCGTGCTGTTCGCGCCTTGCGCTGCGCCCATGGGCCGGATCGACAGCGTGCAGGCGTGCATCTGCGCCGCCGCTTCGAGCACACGCAGGGCATAGGCGTGCATATAGTCGTTGACCTCGGTGGTCGCGCCCCGTGTTTCGACGGTCAGATCGGCGTGCGCCGGGATCACGTTGCGCCCGCTGCCTGCCTCCAGCCGTCCGACGTTGATCCGGGTGACGCCATCTTGGTGGCGGGGGATGGCATAGAGGTTGAGCACGGCGGTGGCCGCGGCGAGCAGCGCGTTTTTGCCCTTTTCCGGCGCGCCGGCGGCATGGGCGGGCGCGCCGGTGAATGTTGCATCGAACTTGGTGGTGGCCAGATAGCCATCCTTGCTGCCGGCGACCTCGCCCAGCTTCCAGCCGCTGTACAGGTGGTGGGCCAGCATCATCTCCACGTCATCGACCACGCTCGCGCCGACCATCGCCTTGGCCCCACGCACGCCTTCTTCGGCGGGCTGAAAGACCAGCTTGACCGTGCCGCACCATCGATCGCGCAGGCGCAGCAGCACCTGGGCCACGCCCAGCCCGACCGCGGCGTGCGCATCGTGGCCGCAGGCGTGAGAGGCTTCGGGGTGGATCGAGGCAAACCCCTCGCGCGCCGGGCGATGGCGTCCGGCATCCTGGCTTTCGCCCAGGTCGAGGGCGTCGATGTCAAAGCGAATGCCCACCGTCGGGCCAGCGCCGTTGAGCAGCACACCGACGACGCCGGTAAAGCCTTCTTGGACGCACTCCAGGAATTCGGGATCGCCGCCCTCGTCGACGGCGCGCTGCCAGCGCGCCTGCAACACGTCGGGCGCGGGCACGCCCAGGCGATCTTGATCCCGGACCACCGCGCGGCCGGCCTGCACCTCGTAGCCCAGTTCTACCAGCCGGCGGGCGATCAAGGACGCGGTGCGGAATTCGCACCAGCCCGATTCGGCGTGGCAGTGAAAATCGCGGCGGTCGGCGATCAGTTGAGGTTCAATTTCTCGAACCAGGGCGTCCAGGTTTGACATCGTGTGCTCCTCTATGACCAAAAAGATTCATCCAGGGCGATATACAGCAAGGAATAGAGATTCAGCCCGTCAGTGTCGTTGCCGGGGCCGTTGCGGCTGCCGGCGGCGACGCGGTTAAGGATATTCATCTCAACCACTGCGCCGCTGCTCTCGACGTGATAGGCTTTCATCGCCGAGCCGCCGTCGACGAAAACAGCCTGTTCGATGCGCTGCCCGGCGATCAGCCCGTGCGCTTCCAGTTTTCGGAGCAGCAAGGCCACGTCGACGACACTGGCACCAATACTGAGTTCATGCCGTCCATCAAACAGCACCCAGCCGATCCAATCGGCGGTTTGCACCAGGCAGCCTGCCGGTTCGCGGACATAGGGGTCGGCGTTGCGACTCTCCTGGCTGGAGAGCGCCAACGGCGAATTGACATTGCCGTATCGGCTGAGTTGCTGCATCAACTGGGCGACGGTATCCACGCAGAAAATGTGCTCGCCGTTGACGACGGCGGGCACAAACCCGCCCAGCATTTGCTGGTACTGGTCAAAGGGAGTGTGGCCGACCGGTTGCACACGCACCGGCTGGCCAACCAAGTCAGCCTGTCCAAACAGCCTTTCAAAAACATCGGCCTTGAACGACAGCACTGCGCCAAAGGAGGGAATCGGAGCCTGTCCGCGCCACACGGCAACTATCTGTTCCTGCGGCCAGTAGCCGTTGCCCTGGTTGGCGACAAAGATATTCACGCGGCGCTCAACGTCGGGCAGGGGAACCGTTGGCGCAAAGGTCTGCCAGGCGGTTGATTGCCCGCCCATGCGCTCAGTTTCGACGATCAACGCGTCGATTTCAACGGTGCGCAGCGCCGGAGTGAACAGCACCACCTCGCTGTCGACGGCTTGTGGCGCGTTGACCGCGCGGACGTCAATCGATTGCCAAGCAAGTTGGACTCGGTAACGGTCGATGTCCAAACGGGGCAGGATGTCGATCGTTTCATCGCGTCGAATGCCGACCGCAGCCGGGCGTACGCCCTGAAACGTGCCGCCCTCCGGTTTCCAGTGAAAGCCCAGATAGGCGTACACCGGCGGCAGTGGAAAATCGGGAAAACGGCGGTTGTGCGCCCAGGCTTTGTCCTCGATCAGGGCTTGGGTCATATAATAGCCCATATTCCCGACGATACCGCGAAAGGCATGTCGCAAACGTGTGCGTAGCGCAGGCAACTGATCTCTGTTGAACCCATACCATAATGCAGATGTAATGTAGCGTGATTTGGGCGATAACAGTACGGTGATCGAGGTCGTGGTCAGCGAGCGCGGGGCGTCGACAAAACCATAATCGTCGAGGGATGGCAGGCTGGAGATGCTGTTGTAATAGGGCATCTGCACGGTGTGGCGGGCGACGTGAACCTTGGGATAGGTGCGTTTGAGCACAGCAAAGGACTGCGCCAGGTGGGCCTCAAAATCGTCGTCCGACGATGCAGGATGAAGCGGATTCCCACTCAGCCCGTCGATGCGGCCAAAGCCGGATAACGGCCGCTCGTTGAAATACTGTCCAGGTTGAATGGGCGCAGACTGCCAATCGGAAGGCCGTATTGGGCGTGGACTAGCCATGGTTCGCCTCCACGACAACATAGATGGGGTGATCGAACTGCATCACAAAACCGAGTTTTTGCGCCAGCGCCACAGAAGGCTCGTTATCCCAGAAGCATTCCCAGTTGGGCGTCAGCCCTTGCTGCAGACACGCCTCGATGAAGGCCTGCGCCGCGAGCTGCGCCAACCCGCGCCGGCGGTATGCCTCGTCGGTGTGGACGCCGATTTCCGCCCTGTCAGCGCCGACAAAGGCGGACATGCAAACGCTCGCCAGTCTGTCTCCGCTCCACACCGCAAAGCCGATTCCCTTTTCGCCAAAGTCATCCACAGAATTCCAGGTTTGCTCGATGTCAAACTGATCGCCAGTCTGTGCGAGCAAGGCGCGATCGATGCGCTTGATATCAAATCCGGCAGGGATGCGCGCGCGCCAGTCGGGAAGGCGGTTGAACGCGGCGCGGTCAAAGGCGTGGACGCGGCGGTAAATCTCGAATGTCTGCCGGCCTTTGAACAGCGTCTCCAGGTACGCTTTCCACCCCTCGCCGTCGGGATAGAGGATGGGTTCCGATTCGCCGCCGGTGATCGACGCCGGGAGCAGTTCATCGGCTAATCGCTGCGCCAGCGCGGCCACAAACGTCGCGTTGTGGGGATTGCCACAAAGGTAATAGTAGCCCCAGCGTGTCCACACGAAAGCGACCGTGGGTGCTGTGGCCCGATCGACAAACACACGACCCGGTGCGCTGCCTTCGAGGATAGCCTGAAGCGGCACACAAAAATCAAGGCGTGAAAAGATGGGTTGGGCCAGGTTGAATTGTGCGGCGTCGAGTTCGATCATCAATCTCCTCGGTGAAATGGGCGTTCATCTCAATGCGCGAACAACAAGCAGTGCGAACAGATCAAGTGTAATGATCCAGATGCCGACGATGATCGCTGCTGCTGCCCGGCTGGTCGGCCTGTCCTGGGCCAGGGCGGACTCTGCCTGCCGCTGGCAGCGTGCCCACACCGGCGCGGGGATCAAGCGGATCGCCAGCCAGAGGCCCAGCGGCACCAGGATCAGGTCGTCGAGGTAGCCCAGGACGGGGATAAAGTCCGGGATCAGGTCGATGGGGCTGAACGCATAGGCGACGACGCAAGCGGCCAGGGCTTTGGCATACCAGGGCACATCGGGCTGTCGATAGGCCAGGTAGAGGGCATAAGTTTGGCTTTTGAGACTTTTGACGCGGGCTTTCCAGCGGGCAACGACCATTTATCCGATGTACACCTGCACGTCCTGGTTTTCCTCGCCGATCTCGACCGACATCAACTCGCCACCCAGTTCCCGTTTACTGTGCCGCACCATTTGGACGAATCCAGAGGCTATGTCGAGGTATTCGGCGGTTTGCTCGTCGACAAAACGATGTGCGATGCGCAGCCCCCACTCGGTGATCAACAGAGGGATGGGCAGGCTAATGAAAAATCGTTTGCCGTTTTCCTCGCCCATGCGCACGTGCAGCCAGCGTGCCTGCCACAGCCAGAGGGCCAGCCCGGCCAACAGCAGCGCGCAGCCAAAGAGCAGCATCACGCCGACCAGCCCCCAGGTGATGCGGTTGTCGGCGCTGCAATAGAGGGCATAGAGCCAGTAGCCGGTTGCGGCGACGGCAGCCAACGAAACCCCGAAGGCGATCTGGAAGGCAGTCTGAAAGTGCTTGATCAGGGCGGGAGGTGGCGTTGGCGTCATTGCTGGCTGGAGCGGCGCTTCCGGCTCGTCGACGGTTTGCAGCAGTCGTTCAGCCTCCTGTGCTGTGATTTTGCCTTCCTGAAGCATATCAAGAATTCTTCGCGTTTCGCTCATATTGACCCCTTTTCATTGAACGTGGACGGCGGCCAGGACAACATAGTCATTCTCCTGCCCGGCAACGGGCAGCCGGTCACCAGCCGGGCTTTCGTACAGGCCGACAGCGATTTGATAGTCGCCGGGCGGAGTCTCGGACAAAAGGGACAGGTCAAAGTTTTGGATAATCGTTTCTCCCGGCTGCCAGAAATGTGTGGGATAGGAGACGCAAATCTGTTGGTCGCCGTAGCCCCAGATTTGACCGCCGTCGTAGGGTGACGGATCTCCATACAGGTGGACAAAGACACTGTACGGGCGATCTGGCGTGTGATCGGCGCTCAAAACCAGTTGAACGGGCACCACGTCGCCGGCATGGGCGGTTTCTGAAATGGACTGCGTGTTATCCAGGTGAATATAGCCGTCGAATACAAAATCTTGCACCTGCTCGCCCAGCAGGGGCGACGGGTTCGGCGCAGCCGCCAAAATGATGTAGCGCGGCGATCCGCCGGAGCCGTTTTCATCTTGTGCAAGTACAGTTACCTCGGCCCAATCTGACAGTGTGCGCTCGAAATCGGGCGCGTATTGGGTCAGTGCGACGTACACCGCCGGGCGATCCGGGACGACCAGGCATTGGTGCATATCGAATGTGCCCACGCGGCGGGGCGCAAGGTCGCGACTGCGAAAGATCAGCACCGGGTGGCCGGGCGAGAAGGGCGAAAAATAGACCGGAATATCCTCCGGCGTCGCCGCCTTAATCCAGTTGGCGGCGCGGTTGATGTGTTCTTCCATAAACCAGAAGGTCTGCGGCTCGTTGAGCCAGCGCTGGTGAAAATCACAGTAGGCGATGCCGCCGCTGGCCGCCAGTGCGAGCAGCGGCAGAGCCACCGCGCTCCAGGCCGGCAAAAACCGGCGCGCCAGATGTTGCAGCGTCCACGCACCGGCGCCGACAATCAGGGCTATGGGAATGGTCAGGCCGACGGCGCGCAAAAAGTGCGGCGCGTCCTGGCTCAAGATCGAGGGCAGGGCGGCGAAAAGTGCCAGGCCAAACAGCCAGGGCATGTCCCACCGCCGCCGGGCGGCCCAAAATGCGCCAATCAGACCGACAAGAACCAAAATGCCCAAAAACGGATCGAGGATCGGACGGCCCTGGAGGTTAAATTCGGGGATGGTGTCGCCCTGCCCGAACCAGGCCCTGGTCCATGCCCACAGGTTGCCCGCGATGCCGTCCAGGGCGAATACACCAACCGTGTCGGCGCGCATCAAGGCGGCTTCAGGATGAGTCGCGGTATAGATGCCAAGCGGCAAAGCGACCAGCGCGGCCAGTCCGCAGGCCAGCACTGCGCCCCGCCGCCAAGATTTGGAGCGGATGGCCCAGAACAACAGCGTAATTGCGGCATAGGCCATCCACGAGCGAGCCGCAAAATAGGTATAGACCATCAAGCCCAGGGCAAGGCCGCCGCCGATCCACCAGCGGCAGCGGTTGGTGGCGCGCGCGCGCAGCAGGCAGATCAGCGTCACCACGCCCAGCAAAGGGTATAAAATCGCCCGCAGGGCCAACTGGCTGATGTGTACGTGCCAATACAGCACGGCCAGGGTAGCAGCGGCCCCCAAGGCCGTTGCTTTGGAAAAAAGCTCGTCGGCCAATCGATAAACGGCAGCCACGGTGAGCACACCGATCATAGTCGACAGCAGACGCAGGGATAACGGCCGCGCCCCCAACACGGCGACAAACGGTGCAGCCAGGTAAAGCCAGCCGCTTTCGCGGCCAAAGTTGTTGGAGAAGAAAGGGGTCAGGTGAGGATGATCGAGCAGCGACACAATATCCATGCCGTTATAGGCCTCGTCATAGTGGAGCATGTTATCCATCCGCGCCAGTGAGGCCCAGCGAAACCAGGCGGCGATCAGGAGAGCGATCAAAAGTGGCCAGTTGATCTGGCTGCGTGCGCGCTCACCCGGTTCAGTATTGGCCTTCATTCTGCTCTCCTCTCTTTGCAGTTGCATCTTAGCACGATTGCGACAGATGTGCAACTGGTATGGAGAGGTCGGGAGGTACGGTGTTCGCCAGTCAGCCTGGGTAGCCTGCGCTAAACGCGGAGGTAGATCGGGTTGCTCAGCGCATAGGCCCACACCGCCGACGGGTCCTTGTCGAGCGGCACCTGGGTTGGTTCGATCACCTCGACGCGCCAGAAATCGGCCTCCTGAGCGGCGACCGTCCAGGTGTGACTCCACTCGTCGGCGTCAACCGGGATTTGCGCCCATTCACCCGTTCGATGGACGATGCGCAGCGCGCTGCCGCGCTCGCCGCACGATGCGCCGCCCCATACCCGGCAGGTGAAGGCGATCTCGTCGCCCGGCGACAGGCGCAGATCGTCGCCCATCATCGCCGTTTGGCCGCCCGCCGAGGTAGTGAATTCGAGGCGCGGCCCGCGCGGCGACTGGGTGACAAAGACGTGCCCGGCCCCGATGCCATCGAGCACGGCCCGCTCGGAAAGTGATTCGGCGCAGACCCAGGTGGTCGGCGCGCCAATCTCGTAGGCGGTCATTTCGCCGATGAAGGGCTTTTGGTGCTTGTCGCTGCCGCCGACCAGAGCGATGCGTTTGCCCTGCCGCAGCAGGCCGTCCCAAAAGGCCAGCGATTCGAAATTGGAGAACCACCACGGGGCCTGCCATGCCTCGACGGCGTCGGCGTCAAACACGTCGGCAAACTGCCACTCGGGGCCCTCGTACTTGGGGTGGTTGATCGAAAAGAGCAGCCCCAGCGCACGCACATAGTCGCGGATGCGGCGCATCGCAGCGTCGTCGGTGGCGCGAAAGTCGATCCACTCACGCAAGCCCCACACGTTGGCGTGCCCGTGATAGGTGGTGATTTCCATGCCGGGGATCAGCAGCAGGTCGGGGCTGCCGCGTCGGGCCAGCTCGGGCAGGTGGCTGACCGTGTTGTGATCGGTGACAGCGAGAAAATCGAGGCCCTGCGCACGCGCGGCGGCGATCAGATCATCGACGCTGCCGGCCGCGTCTGAGTGGTGGGTGTGACAGTGCAGGTCGCCGCAGTACCAGCCCCGGTGGTCGCGCAGCGCTCCCGGCCAGATGGGCGGCGCGTGCCCTGTTGACGTGTTATCACCCGGTTCGAGCGTGATCGTGACCACTACCGTGCACCCGTTTGGGGCGATCTTGTACAGGCCCAACAGCACGTGCCACTGCCCGGGCTGGAGCGGGCCGGGCAGGTAGCCGGGCGTGGCCTCGTCGGCCGCTACGAACACCGTCGACCGCGCACCGCCGCTCCAGCCGCGAAAGCCGGGCGCGTTCAAAAAATGGTGCCCGCGCGGGTCGAACAGTCCCAGGTCGATCTCGTTTTTGTCCTGCGGGCTGGTCAGCGCTCCTTTTTCGAATGTGTATTCGACGGTGATGCGCGCCGTGCCCTCAGGCACGTCAAAGGGCAGCAGGGGGTAGGGATCGCGCTGTTGATCCTGACGCGTGAGAGAGAGGTGAAAGGTTTGTGAGTGCATAGAACTCCAGGGCGTTGAACGCCAGGCGTCAAACGTCAAGCGTTGGGTCATCCCGTATGGCGCTTGACGTTTGACTGGTGAGAGATCCTACTTTTCGAGCTTGGGGCCGGGGAAGAGCAAGAAAATCAGGTTGAGCACAATGCCGCACACTGCGCCGGTGGCGATTGAGGGCAGGCCATTGGGGAAGATGCCGGGCATGGTGATTGGGATGTTGCCGCCGGCGATGATCTGCCCGCCAAGGCCGACCACGGTGATCACGGCGCCGATGGCGAGCTGGCGCGGGTCGAACAGGTTGACCTTTTTCTCCTGGATCATGGCGATGCCTTGCATACCGATCACGCCAAATAGATAGATCGCCAAGCCGCCGGTGACGGCTTGCGGCACCGTACCGACCAGCCCGGCCAGCTTGCCCACAAAGCCGAGCAGGATGGCGATGATCCCCGCTGCGATCAACGCCGGGCCGGAATAGTTGCGGGTGATCGCCATCAGCGAGTTATTCTCGCCATAGTTGGTGCCGGCTACGCCGCCAAACATGCCATTGATGCCGTCGCCGATGCCGTCCAGGATCAGGTTGAGGCCGATCAACTGATCGAGGTTGTAGCGCGGCTTTTTCATCTGGTCAGCCAGGCGGTCAACGTACAGGCCAATCTGGTAAAGGTGGGCCGTGCTTTCGGGGATGGTGGCGATGGCAATGATCGCGATGGCGGCGACGGCTTCCCAAGCGCGGGGATTGCCGAAGGCCGGCAGCGTGATCTTGGGCGCAGCAATCCAGGCCGCGGTGGTGAGGCTTGAAAAATCGATCAGGCCTAGAATCCAGCTCAACAGGTAGCCTACGATGGCACCGAGCAGAATGGGAATCAGGCCGATAAAGCCCTTGCCTTGCAAGTAAACCGAGAACAAGATCGTAGCCAGCAGAGTGATCACGGCAACAATGATGCTCTTGGTCAGCACGGCGGGATCGGTGGCGGGGCCGCCAAAGGCCATGTTGAGCGCCGAACCGGCCAGCGCGATGCCGATCACCAGGGCCACCGAGCCGGTGACGATGGGCGGCAGCACCTTGTCGAGCGCGTTTTTGCCGGCATAGCGCACAACCACGCCGACCAAAATGTTGACGATGCCGGTGGCGAAAATGCCCACCTGGGCCAGGCTGACCGCCTCTTTACCGGCGTAAACGCCAAATTCGGCGTTGGTCAGGACGAGCGTGGCGGCGATGTAGCTGAAACTGGAGCCGTAATAGAGGGGGATGAATTTTTTGCCCAACAGTTTGGACAAGATCAAGGCCGTCACCGTTGCCAGTCCAGAGACAGCGAGCACGGTAGACGGGTCGAACCCGACAAGCAGCGCCACCAGGATAGTTGCCGGGAACATGGTGATCACATGCTGGAAACCGAGGATGATCGTCTTCCAGATGGGAGGAAAATCGTCCGGCAGGTAGCCGAAAACCGGGGTAGATGCAGATTTTGACATCGTTTTCCTTTCTCCTCAAACAATACATTTGATCGGATAATAGAATGTGGGCTTGACCAGGCCCCCATGCGCCAAGATGTCTTTTTTCTGCTCCTGATCTCTGAGCGTCACGCTCAGGTGCGAGTCGCCATTGACGAGGAAAATCCTGATAAAAAAACACCTAATGAAAGAAAAAGCTTTCGTCAGGTGTTTAGGTACCTCCACATTTAAGCGTGGGGATGGGCAGGATTTGATCTGAACGGGTTTTTCTGGCACACTTGGGGTATTTCGAGTCA
>JAFGEY010000132.1 GCA_016931365.1 Anaerolineae bacterium
GCACCTCATCCTCATAGCCGGAGACGCCGCTGGCTTCCGAGAGCGATTTCAAAAAGGGAACAAGCTCCACGATCTCCTCCACTCTATATACACGGGCACTCCGTTGCGCCCGATTTGAAACTGGTTTTGCGGTAAGGGCGAAGCATCCCTAAACGGATACTGCCCATCCGCAATGGTCCTTCTGCACCTGTGTCTTGGTCAACCATCTACCCAAAAGGGATGCTTCGCCCCTACTCTGTCACGTCAAATGGCGTCTGGGCGACAGGTGATCCTTCCATCCCAGCGACAATCTGATGCGTACCCAACGTCGCTGTAATCGGCACCGTGTGCGTAAACGCCGTAATCTGCCCGACATCATCTGCATTCACCAGGCGGATCAACGTATCTGGTGCATCCCAATAGATGATATATTGCGCATAGGGTTGAAATTTAGCGCCACTGATCGTAATTTCAATCCCGGCCTGGCCGGATACCGGCTGAATCGACAGAGTCGGGGGCGGCGTTGTGGTGGCTGTTGCGGTAGACGTTGCAGTGGCTGTCGGCAACAGCGTGGCTGTTGCCGTCGCCGTCGGAGCGGACGTGGGGGTGGGCGTCGCAGTCGCCGTTGCGCTAGGAGTCGGCGTCTGGGTGACAGTTGGCGTCACAGTAGGCGTTTCTGTCTCTATAATAGTCGGCGTAGCTGTTGGGGTATCTTCCACAGTGGCCGTCAGTGTCGGCGTTTCGGTCAGCGCCTCAGTCGGCGTTTCGGTCGGCGCTTCGGTTGGCGCTTCGGTTGGCGTCTCGGTTGGCGTCACCGAGGGTTCGGCTGTTGGCGTGGCCGGCTTTTCTGTGGGGATCGGCGTCCAGGTTGGCGGCAGTGTAGGGGGCAGCGTTGGCGTGAACGTAGGTGTCGGCGCCGGGTGAAAATCGATGGTCAGCGCCCAAAACCCAAGCACGTAGCATGGCACCGTCGCGATAATCACCACAGCCAACAGGCCATAGATCGTACGCTGCCGCGCTGTTCGAGATGCAAACCACTGCGAGAACCCCTCGCCCATCAAGCCACTCCACTGTTTGGATTAAGTTGGGCTATGATAACACTGATTCAGAGGGTTGTCAACTAGTTGGCGCTTTGAGCCAAATGTGCTACACTGGAACCAGGAGGCTAACATGACTCTTGAACAAACGATCGAACGCGTCAAACGTGCCACGCTGGCGATGCAGCGGCACGCCTGGGAACAGGGTGTCGTCGCCCAGGCCTTCCTCGAACTGGGCGATGACGAAATCCTCGTGCTGATGGCCAAAGAGGCAGCGATGCGCCAATGGGCCGACGGGCGGCTGGCGATGGTTGGGCAGAACAACGCCGTCACCGATCCGGCTGCCAACGGCGAGCCGGTGCTCCGTGCAGCCCAGATCACCGGCGATGAGGCGTTGCACAAGGCCGCGGAGCGTATGCGCGACTATTTGCTGCACACCGCGCCCCGGACCGGGCCAGGCAGCGCTGCGCCGGGCACGCTGTACCACATCGATCACAAGCCGCAGGTCTGGATCGACTCGATGTACATGGCCCCGCCCTTTCTCGCCGCAATCGGCGAAGCGCGCGAAGCGGTCAAACAGATCGACGATTTTCACACCTTGCTCTGGAACCCCGCCAAACAGCTCTACTCGCACATCTGGGCCGAGGATAACCCAAGCTCTGGACGCGCGGCCTGCTGGGGTGTCGGTAATGGGTGGACGGCGGCCGGCATCGCCCGCGTGATCCGCGCCCTGCCGCCGGAGATGACCGACGAAAAAGCGCGGCTGGTTGGCTATGTCCATCAGGTCGTCGATGGCTGCCTGGCGCATCAATGCAACGACGGGCTGTTCCACGACGTGCTCGACGATCCGAGCACCTTTGTCGAGGTCAACCTGGCGCAAATGTTGGCCTACAGCATCTATCGCGGCGTGGCCGGCGGGTGGATGGCCGCAAGCTACCTCGAAGCGGCAGACAAAATGCGCGCGGCGGCGCATACGCACGTCGATGCGTTTGGCATCGTCCACGACGTCTGCGGCGCGCCAACTTTTGATCACCCCGGCGTCGCGCCGGAGGGACAGGCCTTCTTTATGTTGATGGTTGCGGCCTACCGCGACCTGCACAAACATACCCAAGATTGACGCTCCCAAGTGGATATGCTATAATCGCCCCCCGTGCCAACCTATGCGCCTTTTGAAGAAACGCCCTATGGTCGATTGCACGTCATCGATCACTACCTGGGCCATTGTAGCGAAGAATTGATCAAGCACCTGCCCTACCATCCGGGACTGACCATTCTGGACTACGCTTGCGGCGACGGCAGCGTCCTCAACTACCTGCTACCACGCACCGGCGAAGCCTGGGGAATGAATCCCGCGCTGACGCCGGTTGAGCAGGTTTCTCTGGCGGCCCGGATGGCGATCGCCCACGGCGCGCACCTGCCCCTCACCAGCGCATCCCTGGACGCCGTAAGCTTGCATAACGTCGATCCGGGCGAACTCGACGCAGTTCTGGCCGAGATCGCGCGCACGCTCAAACCTGGCGGACGCCTGCTCTGGCTGCTTGAACGCCAGGCCGGGGTCGATGTGCGAAGGGTGCTCGATCCAATGATCTTGGACGTGCTGGCGATCGAGCCGTTGAATTACCTGACCTACCCGACAGTTCTCCTGCTTGGTCGAATTCCCGGCCTGAGACGCTCGGCGTTCGGCAGGACGACAATGAAACTGGCCACCGTGATCGACGGGATTCTGGCGCGCAACAAGGCATTTCAAAACCACAGCCGACACCTGATTGTCGTAGCTGAAAGGCACCGAGATGAAACACCCGACGCTTGATTTGTCAATTATCTTGCCGGTGTACGAAGAGGCGCAAAATCTGCCGCCCTTGCACCGGGAGCTGACCGAAACGTTACATGCCCTGGGCCACAGCTATGAGATCGTTGCTGTCGACGACGGCAGCCGCGACGGATCGGCCCAGGTGCTGCGCGAGATGGCCCAGGCCGATCCCAACCTGCACATCATTTGCTTCCGGCGCAATTTCGGTCAGTCGGCGGCGTTCCAGGCCGGGTTCGATTACGCTCGGGGCCGCGTGGTCTTTACAATGGACGCCGACGGCCAAAACGATCCCGCCGACATCCCCGCTCTGCTCGCCGAACTGGAACAGGGCGACTTTGACCTGGTCGGCGGCTGGCGGCAGGAACGCAAAGAGCCGTTCCTCACCCGCCGCCTCCCATCGATGATCGCCAACCTGATGATCCGCCGCACCTCCAAGATCGCCCTGCATGATCGAGGCTGCTCGCTGCGCGCCTACAAGTACGACCTGGTCAAACAGATGCAGCTTTACGGCGAGATGCATCGCTTTATCCCCGAACTGGCTAGCCAGATCGGCGCGCGGATGTCCGAAGTGCCGGTCAACGACCGCAAACGGCGCTTTGGCCGCTCCAAATACAACATCTCGCGCACCCTGCGCGTCCTGCTCGACCTGTTCACCATCGCCTTTTTGCTCGGCTATCAGGCCCGCCCGATGCAGTTCTTTGGCCTTTTTGGGCTGGGCAGCAGCGGTCTGGGCGTGCTGATCGGCGCATACCTGGTCATCTCCAAGATCGTGCGCGGTCTGATCGGCGGGGCTGAAGCGTTCAAAGCCTACCAGATCGGCACCAGCCCGTGGTTGATGCTTGCCGTGCTGTTGATCGTGCTCGGTGCGCAATTTCTCACCATGGGTTTGCTCGGCGAACTGATCACCCGCGCCTACCACGAAGCGCAGGGAAAAACAATTTACGCCATCCGCGAGTGCATTGGCTTTGACACAGATGAGCCGGGAACAAACGCATGAACGTCTTGATCCTGGCTGTCGACGGGGCGTCACCCGATCTCGTCGGTCCATGGGCGACCCAGGGTCAATTGCCCAACCTGGCCCGACTGATCGATCAGGGCGTCTGGGGGCCGTTGGAATCGACCCTCCCGCCGATGACTTCGCCCGCCTGGCCCTCCTTTGCCACCGGCCGCTTCCCCGCCGGGCACGGCGTGTTCGACTTTGTTTCCGCACGTGCGGGTAATTTTAACATCGTCAACGCCACGGCGATCCAGTCTCCAACGCTGTGGGATATCCTCTCGGCATACGGACGGCGCATCGGCGTGATGAACGTGCCCGTCACCTATCCGCCGCGCCCGGTCAACGGCTTTATGATCACCGGCCTGCTTTCACCCAACGGCGCGCAGATCGCCCATCCCGCTGACCTGCTCTCCCAACTCGACATCGGCAACCGTTACCGTGTGATGCCCGTCGTGCAGTACAAACCAGGGCGCGAACAGGCCCTGCTGGCCGATTTGCTCGATCTGATCGACACCCGCGCCCGTTTCGCCGCCCGGCTGATCGACCGACACCGTCCCGATTTTATGATGGTGCATTTCCTGGCCACCGACATCGCCCAGCACGCCCTGTGGCGCTTTATGGACCCCGCCCATCCCGCCTACGAGCCGGGCAACCCATTTCAGGACGCCATCTTGCAGGTGTATCAGCGCGTCGATGCGGCGATCGGCCAACTGCTCGACCTGACCGACCAGGACACCACCGTGCTGGTTATGTCCGATCACGGCTTTGGCCCACTGCACGGGGTGGTCAATCTGAACATGCTGCTGTGGCAGAAGGAACTGCTTCAATTCAAGCGCGATGCGCTGACCCGGCTCAAACTCTTTATGTTCCGCCGCGGCCTGACCCCATCGACCATTTACCGTTGGCTGGAGCGATTCGGGCTGCAAAACCTGGTCGCGCGCGTCTCCAAATCGGCGCGCAACGCTGTTTTCAACAAATTTTTGTCCTTTAACGATGTGGATTGGAACCGGACGCTCGCTTATTCGCTCGGTCACATGGGGCAGATTTACATCAACGTCAAGGGACGCGAGCCACGCGGCATCGTCGAGCGCGGAAGCGGCTATGATCGCGTCTGCGATCAGGTCATCGACGCCTTGCGCACCCTCACCACCCCCGATGGTCGCTCGATGTTGGAACGCGTGGTGCGCGCCGGCCAACTCGCGCCGGGCGCGCACATGGACGAGGGGCCCGACCTGCACGTCGTGCTTGACGGCTACCGCTACATCTCATGCCCGCTCTTTGCCAACGACGGCCATGTCCTCAGCCGGCAAATTCGCGGCGATTCGGGCAGCCACCGGCAAAACGGCCTCCTGATCGCCGCCGGGCCGCCCATCTGCCCCGGCGCGGCGATACAGGGCGCACGCATCGTCGACTTGGCCCCGACCGTCCTGCACCTGATGGGCCTGCCTGCACCCGCCGAGATGGACGGGCGCGTGCTGCGCGACATCCTGACCTCGCCCGGCGATTTTGAGGCTGCGCAATACGATCAAGACGCCGCAGCACCGCCCATCCACGACCTTACGGATCACTACACTTTGACCGACGAGGAAGAGGCCGAACTCGAAGCACGGCTGAAAGGACTGGGCTACCTTGGCTGAGTCAGAAGCAGGCCCCAAGCGAACGATTTGGCATTTTCTGTTCAGACAGCGCGCCTGGCTGATCCCTCCCGTGCTGTTCCTGCTCGCCCTGCTCCCCCGCCTCAGCGCTTTCTGGCAGGGCTTTATCACCCCCGACGAGCCGTTTTGGGTCTACAGTTCGACGCGCTTTTTGCGCGCCGTCGAAAGCGGGCAGTGGGCCGACACCTTTCAGATCGGCCATCCGGGAGTAACGACGATGTGGGCAGGCACGTTGAGCATTTTGTACAATCGCTGGCAGAACCCCGCCGCCGCCGCCGCACATCTGGCCTGGATCGCCCCCGTGCCCTGGATCGCCCCCGAAAACGCCGAACTGATGACCCATCTCGCGCCCTTTTTGCCCACCGCGCGCGTCGTCGTCGCCGTTGTCACCGCGCTCGGCGCGGTAGGCATCTATTTTCTGGCCCGGCGGCTGTGGGATGACAAAATCGCGCTGCTCGGCACCGTGCTGATCGCGCTCGATCCGTTCACCGTCGCCCTCTCCGGCCTGCTCCACGTTGACGCGCTGATGACGACCTTTATCGCGCTCAGTCTGCTCGCCTGGCTGAATGCGTTGTATCAAATAGAGGCACACGGCCGTGCGTCCCGACTGGCGCTTTTGTCTGGCCTCTGTGCCGGGCTGGCGATGCTCTCCAAGTCGCCTGCCGTCTTGATCGCCGCCGCAGTGGGTATTTCGACCGCGTTGTGGCTGCTTTTTGACAAAAATCGCTCGTTAAAAGCCGCTCTTATACTTTGTTTGATCTGGATTGCCAGCCTGGGGGTCGCCCTGTTCGGCGCGTTCCCGGCCATGTGGGCCGACCCGGCGGGCGCGCTGGTCAAAATCTATGGCTTGATCGGCCGCTACAGCGCCGAAGCGCACGAGATCACCTTTTTCAACGGCGTCAGCGGCGGCGATCCCGGCCCGTGGTTCTATCCCACCGCCTACCTGTTGCGGCTGATGCCCGCCACCCTGATCGGCCTGGCGCTGTCGGTCGGGGCGCCGCTGTTTGACCAGACAGAACGCGCTCTTGAGCGACGTTTGGCCTACCTCGTGCTGTGGCTCTTTGCAATTGGCTTTGCGCTGTTTATTAATCTCGGCGCGAAAAAGTTCGACCGCTACCTGCTGCCTACATTCCCCGCGCTGAACCTGCTCGCCGCCGTCGGCTGGATCGAAGCGGTACGTTGGCCATTCAGCCTGCGCCGCACAACAATCTCTCGCCTGGTCTGGACCGTCTCTGTCATTATTCTGCTGCTTGCGCAGGGCGCGATGGTGTTTACCGGCTGGCCCTACTACCTCGACGCCTACAATCCGCTGGCGGGCGGCCTCAAGGCCGCCCTGCGCTCACTGCCCGTCGGCTGGGGCGAGGGGTTGGAACAGGTTGCCGATTACCTCAACGACCGTCCCAACGCCGAAACTCTGATCGTCGCCGGGGCCAGTCCGGTCACGCTGGGGCCGCTGTTCGCGGGCCAGGTCTTGATGCTCGACGAACAATCCCGCCTGCTCGCCGACATGCTGCTCATCACCGCGCTGGATCGCCAGGTCAACCCCGCCCAGGTCGATGCCCTGATCGGGGATGCCGACCCGATCCACGCCGTCCGCGCCGGCGGGCAGGAGATTTTCTGGCTCTACGAAACAAACTATACCGCCGAAGCCGATCACCTGGCCCAATTCGCCGCCCCGACTGACCTGATCCTCTGCGATGCGCCGACGCCCTTTGCCCGGCACGCGGAGCAAAACAACCTCGGCGCCAGAGTTGAAACGGTCGCCCAGGCCAATGAAGACGAGATCGCCTTCCTGCTCAACGAGTGGAGCGCCGAACACACCCGGCTGTGGTATATCGCCTCCCCCGCCGCCTCGCCGGCCACGGCGCAAGCCATCCGCCGCCAACTCGACACCTATGCCGCGTCGCTGGACGAGATTGCGTTGGACAACGCCCGGATCACGCTGTACATCCTACCCGGCGACCCGGCCTTTGCGCCCATTCAGAATGCGCCGGGTCGCTTTGGGGCGTTGGCTTTGCAGGGCGCGGCATTGACTCAGCCCGACCCGCCTGCTGATGGGGTCGTGCAGTTTACCTTGTACTGGCGCGCTATCGGCCCGTCTCAAGCCAAGGGTTCACCTGAGGCGAACCTCGCGCCTTTCATCCATCTCGTCGATCTGGCCGGGCACATGCGCGCCGCCGGGCGCGGCGACGACCTGCTGCTCGACCGGCGCGGCTA
>JAFGEY010000133.1 GCA_016931365.1 Anaerolineae bacterium
CGCGCGCACGCTGCGGGCCAAGATCGATATGAGCGCCGGCAACATCAACCTGCGCGACCCGGTGATGTACCGCATCAAGCACGCCACGCACCATCGCACCGGCGACCAGTGGTGCATCTATCCGATGTATGACTGGACGCACGGCCAGAATGACTCGATGGAGGGAATTACCCACTCGTTCTGCGACCTGGGCTACGAGGAACACCGCCCGCTGTATGACTGGTTCATCGAGCGGCTGGGCATTTTCCACCCCCGCCAGATCGAATTTGCGCGCCTCAATTTGACCTATACCATCATGAGCAAGCGCTATTTGCTCAAGCTGGTTCAGGAAGGGTATGTCAACGGTTGGGACGATCCGCGCATGCCCACGCTGGCCGGGCTGCGCCGCCGCGGCTATCCACGGGAGGCGATCCGCGCCTTTATGGATCAGATCGGCATCGCCAAGGCCAACAGCATGGTCGATGTGGACATGCTCGAATATTTCGTGCGCCAGGAGCTAAACAAGAGCGCGCCGCGCGTGATGGGCGTGCTCGATCCGCTCAAGGTGGTGATTGTCAACTATCCCGACGGCCTGGTTGAAGAGATGGCGGCGGTCAACAACCCCGAAGACGAGAGCGCGGGCACGCGCCGGGTGCCGTTCAGCAAGGTGCTGTACATCGAGCGCGAGGATTTTATGGAAGACCCGCCGAAAAAGTTTTTCCGCCTGGCGCCGGGGCGCCAAGTGCGCCTGCGCTATGCCTATTTCATCACCTGCACCGAGGTGATCAAGGACGCCGAGGGCAATGTGGTCGAGCTGCACTGCACCTACGACCCGGCGACGCGCGGCGGCGACGCGCCGGACGGGCGCAAGGTCAAGGCGACGCTGCACTGGGTTTCGGCCGCGCACGCCGTCGAGGCCGAGGTGCGCCTGTACAGCCGGCTGTTCAGCAAGGAAGACCCCTATGACGCGCCGGAAGGCCAGGACTTCACTGCCAACATCAGCCCCGACTCTTTGTCGGTAATTACGGCCCAAGTCGAGCCGGGCGTCCTGGGCGCTGCGCCGGGCACGCGCTATCAGTTTGAGCGGCAGGGCTATTTCTGCGTCGATCCCGATTCGACGCGAGACAGAATGGTGTTCAACCGCACGGTGACGCTGCGCGACACCTGGGCCAAGATCGCCCAAAAGGTGGAATAATAGGCTGTTTTATGGCAAACAAACCCGGTTTTTGGTAAAAACCGGGTTTGTTGATCAAAGTGAGGTGCGATGCGTATCAAACGAATCGTTGGTTTCGCCCTTGTTTTACTCATTGCGCTGGCGGCTTGCCGTCCTACAGCATCGCCGCCGGTTGGCGCCGCATCGCGCCGGCTGATCATCCTGTACACCAGCGACGAGCACGGCTGGATTGAGGCGACGGAAGAGACGGGGGGCGCAGCCGGGCTGCTGGGCCTGTGGCGCGAAAAAGAGGGCTACGGTAGCGCGGACAATATCCTCGTCCTCTCCGGCGGCGACATGTGGACCGGCCCGGCGATCTCGACCTGGTTCAAGGGCGAGTCGACGGTCGAGACGATGAACGCGATGGGCTACCATGCGGCTGCGGTCGGCAACCACGAGTTCGACTTTGGGCTGGATGTGCTGCGCGAGCGCGTGGCGCAGATGAATTTTCCGCTGTTGGCAGCCAACCTGATCGAGCGGGCGACGGGACAGGTGCCCGATTTTGCCCGCCCCTACCTGGTTCAGGAGGTAAACGGGATCAAGGTCGGGTTGATCGGTTTGGCAACGGTCGACACGCCGCTGGTGACGCTGCCCGAAAATGTCGCTGCGTTCGAGTTTCAGGCCTACGAGCCGGTCTTGCGCGAGGTCGTGCCGAAGGTTAAGGCCGAAGGCGCGCAGGTGCTTATGGTGGTCAGCCACCTCTGCCCCGACGAGATGTACGCCCTGGCACCGGCTGCCAAGGCACTGGGCATTGCGGCAATCGGCGGCGGGCACTGCCACGCGCGGATCGGGCAGGTCGTCGACGGCGTGGCCTTGATCGAGGCGGGCAGCAACCTGGAGGCCTACGCCCGCGCCGAGGTCGTCGTCAACGCGGCGGGCGAGGTGATCGAAGTGACGGCCTATACCCGCGCCAACGAGGGTGGCACGCCCGCCCCGGCGGTAGCCGAGATCGTCCAGAATTGGCGCGCGCGCACCGACGAGGCGCTGGCCCAGCCGATCGGTTACGTGGAAAACGAGATCGCCCAACGCAGCGAAGCGATGCTCGACATGGTCGTCGACGCCTGGCTGATGGCCTATCCCGCTGACGTGGCATTGTGCAACCGGGGCAGTTTCCGGCAGGCGATCCCGGCCGGCGAGATCACGCTGGAGACGATCATCGGCGTGCTGCCCTTCAACAACGTGCTGGTCGACGTCGAGTTGAGCGGGCGGGAGCTGCTCGAAAACATCGACTGCTGCAACCCGGTACTGGGCGACATCGCGCCGGACGAGATCGACCCGCTGGCGACCTACCACGTGCTGGTCAACGACTATATGTACGGCGGCGGCGACGGTTATCGCCTCAAGGAACACGATCCCGACGCCTACCACACCGGCATCGACTGGCGGCAGCCGGTGATCGATTGGCTGATCTCGCTGGGCACGTCGCCGGACAACCCACTGGATCAATATTTGGGCAAGTAAGGGCGAAGCATTCCCCAACTTGACTGTGCAGCACCATTGTATTTCGTTATGGCGTATGACCTGCCGATATACTCGGCTTTCAAGGAATGCTTCGCCCCTACCAAACATCAAAATAATATGTTTCTACCTACCACCCCTCAAGAACTCGATACCCTCGGCTGGGACGCGCTGGACGTGATCCTCGTCACCGGCGACAGCTACCTGGACAGCCCGTTCATCGGCGTGGCCCTCATCGGCAAGCTGCTCCTGCAGGCCGGCTACCGCGTGGGCGTCATCGCTCAACCTGACGTCCAATCGGCGCGCGACATCGCCCGCCTGGGCGAGCCGCGGCTGTTTTGGGGCGTGACCGGCGGGGCGGTGGATTCGATGGTTGCCAATTACACCGCCACCAAAAAGCGCAAGCGCGACGACGACATGACCCCCGGCGGGCAGAACGACCGCCGTCCCGACCGGGCGACCATCGTCTACAGCAACCTGATCCGCCGCTATTTCAAGGGCACCGCGCCCCTCGTGCTGGGCGGCGTCGAGGCCAGCCTGCGCCGGGTGGCGCATTACGATTACTGGTCGGACAAGATTCGCCGCTCGATCCTCTTTGACGCCAAAG
>JAFGEY010000134.1 GCA_016931365.1 Anaerolineae bacterium
GATCGTCCCCGCGCCGATGTTGGCCTCGGCGCCCACCGTCGCGTCGCCGAGATAGCTGAAATGGCCCATCTTGGCCCCCGGGCCGAGCGTCGAGTTTTTCATCTCGCCAAAGTTGCCCATGTGCGCGCCCCGGCAGAGCCGCGCCCCCTTGCGCAGGTGCCCAAACGGCCCAATGTTGCTGTCGTCTTCCATCACCGCCTCTTCCAGTACCGACGCAGTCACGCGGCAGCGGTCGCCGATCTGGCAGTCCTCGATGACCGTGTTGGGGCCGATCTCGCAGTCTTCGCCGATGACGGTGTCGCCGCGAATGTGCGTGTTGGCGAGCACCACCGTATCCGCCCCGATGCGCACCGCCGCGTCGATATACGTCGAAGCGGGGTCTTGCAGGGTCACGCCATCGAGCATCAACCGCTCGTTGATCCGCCCGCGCATCACGCGCTCGCACCAGGAGAGGTGAACGCGGTTGTTGATGCCGATCGTCTCGTCGGCGTCGCGGGTCACAACGGCATCCACGCGCTGCCCATCGGCGACGGCGATGCCGATCATATCGGTGAGGTAATACTCTTTTTTGACCGGGTTGAGCGGAATCCGGTCGATGTGCGACCACAGCCAGCCGGCGTCGAAACAGTACAGCCCGGCGTTCAGCTCGTCGATCCGGAGCTGCTCCGGCGTGCAGTTTTTCTCCTCGACCACCTCCAGCACGCGACCATCGTCGCCGCGAATGACCCTCCCAAAGCCCATCGACTCGTGGTGGATCAGGGTGAGGATGGTCAGGATCGACTGCCCGCGCTGCTGGCTTTCGACCAACCGGCGCATCGTTTCCGGCTTGAGCAGCGGCATGTCGCCGTAATAGACCAGCACCAAATCAAAACGATCCTCAAGAGCCGCGCGCGCCTGCATCGCCGCGTGGCCGGTGCCTTTGCGCTCGGCCTGGACGACATAGCTCACCTTCTCCTCGCCCCCCACCTCGCGCACGACATCACCGTCCTTGCCGATTACAAAGACTGTCTCTTCCGCACCGACGGCGCGTGCAATGTCGACGGCGTATTGGGCGACAGGTTTGCCCGCCAACCGGTGCAGCAGCTTGGTTTGTCTCGATTTCATCCGCGTGCCTTCGCCAGCCGCGAGAACGACAGTTGCCAGTTTCATCTCAGCGTTGCTCCTGTTGATAATATTTCGAAAATGCCCATTCGAACAACCGGGAAGGTAGAAGAATTTTGAGCCACACCGCCGCGCGTTCATAAAATGGGCCAACCATGTAGCGCAGCCGGGGCGATTTGCTGCGAACAATCCACTCGATCAGCCGCGCAAATTGGGCCGGGCGCGCGCCGTGCTGCTCGTCGTGTTCCATCACTGCGACGGCGCGGCGCATGTTGGCGGCATAAGCGGCGTCCGGTTCGATGGCCCGACGGTTGGCGGTGAACCTGGTGGCGAAATCGCCCGGCTCGACCAGGACGACGCGGACGCCAAAGGGCCGCGCTTCCAGGCGCAGCGCCTCGGTCACCCCTTCGACGGCGAACTTGCTTGCCGAGTACATGCTTTGAAAGGGAATAGCAATCAAGCCCCCCACCGAGCTGACGTTGATGATCATCCCGGCGCGGCGCTCGCGCATATGCGGCAGCACCGCCTGGCAGACGCGCAGCGTGCCGTAGAAATTGGTCTCAAGCTGGGCCTTAAACGCCTCGACCGGCGTGCTTTCCACCGCCCCAGCCATGCCATAGCCTGCGCAGTTGATCACGACATCGATGCGCCCTTCGCGCCGCAGCAGCAGGTCGATCCCCTGGCGGACGGATGCGCTGTCATCGACATCCATACGAAGCGGCCGCACGCCCACACGCGATTCGCCTTCAAGCGGCGCGCGGCGGCTGGTGCCGTAAACCGTGTACCCTTTTTGTGCCAAGTGCTCGGCGGCGGCCTGTCCCAAGCCCGAGGACGCGCCGGTGACAAGAACAATACCGGATTCCATATGCTGGCCTTTCAAATGGTGTGCATTGTACACAAAAAAGGACAATTTTCAAAGCAGAGCTTGCAGCACATGCAGGCCGCCCTGCGCGTGGTCGAAAAAAGATGGTTTCAGCTCAATGATCATATCACCGTGGTAATCGGGCCAGCGCGCAAACACCTCGCGATAGGGAATTTCACCCCAGCCCGGCGGCATGTGCACGTCGGCCTCGCCAAAAGCCCAGCGATCCGACTCTTGATCGAATCCCCAGTCGAGCCGCCCGAAATTATCACTCAGGTGGATGTGCTTGAGCCAGGGCGCGGCCCGCTTGATTGCCGTCAGGTAATCGAACCCCATGTCGCGGGCGGCGATATACAGGTGGCCCACATCCACAGTCAGGCCGACGTTGGGATGATCGATAGCCTCAAGCTGGCACACAATCGGCATGATGTGAATGCGCGCATGGTGCTTGGACAGCGCCTCGCGTGGCAGGCCAAAACGGGCCATCTGCTCGTGCTCCCACCGGTGGGTATCGCCGTTCTCCATCCCGATGGTCACGCCGGCATCGGCGGCAAGCGGAGCCAGGCGGCGAAACGCCTCCACTTCATACCGCGCACCTTCGGCCAGTTCGTCGTCGCTCAACAAAGTCTGCCGCACGCCATAACGCACCTCGTCGAGCGCCTGCAACCCGCTGTGATAGACCAGGCGGGACGCACCTGCTGCCCGGCAAATCTCGATCTGACTGCGCATAATCTGCTCGCACAGCGCATGGCGCGAATCATAAGCCAGGTTAAGGCGCAGCAGCCCATGGACAGTGTAAGAGAGATCAAAGTTGCGAATCACGGCTAAAAACGCATTCAGTGATGGTTGGTGTATTTGCCCGTTTATAATTAGATGAAATGGAGTGATATCAATCTCGATCAACTTGAAACCGATCATGCGAAAATGGTCGAGTTGACACTCAAGTTGGTCGAGTTTGCGCCAGGGCCCGATGTGGTCGAGGTTGATGCCGATATTCTTAACATGCATAGGGTTCCATTTCTTCGGGCAATGCAAAGTTGCCCGACGGGTCCGGCTCCAGGTCGATCACCCGGCACACGGCCGACACCTTCAGTGCGCCGTACAGATGCGGGTAGAGATCGCCATCGTAGCCAGGTTCGTAACGAATTTCAGCGCCGGTTCGAGCTGTGTCGACGCCCAAGAGCACCAGGTCGACCTGTCCCCGGTAATAAAAGTTGGCGACAGGGATAACCTGGGTGGCGGTCGAGCAGTGGATAAACCCATCTGTATCCAATGACTCGGGGTAGTACAGGCCCGCCTGCTGCGCTCGCTGCCATTGATCGCGCGCAGTGATATGAAAAACTAGTTCGTTCATTTTTCTCCTTTGGCACCTAACACGCGATACGCCTGCACCGGCTCGGCCTTGTTTTTGACCATCATCGGTGCCAGCGCTTCAGCCTCAAAGAGGTCTTTGACCACCGCATACGCCGCATCGCTGATTAGCACCGTGCCGGAGGGAGCCTGGCCTTCCAGCCGCGCGGCGAGGTTGACCGTATCGCCGATCGCCGTGTAATCGAGCCGCCGCCGCGAGCCGATTTGCCCCACAACCGCCGGGCCGGTGGTGATGCCGATGCCATAGCCTACCTCCCACTGCGCGGCGTCGCATTCGGGGTTCATCCGGCAGCGCAGTTCACTGACCTCAGCGGCGGCGCGCTGCATGTCGAGCGCGGCACGCACAGCGCGTTCAGCGTGGTCGGGCTGAGCGAGCGGCGCGCCAAAAATGACCATCATCCCGTCGCCGGTATATTTGTCGAGGGTGCCGCTGTGCTTGAACACCTGCTCTTCCATACTGTTGAGGTACAGGTTCAGAATCTCGACCACCTCAGACGGCGACAGGTTTTCCGAGATACGGGTAAAGCCGCGAATGTCGGCAAAGAGCACGCTGATCTCGCGCAACTGTCCACCGGGACGAACCAGATCGGGCGCGTCGAGGGCCATCTGCACGATCTGGTCGCGCACTTCGGCCGAGACAAACCGACCGAATACATCGGCCACGCGCAGGCGATCCACACGCTCGACGGCAAAACGTACCGCCGTCGCCACGGCGTAACAGAGCAAAATCGTCGCATAAGGGATAAGCACGTTGGGCAGCATACCACTGTCAAAGCGCCAGTTGGTGTACAGGAAATAGGCAAAGACCAACGCGATGGTAAAAACCGCTCCCAACGCTGCGCCTAACTGCGAGAGAACCAGTGCCGAGATCAGCGACAACACAACGATGGTCAAAATCGTCTGCGCGCGCGACTCGGGGATCAGCGCGCGATGCGTGAATAGCGTGTGCAGAGCATTGGCCTGGAATTCGATGCCGGACATCCGCCGCGCCGATATCGGTGTCTGGTGCAGGTCCATCTCACCGACCGTATCCATCATGCCCACCAGGACGATCTTGTCTCTAAAAACGACCGGGGCGACCTTGCCCTGCGTCACGTCGACGAAAGAGTAACTGGGAAAGGTGTTTGGCACACCGACGAAATTGACCAGCATCGCCCCACTTGTATCGGTCGGGATGCGGAATTTGACCTCGTACTCGTCACCGAGAACCACATTGTTGCCTTCCAGGGCGGAAGGCACGTCGTACAAGGCGGCGCGTTGGCACAGAATGCGCAGATTGAACGCTTCGACGACATTGCCGCCAACCTCGATCAACAGGGGCACGCGGCGCAGCCGTCCGTCGACATCTTGGACCACAGCGACCATCCCCGCATCAGCAGCGGCCTGCAGCAAGTCGGGAAAGGGGCGCACGGTCTGCCCCGCCACATACAGATCGCCGCTCGCCTGGGGTTGATGCAGTTCCAGCGAGGCCAGGGGCATTACCACGTTGCCCGCCGCACGCACGGCTTGCACCAGAGCCGCCGCATCGGGGTTGTTGAGCGGGCCAGGGTCGGGCAGGAGCACGTCAAAACCAACCACGTCGGCCTCGGCGAGATACTCAAACAGGGGCACATAAGCCGACAAAGCCCACGGCCAATCGCCCAGTGTCTGGAGGCTCTTTTCGTCAATGGCGACGATGACAATGTCTTCGCCGGGATCGCTGTGCGCACTATACAAATAATCGGATGCCGACGCCTGGGTCGAACTAAATAGCCCCGCCCACTGTACGCCGGACATCACCAGGGCAACGAGCAGACCGGCGATCGCCGCTTGCAACAGCCGTCGCCGCCGTTGTGTCGATACGAGGGCTTTAATTGGGTGCCAGGTTGACATGGTCACCTCCGTGTGTTTCTCTTTGAGTGTTGATTGTATCACATCTGGGAGTGCGGAGCAAAAGCCATTGACAAGGCCCTGTTCACGCCTTATAATGAAACTGGGCGTTGACAGAAAAGCGCCCGATTCAGATCAAAATGCTTGTTGGGGGGCACCGTTGGGTCAGGAGAGATGTCTCGATGAGTTCAGCCAGGTCGCGTTCCGTTTCGCTTACCAGTGTTGTCGTCCTCGTTGTTTTCGCTGCCATTGCCGGCTTTTTGATTGTGTATACCTGGGTTCCTGGGCAGCGCTCTTTGACGCGAGAGCAAGGCCGGGTAACGCAGGTCGTCAAGCAAAAAAACACCTGGTATCAAGCCACCATCGTCACCCAAAGTGGCGTGACGCTCACCTGCCGGGCGCGCAAAAATCCGATGGCCTGGGCAAGCCGGTGTCCGATCGAAGAGATGGAAAAGCGTGTGGGCACACCGGTAACGGTCAGCTATGCCCAAGAAACGCTCTATATCATTGAAAGTGGCGATGTAACCCTGCTCGGCCTCCAAGAGCATCGGCAAGCTCAGGCGACCGCGATTGTTCTGGCGATTATGCTCCTGGGAATGGCTTTTATGGCAGTGTGGCTTTCGTGAATCGGTCGAGATCGAATGGATCGTGCGATTGTGTGGAGGAGAGAAACGTGAAGGATAAACCCGCTCCCTCGGAAGGCAACCTTCCGGCTGAAAAAGACACGCCAAAAAACGAGATGCCCTCTCAATCGAAGCGCAAAAAACGCACCGGATTGCGCCTAGTGCTCCTGGTGTTGATTGCCCTGCCGCTGCTCGGCTGCCTGATTTACTGGCTTTCCGGGCTGATCGGCTTGAGCGCGACGGCCAAGTTGATCGAGCTGCAAGGTGTGGTCCAGAACCAAAAACCAAAGGAGACGCGCTGGGAGCCCGCTTTGCTGAATCAGCTTTTGAAACGTCAGGAACGTGTGCGCACTGGCGCCAATTCGGGCGCACAACTGCTCTTTTTCGACGTTTCAACCGTAGAGCTGGACGAAAACACCGAGATCAGCATCGAACAGCTTGCCAAACGGCGCGGCGGCAGCGCGGTCGATATCGTGCTCAAGACCTGGGTCGGCAAGACGGTGGTCCGCGCCGTGCGATTCGTCGATCCGTCATCATCGCTGCGCGTGGATACGCCAACAGCGTCCACCGTGGTGCGCGGCGCGCGGTTCAGTGTCGAAGTTGCCGAGGACGGCAGCACCGTGATCGATGTGTATGAAGGCAAAGCCCAAGTTCAGGTCGGGGACAAGACGGTTCAGGTGACGATGGGCGAAAAGCTCACTGTGACGTCGGGCGGACAGTTCAGCCAGGAACGCACCTTTGTGCCCAACGCACAGCCGGTCATCGACAAAGTCACTGAGGCGTGGGAAGCCTCCGGCGACGAATTCCGCGTCGAATTGAGCGAAACCGAGGTCAACGAGTTTCTTACGGCCATCGGCGAGGAAACCGAATTTATCGTCACCGAAGCGCAGGTCTGGTTTTTGGAGGATGAGGCACGCATCGAGGCCGTGCTCGGCAAACCTGTCCCGCTTGACATCAGCGCGGCGCTGCGCTTTGACATCGTTGAGGGGCACATTTACCCCGACGTGAAATCGCTCTCGGCGGGAGTCAGCCTGCCCATCCCCAAGTTTATGATCAACCCGGCGATAGACCTGATCATGGATCAGGTCGAAACGTATCTGGCCGAAGCATACAAGTTTGTCGAATTTACCGAGGTCACGATTGCCGACAAAACGCTGATCGTGGTGGGAAAGAAGCAGAAATAAAGCCACAGACGGTCGCAAAAAGAAAAGCGGGCGGCGCGTTCAAACGCGCCGCCCGCTTGATCGTTTAGAGACAGTCTAGTACTGCTCGTATATGAAACTTGTTTATCAAATCTAGTTTGACGGAGTGCTAGCGGTTCTCGGGGTAATCGGTCGCACGGATAACCTGACCATCCAGCAGTTCGTACACCAGCGATGCATACTCTTCGATGACCGGGTCGTGCGTGACCATCACGATAGTCACATTTTCTTCGACCGAGATTTGTTGAAACAGGGCCATAATTTGCCGCCCGGTTGTGCTGTCCAACTCGCCGGTCGGCTCGTCGGCCATAATCACCTCCGGAGTTGTCACCAGGGCGCGGGCTACGGCTACACGCTGCTGCTGTCCACCCGACATTTCGTAGGGTCGATGCTTGGCCCATTTGGAAAGTCCCACCACCGACAGGGCGCGCATTGTCCGGTCGCGCCGTTCGCGCCGCCCCATCCCCTTGATTCGCAGTGGCAATTCGATATTCTCAAAAGCCGAAAAGGTCGGCAGCAACGCAAAAGACTGGAATACAAAACTGAACTCGCGGCGGCGCAGCATCGTCATTTTGTGATCGGAAAGCCGCGACATCGGCTGCTCGCGCAGATATACTTCGCCGGACGAAGGTCTGTCCAGACCGCTGATGCAGTTAATCAGCGTGGTTTTACCCGAGCCGGAACGCCCACGAAAGGCAACAAATCCGCCTTCAGGAATGACGACGTTCAGGTCACGCAGCGCGTGTACCTCTAACCCGCGTGCTTTGTACACACGGGCCAAACCTTCAGTATAAATAATCGCGTGTTGTTTCAACGCGTCGAAATCGATATTGCTTTCCACAGATGCCTTGACCTCCCAGAAAGGTTTGTTCCATCACCTGTCCCTTATGCCCTGGCAGGAATTATCGCCTCTTGCCGCTCTTGAACCGACCACGCAGCCAACTCAACGCCCCCTTGGCCTTATGCACAGGCGGAGGCGCATCCTGTCGACCATAAAGACCGCTTACCTGGGCCTGCCAGGTATCATGATCGGCCATGCGTACAACGGATTCGCGTCCCTGCACCGGCTGAATCAGGATACCTTCAGCCGTCATTTCGACCCGCGCCCGATCGCCGATGCTAAATTCCTCCAGATAGTCGCGCGGGATCTGCAAGCGGCCAGCAGTGTCGACAACAACCAACTCTTCGTACGTTACTTCGTGCTCGAACTCGCCGTTTTCCTCGCCATTCTCCTCGTCCTCGAAACCCTCAAGGGGGACAACAACCTGTCGTGTGGTTTCGGTACTGGTTCGTCCATCTCGAATGGCGATGACCCGATCCACTTCGCTGGCGATGCGCGGGTCGTGGGTAACAATAATGATCGTTACGCCCAGATCGCGGTTGAGTCTGCGCAGCGTGCTCAAGATTTCCTGAGCCATCTGTGAGTCCACTTCACCCGTCGGCTCGTCAGCCAGGACCAGCCGAGGATAATTAGCCAGCGCCACGGCAATCGCCACGCGCTGCTGCTCGCCACCAGAAAGCTGCACCACATGGTGTTTTCTGCGGTGGCCCAGCCCGACCATCTCGAGCAATTCGTTGGTCCGTCGACGCTTTTCGCGCGGGCTGATGTTGGTAATCATCATCGGCAAAGTCACGTTTTCAAAAGCGGTCATATAAGGAATCAGATTGCGCCCGGGCTGCTGCCAGACAAATCCTACCTCTTCGCGGCGATACTTGTTCAGTTGTGCATCGGTCAACTTGAGCAGATCGCGACCGTCGACATTCACTCGTCCTGCCGATGGCCGATCCAATCCGCCCAACGTGTTCATCAACGTGCTTTTGCCCGAACCTGAAGGGCCGACCAGAGCCATCAACTCACCTTCCTGAACGGCCAAATCCAGCCCCTGCAAGGCAACTACTTCCAGGTCGGCCATTTTGTAGATTTTGACCAGGTTATCACAAATGATGAATGGTTCTTCGCTCACAATCTGTCCTATCCCGAACGAATCGGAACTGAATAGAGTTTGGCTGCTCGGAAAACTCTGATGCAAGAAAAGGTCAAACGCTTGCAGGATAGGCCCTATCCCAAATAAATCGAAACTGAATAGAGCCTGGCCGCTCGGAAAACTCTGATGCAAGAAAAGGTCAAACGCTTGCAGGATAGGCCCTATCCCAAACGAGTCGAACCAGAGCCGAGCCTACAACCCCTCGATCACCTGACCTTCCTCAAGCCCATCCAGAATCTCGATGGCATCTTCACTTTGAATGCCCAACTTGACATCAACCTTGCGCAGACGTCCATCGTCACCGCGCACCATCACAAAGTTGCGGCCTTCAAAGGTACGGACCGCCGCCGGAGGAAGCCAAAGCGCATCCAGGCTTTGCTCAACCATCACCATGACTTTGACCATATCACCCACCCGGACGTCCGACGGGGCATCTTCTGGGTTGGCAAACACGATGTGCGTGCGCTGATCCATATCTTCAATCTGCACCGAACCGCCGCCGGTGCCATAAGGATATGGCATCACCTGGATAATGCATGTGAACACCTCGCCGGGAAAACGGCTGATCGTGACCTGGCACTCCATACCCTCTTCCAGCAAATTCATCTGGTTGGTGGGCAAGTTGGCGGTGATGTCCCACGAGTTCGGATCGGCGATCACAGCGACCGATTTGCGCGCTTCGACCGCTTTGCCGGGAATCGCAGCTACAGCGGTGATCTCGCCGTCAAAGGGGGCGATCAACTGCGCGTTTTCGACCTGACGTTGGATGCGTTCGACCTTGATCTGAGCGCCTTCGACAGCCTGCAAAAGCGACGGACTCACGCCCTCCTCAAGCCACGTGAGTTCCTGCTCGGCGCGCTCGATCTCTTTTTCTTGCAACTGAATATCGATCTGGTAGGTCGCCAAAGACTGACTATCTTTGAGCAGCGCATACTGATAATTGCCCTGGGCCAACTCATAGTTGCGTTCGGCCTTGGCGATATTCTTGAGCATCGCATCACGCACTTTTTGCGGCTCCCACGGACGATCCAGGGCCTCCTTGTAAACGATCTTGGTCTCTTCCAGGTACTCTTTGGCGTCTTGCACCGCATATTTCATCGAAAGCAAATTGCTGGATGGCGGTGAGAGCTTGGCACGTTCCAGGCGCAGCTTGGCAAGCTCGAGGCTCATCTGGGCATTGAACACCTGACGCTCGTGCGACTGAACGGCACTGTTGTAGGCGTTCAGCGCATTTTGATAGTCCAGTTCGACCAGCGCCAACTGGTTGCGCAGATCTTCAACCTCGAGCTCGGCAAGAATGGTGCCCTCTTCAACCCAATCATCTTTTTCTATATAGACGATGCTTATAAAGCCGCCTGATTTAAAGAACAAATCCTCTTCCTGTAAGGGCGACACACGTGCGGTGAACTGCACCTTTTCTTCAACAGTGCCGCGCTGCACAACATAGGTAGGCTTTTCCGGCACCACCGACGTGGGAATCGGCGTTGGTGTGGCCGCTTGCTGCGCCTGTGGGGTGCAACCGATGACCAACGCTACTACAAACATAACTGTAATCAGTAGACGATACTTGACCAATTTTCTTCTCCTTGCCTCAAGCTAAGAGCACATCATAAACGCTCTGCCCTTGATTGACACGTCGCACTGAATGCACATGTATCCCTGACTGGGCCATCGCACCAGGCGGTTATTTTACATCAAGATGGCGTTTCATGCAAACAGACAAATTTGGCGCCCGGCTTTAGCATAGACTTGAGCTAATTTCACAATGATCGTATAATGAGGTCAGAGAGGAGGTTACACCATGCGCTTAAAGGATCGAGTTGCGCTGATCACTGGCGCGGCAGCCGGGATCGGCAAAGCAACAGCCGAACTGTTCCACCGGGAGGGCGCACAGGTCGTGATCTGCGACGTCAACGAGCAAGCCGGACAAACTCTGGCCGAAACACTGGGTAATGCCGCTTTCTACAAGGTCAACGTCGCCGATCGCCAGGAGGTGCAAGCCTGGATCGACGACGTGATCGCCCGCCATGCACGCGTCGATGTGCTGATCAACAACGCCGGCATCACCCGTGACGCTCTTTTCGTACGGGTCAAAGACGGCGAGCTGGTCAAACAGATGCCGGAAGAGGACTTTGATCTGGTAGTGTCGATCAATCTGAAAGGCGTGTTCAACTGCACGCAAGCCGTCGCCCCCTATATGATCAAACAGAGCAGCGGATCGATTGTCAGCGTTTCCTCGGTGGTCGGGTTGTATGGCAATTTTGGACAGACCAACTATGCGGCGACCAAAGCCGGCGTGATCGGTATGACCAAAGTTTGGGCGCGCGAGCTGGGCCGGTACGGCGTGCGTGTCAATGCCGTCGCACCAGGATTTACTCTCACCGAGATGGTGCAGAAAATGCCCGAACAGATCCTCGATCGAATGAAAGCCCAAACACCGCTGGGGCGACTGGCCCAACCCATCGAGATTGCCAACGTTTTTCTTTGGCTCGCCTCCGATGAATCGTCCTTTGTCCATGGAGCAACGATCAGCGTCGATGGCGGCATGATCTTGGGCACATAAACGCAAAGGACAACCCTATGAAACAACGCACATTGGGACGCGGCGTAGCCGTGGTCGGTGCAGGGATGAGCAAATTTGGCGCGTTCCCCGGATTGAACAGCCGAGATCTGTTTGTCGACGCCTTTCGCGACATGCTTGCCACAGTAGATAAAGGGTGCGATCCCACCGACATTGAGGCCTTGTATGTCGGCAATTACAGCAGCGATCTTTTTGAAGGCCAGGGACACATCGCCCCCCTCCTCGCCGACTGGATCGGGTTGGCGCCTCGCCCGGCAACACGGATCGAAGATGCGTGCGCCAGCGGCGGTGTAGCGCTGCGCCAGGGGATCATTGCCATCGCTTCCGGCCTGTACGACATCGTACTCGTCGGCGGCGTGGAAAAGATGACCGACCTGCCTACCGCCCGCGTCACCGACGCACTGATTACCGCCGCCGATGTGCTCTACGAAGCACCTGCCGGATTTACCTTTCCCGGCCTCTACGCAGCAATGGCTACCGCCTATATGGCCCGCTACGGGGCCTCACCGGAAACCCTGATGCAGGTCGGGATCAAGAACCACGAGAACGGCGCGTTAAACCCCAAGGCCCAATTCGGCCAGCGCATTGCCGAGATGATGCAAGCACGCCGGGCCGCGACGATCAAAAAAGGGTATTCTGCCCCCACCTGGGCTAACGAGATGGATTTTCTACACGACTCCCGCGCCAACCCTATCATCGCCTGGCCGCTGCGGCTCTACGATTGTTCCCCTATCTCTGATGGCGCGGCGGCACTGCTGCTGGTGAGCGAAACGTTGGCCCGCCAGTTCACCGATACGCCGCTGTACGTGATCGGCACCGGACAGGCCAGCGATGGGGCCACTCACAGCCGCGACACCCTGACCGGCATCCCTGCCGCGCGCAGGGCCGCACAAATCGCCTACCAGATGGCCGATGTCACTCCGGCCGAAATTCAGGTCGCCGAAGTGCATGACTGCTTTACCATTGCCGAAATTATAGCCAGCGAAGACCTGGGTTTTTTCGTCGCCGGAGATGGTTGGAAAGCGGCCGAACAGGGGCTGACGGCGAAGGATGGTCCGAGGCCGATCAACACCTCCGGCGGCCTCAAATCCAAAGGGCATCCCGTCGGCGCGTCGGGTGTGGGACAGATTGTGGAAATCTGGAAGCAACTGCGCGGCGAGGCGGGAACGCGGCAGCTTGCGGGCGATCTCCGGCTGGGGTTAGCTCACAATGTCGGCGGCACGGGACAAACCTGCGTCGTCCATATCCTGGAACGGAGGTAGACAATGGACGAGCGTCCCTTGATCGGCGCAGGCTTTCAGGCTTTTCTCGATCAACACAAACTGATGGGCGCACAGTGTACCATCTGCGGCACAGTATACATGCCGCCGCGCCCGCTTTGCCCGCGCTGCCAGGAGATACAAGCAGCGTCTATTCAATGGATCGAACTGTCAGGCTGGGGCCACCTGTGCGCCTACACAGTGATCCACATTGCCCCTACGGCAATGATCAAAGCAGGCTACGACCGCGACCATCCTTACTGTTCCGGCGTGGTGCAACTTGACGAAGGGCCAAGCATCAGCGCGCAAATCATGGGCGTAGATGTGCTGCACCCCGCAAGCATTGCCGTCGGCACGCGCGTGCGGGTTTCCTTCATCGAGCGTGGCGCGGGCGATGCGCGCAAGACCTGCTTTGCCTTTGAGCCAGCGGGTCAGTAGGCCTTTTCACACCTGAGATCAGCGGAATGGCGGTGAACGATGACGGACAAATTGCTGGCCCGCATCCTCAACCAAGCGCAAATCCCCGACCTGCTGGACGCGCTGGTCGAGCGGCTCACCCCGACCGACCTGCAATCACTGCTGCTTGAAGTCTATAGACGACGCACGGCCGGAGTCACCCCGGCCCACCTGCTGCGACAGTACGAGCAAAACCGCTTTGTGCGCCCGGCGCAGATCGATCCACGGCAGCAGCTTGCCTTCGATCGACTCGCTTATTCGCTGCTCCCCGCCGGCTTTCAAACCATCGAACTCTCGCCGGTCTGTCCGCTGGGCACAAACTCGGCGGTCGCTACCGTCGATCAAAACAAGATTGTCACTACCATCCGCAACACCGAAGTCTGCGCCGACTCGACCAACGTGCTGGCCCTCGAATGCGCGCTGCGCCGCCGCGAACTGGGCCGAAGCCAAGAACGCCGCAATGATCCGGTCAAGCTGTGCGCCAGCCAGCGTGTGATTCGCGCCCAGGTCTTTGACGGGCCGGCTTCGTTTGCCCATTTTCGTCTTTTGAGCCTCTGCACCGCCGGGCGCGATCGCGGGTCGTACCGGTTCGAGGCCGACGCGCTCAAGGAACAAATCGGCTTTTACCTCGACCTGATCCAAGTCTGCCAGCAAAAAGGGTTCGCCATTGGACAGGTACGCGGCATCGTCACCGCATTCGACGAGATACGCGTTGAAGCGTTGAGCAGCGAGGTGATCACCCCATTGGCGGCTCAATATGAGGGCGTCGCAATCACACTTGACGCCGATGATACAAACAAACAAGGTTATTATTGCAGCGCACGGTTTCAAATTCGAATCAGTGATATGGATGGGAACGACTATTTGATCGTCGATGGCGGCTTTACGGATTGGACGCAGCAATTGTTGAGCAACCACAAAGAACGCCTGTTGATCAGCGGCATGGGCAGCGAGCGATTTTTGTTTTGCTTTGGACGCCCGCGTTGACAAGCCATGATGCGCCCAACCCTCAAGCAGTAGGGCAGGTTTCCATACCTGCCGGACGAATGGCGGCTATGGAAAGCCGCCCTACATAGTCGTAAGCGGAGAGTAAACAGACGATGGAAACGACAACCGTGTGTGGCCTGCCCCTCTTCTTTGAGGCTGTGGAACGCGAGACCGCCGATCTGGTCGGCGAGGCCATCGGCAAGAGCGTGCACCTGCTGAAAGAAAACTGGAACCTCGACGCGCCTCAGGACTGCCAGGTCTACGTGATGACCTCCTGGCAGCAGTTTATGTTTCAGGCCGCGCCCTGGCCCTGGCGCATCTGGATGAGGTTGACCTGGCCGCTGTGGGCCGGACGGGCGCAAAAGCTATGGGCCATCGCCGGCGGTTTCCACCAACCCTTCGGACGGCGGCGCGCAGTCGGCGTCAAGCCCTACCGGCTGGTGCAGCAGGCTGATTCGAGCATCGGCAGGCGCATCTTTGTCGCCAGCGAGTACGAATCGCCGCAACGCAAGGTGCAGCACGTCACCTGCCACGAACTGACCCACGCCTTTACCGCACACCTCAAACCGCCGATGTGGCTCAACGAAGGCCTGGCAATGCGCGCCGTCGATCTGTTCGCCGGAGCGCCCACCGTCCGGACGGAGACCATCGAGATACTCGCCCGCGCAGCGGTCGAAATCGACTCATCCCGCTATCGGCAGATCGACCCGAACGATCCCGAAACGATCCTCTATCACGCCGTGCGCGGCTACTGGCTCACGCAGTTCCTCCAGGCCCAACATCCCGACCTGCTCAAGCGGCTGCTCGCGCGACGCTACGACCGCCCAACCCTGGATCGAGAGATCGCCAACGCAGTGGGACTGGACGCGCTCACCCTCTGGCAACGCATCGACGGCATCGTCGTCGACCATTTCAGCCAGGTTTGACATCAAACACCTCAAGTTTGTTTTCCCAAAAACAGTTTTCACGTATAATAGGATTGGATTATTCCTCATCTGCTGAAAGGAGCACTTGCGATGATCGATTTGAATCAGTTTGAAGTTTGGTTTGTCACCGGCAGCCAGCACCTCTACGGCGAAGAAACATTGGCCCAGGTCGACCGCGATTCACAGACAATTGCCCGGGCGCTCGACGCAGCGCCGCAAATCCCTGTGCGCGTGGTGTTCAAGCCCGTGCTCACCACCCCGGACGCGATCCGCACACTCTGTCAGGAGGCCAACGTCGCCGAGAACTGCGTCGGCTTGATCACCTGGATGCACACTTTTTCGCCAGCCAAAATGTGGATCGCCGGGCTGAACGCGCTGCAAAAACCCTTTATGCACCTGCACACCCAGTTCAACCGCGACATTCCCTGGGCCGAGATCGACATGGATTTTATGAACCTCAACCAATCGGCGCACGGCGGGCGCGAGTTTGGCTTTATCGGCACGCGAATGCGCAAAGAGCGCAAAGTGGTGGTCGGCCACTGGCAGGACCCCGAGGCGCTCGACCAGGTGGGCGTATGGACGCGCGCCGCCTGCGCCTGGCACGACTCGCAGGGGATGAAGGTGGCTCGCTTTGGCGATAACATGCGCGAGGTCGCCGTCACCGAGGGCGACAAAGTGGAAGCGCAAAAGCGCTTCGGCTACTCGGTCAACGGCTATGGCGTAGGCGAGCTGGTCAAGTTTGTCAACGCCGTCGCCGCTGCCGAGATCGACCGCCAGCTGGACGAATACGACGCTCAATACATTGTCGCGCCATCCTTGCAGGCAGGCGGCAGCCAGCGCGATGCTCTGTGCGCATCGGCGCGGATCGAGCTGGGGATGCGCGCCTTTTTGCAAGCGGGCGGGTTCAAAGCCTTTACAACCACTTTTGAAGACCTTTACGGATTGACCCAACTGCCCGGCTTGGCCGTGCAGCGCTTGATGGCCGACGGCTATGGTTTTGGCGCAGAAGGCGACTGGAAGACGGCGGCCCTGGTGCGCACGATGAAGGTGATGGCGGCGGGCCTGCCCGGCGGCACCTCGTTTATGGAAGATTACACCTATCACCTCGACCCGGCAGGAATGCAAGTGCTCGGCGCGCACATGCTGGAGGTCTGCGCCTCCATCGCCGCAGGAAAACCCCGGCTAGAGATGCACCCCCTGTCGATCGGCGGCAAGAACGACCCGGCGCGGCTGGTCTTTAGCGTGCCCAACGGCCCGGCGGTCAACGCCTCGATCATCGACCTGGGCAACCGCTTCCGTATGCTGGTCAACCCGGTCGATGTCGTCGCTCCCGCTGCGCCGCTGCCCAAACTGCCGGTCGCCCGCGTGGTGTGGGTGCCGCAGCCCAACCTCAAGATTGGGGCCGCCGCATGGATTCTGGCCGGCGGCGCACATCACACCGGGTTCAGCCAGGCCGTCGGTGCTGCCCACCTGCAAGACTGGGCCGAGATGGCTGGCATCGAGTGCGTGACGATTGATCAGGGGACAAATTTGTCTGAATTCAAAAAGGAATTGCGCTGGAACCAAGTCTATTACTGGCTGGCGCAGGGATTGGGATGACACGTCGTTTACCCTCCGGGAGGTTTTGCGAACCTCCCGGAGGCCAGACCGAGAAAGGAGTATTCGATGGAAACCAGACTATTCGGCAAGACCGGGGCATCGTTCCCCATCCTCAGTTTTGGCGGGCAGCGCATCGTTGATGACCACGGGTGCAGCGAAGAACAAGCGATCCAGATCGTCAACACCGCACTCGACCGGGGCATCCGTTACTTTGATACTGCCTGGGTCTACTCGCACGGACAGGCCGAAACCCGGCTGGGCAAGGTGGCCAAGCACCGGCGCGACGAGATGTGGATCGCGACCAAGACCATTGACGCAACCCGCGACGGCGCGCGCCGCCAGCTTGAGCAGAGCCTGACCCGCCTGCAAACCGATCACGTGAACGAGTGGCGCATGCACGACGTATACTCGTTCGAGCGACTGGATGCCTTTACCGGCAAAGGCGGCGCGTTGGAAGCCGCCGTCAAGGCGCGCGAAGAAGGATTGGTTCGCCACATCAGCATCAGCGGGCACAAGGACCCTCGGGTGCTGATCGAAGCATTGAACCGTTTTCCCTTTGACAGCGCGCTGATCGCCGTCTGTCCGCTAGATCACTTTTATTGCAGCTTTGTCGAAGAGTTTTTGCCCGTCGCCAACGCCAGAGGAATGGCCACGATCGGGATGAAAGTGCTCGGCCTGGGCAGCATGCGCCACGAGGTGGAGCGCAGCCTGCGCTATGCCTTTGGCCTGCCGTTGAGCACCGTGATCGTAGGGATGGAGACGATGGCCCAGTTGGAGCAAAACCTGGCCATCGCTGAGTCGTTCACGCCGATGAGCGACCTGGAGCGGCTGGCTTTTTTCCAAGATATCATCTCGCTCGTTAAACCACACAATATGCCCTGGAAAGCGAACAGTTGGGACAATCCAACCGAGTGGATTCCGCGCTGATCGCGTTCAAACAACCAAGGATTGAACTCGGGCAAATTCGCCTGGTTTGACCAGAAACGCCCCAAAAAGCCCGAGTCCGTCCAGGAGTATACCGTCCACACATGCCTTTTCGGTTCTGGTTTGAACTGGCCGTGCTCGCAGCTTCGGCCATCATCTCAACCTCACTGATCCTGGTCGTTTTGGGCACGGCCCCACAGCGCCAGTCCAATCGATCCTTTGCCCTTTTTGTGCTGATGCAGACGGCCTGGACGGTCTCATCTATCTTGCTCCGGCTGTCACTCTGGGCTGAACGCACGCTGCCCGACGGCGTCGTTACCGTGCATCCCAACCTGTGGCTCGACATCGCAGCTTTTTCAGCTGGATTGATGAGCATTTGGGCTTTGCACTTTACGACGCACTATTTGAACTGTTACACACGCGCGATCCGGCTGGCCGTTATGCTCGGGGTGATGGGCAATGGGGTTGTCGCCGTCCCGCTCTTTCAGCACCGCCTGTTGAGCGATCCAGGCATCAACCAGGCCGGCACGTTCGTCGAACAGATCAGCCCTTGGGGTTGGGTTGGCGGCGCCATTGCGTCCGCCTATATCGTATGGTCGCTGGCCCTCTTTTGGCGGGAACGTCGCCGTCGAGTCAACGCCCTTTTTGTCTGGGGCATGTTGACCCTGTTGATCGGCATCCTTGTGGGCGCAGGCACAAAACTACCCTTCCCCTTTACAATGGCGACGACCAACCTGGTAGGCTTTGCGCTCCTGGGATACGGCATCATCCACAAACAAATCCTGAATCCGCTGCAAGAACAAATCCTCGAACGCGAACGCGCCGAAGCACAGGTGGCGCGCCGCACGGCAAGCCTGCTGGCGATCAACCAACTGGCGATTCAATGCGCCTCCGCTCCCCCCGAGACAAACCTGTTCCGGCTGGTTAGCGAAGAACTGAAAAATATCACCCAGGCGCTTGCAGTCAGCTTTTCGACTTTTGATCCCGAACGACGACAACTCGTCATTCGCTACATCGCCACGCGCGGAGCGCTGCTGACCAAAGCCAATGAACTGCTCGGGGACAACCTGATCGGCCTACGCATGCCGGTTAGCCAAGATACGTTTGAAGAAATGATGGGCCAGATTGTCCGCGTCGAACAAGACCTGGCCATCATCAGTCTGGGCGCCATTTCTCCACCCATTGCGGCAGCGATCAAGGCCGCCGTGGGTATCGACACTCTTTTGGTTGTCGCCCTCCAAGATCAGGGACAACTGATCGGAACCCTCGCCCTTGTTACTTTGAAAGGACATCCAGCCATCGACATCGACGTCGCCAAAACCTTTGCCAGCGTCGCCACGGCCGCCTTGCAGCGCACACGAGCCGAGCAAGCGCGCCGCGAAAGCGAAGAGTGGTATCGCACCATCTTTGATTACGCCGCCGACGGGCTGATGCGCATCGATAACGCCGGGATCATCACCGACATCAACCAGCGCATGGCTGAAATCATCGGCCCGCAAATCAAAGACCTGGTCGGCGAGCCGGTCACGGCCTTTGGCGACCTGATCTCGCAAAAAGCGTTGCATGACGTGATCGACTATTTTGATGCCGAACAGAACCGGTTTATGCCCTACGAAATGCCGGTCACTCGCAGTGATGGATCGCCCATGCATGTCGAAATCAACGCCAGACCGATTATGCGCAACGGCCAGGTGAGCGGCGCGATTGTCGTCGTGCGCGACATCAGTGAGCGAAAACGAACAGAAGAAGCGCTGTATCGCCGCAACCAGGAGCTTCAGGTGCTCAACAGCGCCGGCCAAGCCTTCAACTCGTCGCTCGAACTGGACGACGTCCTGACTGCCGTGTTGGAGCAGGTGCGCAAAACGCTCAATGTCGCCGGATGTTCGACCTGGCTGCTTGATATGGGAACCGGCGAATTGGTCTGCCAGCAGTGCGTCGGGTTCAAAAGCGATATCGTACGCAGGTGGCGGCTGGCTCCCTCGCAAGGCATCGCCGGGTGGACGGTCTATCACAACCAGAGCCTCATCATTCCAGACACAGAATCGGACAGCCGCTATTTTAGAGGTGTTGACATTGAAACTGGGATGGGAATACGTTCTTTGTTGTCCGTGCCCCTGCGGGTCAAAAACCAAGTGATCGGCGTGCTGGAAATCGTCGATCAGCAGGTTGATCGCTTCAGCCAGGCCGACCTTGCGCTAACCGAAGCATTGGCCTCGACGGCAGCCACGGCCATCGAAAACGCGCGGCTGTACGAACAGGCCCGGCACGATGCCCGGGTGCGAGAGACCCTGCTTCAAGAAGTCAATCACCGCGTCCGCAACAACCTGGCCGCAATTCTGGGCGTCCTCAAACTGGAAATGGATCGTCCATACAGCCCGGCCCTGGACTATCACTCGACCGTTCAGGACCTCGCTATGCGCATCCGGGGATTGGCGAGCGTGCACAGCTTGTTCTCCAGGACGCAGTGGTCGCCATTGCCGTTGGAAAAACTGGCCCATGAGGTCATCTCGTCCGCATTGAGCGGCTCACCCATCCGGCAGCAAATCCAGTTCACGCTGTCTCAAGACAACGGCACATTCCAACCGGATACAGACGATCCCCTGTTGATCTCTCCCCGGCAGGCCACCGGGCTGGCGATGGTGCTCAATGAATTGACCACCAACAGTATCAAGCACGCTTTTCAAGGGCAGACGCGCGGGCAGATCGACGTACAGTTTGGGATCGAACAGGATGAGTGGATCACCCTGAAATTTCATGATGATGGCCCCGGCTGGCCGGAGGATATTCTCAGGGGAGATCGACAAAACGTCGGGCTGCATCTGATCCGGATGATGGTGCGCAGCCCGTTGCAGGGCCAGCTCAACCTCCACAACGACCACGGCGCGATCGCCACAATCCGGTTCAAACGGATGCCGGCAGAGCAAATATAAGCCACGTTTTATCCCGGGAAAAGCACATCCGCACGCCCGCGCTCTAGATGCAGGCGCGCGGATGCTGTTGGAAAAATCGTGGCAACAGCAGCAAGCAAATCAGGTGGCAGCCGGCGCATCAAGAAAACTCCGGCGCGGGGGAAAAAGAAACGTACCGGCGGATGACCGCCGGCACGAGAAACCGCCGCAGCGCTCACCGCCTGGCCACGGCAGATGCCTGCCGGTAAGGGCGATGCATCTCCGCCAGGATCTTTCTCGACCAGGGCGCACATCAAAATGAACGGATACAGCCATTGAAGCAGCACACTGGGGATGCATCGCCCCTACTCCCCGGCCGGCCACTGTGGGCAGGTCTTTGGGAGTGGTTGTCTGCCGGTAAGGGCGA
>JAFGEY010000017.1 GCA_016931365.1 Anaerolineae bacterium
ACGAACTGGTCGAGGTTGCCGCGCGGGTGGCCAACATCTCGGCCAAGCACGAGGGCGGCGACCCCGAGATCGACATGCGGCGCGAGCATCCCTCGGACATCCTGGATTATTTCCGCGACAAGGCCGAGATCGAGGCGGCCGGGGACATGCCGCACCTGCTGCTCAACTATATGGACAAGCACGACGCGATCAATGCCACGGCGCGCGCGCTGACCGAGCACGGGCTGTCCTTTATCGCCGCGCGTTACTTGCACCACGAGCGGGGATAATCCGGGTTCGTGCTGCGTGTTGCGTATGCCGTCAAGGCATTTTACGCAATACGCAATACGTTTTGACAATCTACACTCTTTTATAGAAAGGTTTGAAGCAATGAACACCGTTACCCCAGAGTCTGTTGGATTTTCCTCGGCGCGGCTGACGCGCATCGATGCAGCCATGCAGCGCTACATCGACCAGGGCCAGATCGCTGGCATCCAGGCGCTGGTTGCCCGGCGCGGCAAACTGGCCTACGCCCGCTGTTTCGGCAGATGGACATCAAGGCGGGCAAGCCGGTGCAGCCTGACACGCTGTGGCGCATCTACTCGATGAGCAAGCCGATCACCAGCGTGGCGGCAATGATGCTTTACGAGGAAGGGCATTTTCACCTCACCGATCCGCTGTCCAGGTTTATCCCCGCCTTCAAAGAGGTTAAGGTCTTTGCCGGCGGCAGCGAGGACGAGTACGAGGCCGTCGCCTTGCAGCGCCCGATCACCATCCACGATCTGCTGACCCACACCTCAGGGCTGGGTTACGGCCTTGACGAAAACGACCCGTTGGACAAAATGTACTCAAAGCAAGTGCGGGATTGGATCCAACTGCGCAACCGCCAAAGTACACTCGAGGATATGATTGCCCAAGTCACACGTTTTCCGCTGGCCCACCAGCCGGGCACGGCCTGGCGATACAGCGTGGCCACCGATGTGCTGGGCTGCCTGGTGCAGGTGGTCTCCGGCCAGCCCTTTGACCAGTTTCTTCAGGAGCGCATTTTCGAGCCGCTGGGGATGGTCGATACGCATTTCTGCGTGCCCGAGACCAAGATCGAACGCTTTGCCGCCAACTATGGGCCGGGCGAAAACGGCGGTCTCAAGGTCATCGATGAGCCAACCAAAAGCACCTACACAAGACCCACGCGCGCGCCGTCTGGCGGCGGGGGGCTGATTTCGACCGCGCCCGATTATCTGCGCTTTGCCCGGATGCTGCTCGACAAGGGCCAACTGGACGGCGTGCGCCTTCTGGGACGCAAGACGGTCGAATTGATGACGATGAACCATTTGCCGGCCGGGATGCACATCTGGGAGGATGCGTCGAGCGGGTTCGGCCTGGGCTTTGGCGTGCTGCTCGATCAGGCACAATCAAAGGCAGTAGGGTCGGCGGGCACGTATGGCTGGGGCGGCGCGGCCAACACCAATTTCTGGATCGACCCACAAGAGGAATTGATTGGCCTGTTGATGCTGCAATTTATGCCCAGCGACACCTACCCGGTGATCCCTGATTTCCGGGTTGCCGTTTACCAGGCATTGATCGGTTGATGTAATGCAACTACTTGCCCTGCGCCGGTCGAGTAGGCCTCACCGCATTTGTGAAGCCTACTCGACCGACGCTCGCCTGATCTGGTTAGCAGTTACGAGGTGATTATGCGCTTGAAATGTCTGGCCTGTGAGGCGCTGGCGCGCCCGGTGTATCTATGTGCAGCCTGGTCGCCGCACACCGTCGATGTGGAGCTTTTTCGCCTGGGCTGGCACGACGACCCGCCCGACCTGCGTGCGCGGCTGCAAGCGGCGGTCGACGCGGCGCAGGGTTATGACGCGCTGACCCTGGCCTACGGCCTGTGCGGCAAATCGACCGAGGGGCTGATCGCCCGCGACGCGCCGCTGGTGATCCCCCGCGCGCATGATTGCATCACCCTCTTTTTGGGCAGCCGCGCGCGCTATGACGATCAATTTCAAACTCACGCCGGCACCTACTGGTATGTGCTCGATTACGTCGAGCGGGCCAGGGACAAGGGCACCGCGCTGTCGACCGGCGCCGAGATGAACGGCGACATTCGTGCCGTGTACGACGAGTATGTGGCCAAATATGGCCGCGACAATGCCGATTACCTGATGGAGGTGATGGGCGCGTGGCAGCAGTACTATAACCGCGCCGCGTTCATCGAGATGGGGGTCGGCGACAACGCCCACATCGAGGCACAGACACGCAATGAGGCTGAACGTCGTGGCTGGACCTTTGATCGCCTGGACGGCGACCTGGTGCTGATCCGCCGCCTGCTGAACGGTGACTGGTCGGACGATTTCCTGGTCGTCGAGCCAGGGCAGCGCATCGCAATGGCCTATGACGAACGAGTGGTGATTCCGGCGGCTGACGCACATTAATAAAAGTACCAAGATCGGTGTGAATCAGTGAAAATCAACGTCACGTTTTTCCGGTTGTTTTTGTTTTTCAAAGGACTTGATCTCATAAGACATTTGAAGGATTTGACATAGCAAAAAAAACGTATATAATGACTTGTGTTTAGTGGGTCTTTTTCTTTCACTGTTTATCAAATCGCAAGTAGATGAAAGTAGCCTCTAATTTCCGGGGACTGATCACCTGCGGCCGGTTTGGCAGCACTCCCCTTGCATCTTTTCGCCAGCTTGCTTGCGTTCAAGAATGCTTTTTGCCGACGAAATGTGGATGTTTGCTCATCGCATTCGTCTGGAAAGGAGGGTAAGCAAAGCGTATGTTCTCTCGTTGTGGGGCGCTCGATCTCGCAATGATCCGAGTGTCCCGGCTGATTGCCTTGGAGGCAGTCAACCTCGTATTTTCCTCTTGTATCACTAAAAAGGAGTGAAAGAAATGTCTACGGACAAGCTGAGTCGTCGTAATTTTTTGCGTGTCGCCGCAATGTCGGCCGCGGGCGCCGGTCTGGTTGCCTGCCAACCCCAGACCATCGTCGTCAAGGAGACCGTCCAGGTTGAAAAAGTGGTCAAAGAGACCGTCCAGGTCGAGGTTGAAAAAGAAGTGACCACGGTCGTCGAGAAGGAAGTGACCAAGGTCGTCGAAAAAGAAGTTGAAAAGGTCGTCGAAGTAGCCGGCGTTTCGGAAAAGCAAGCGCCTGTGTGGCAGCAGATGGTCAAAGACGGCAAGCTGCCCCCGCTGGATGAGCGCCTGCCCAAAAGCCCCAAAGTGCTGACCCAGTCGCGCAACGAGGTGCCGCAGGGCGAGCTCGAGTTCACCGTTGGCCAGTATGGCGGCACGATTCGCACCGTGCAGCCCGCTCCCGAATGGCAGCCCGACCTCTTTGTCGGCTGCGACGAGCCGCTGTGCGCCGCGCCGGGCATCCTGGGCGACGGCATCGGCGGCGGCGTGGCCGAAGGCTTTACGATTTCGGAGGGCGGCAAGGTGTTCACTTTCCGCCTGCGACCCGGCATGAAGTGGTCGGACGGCGAGCCGATCACAACGGATGACGTCCGCTTTACCTATGAGGACTTTTTGATGAACGCCGACATCACCCCCACCATACCGGCGTGGATGAAGACCGGCAACAAGGCGGGCGGCGATCCGTTGGCGATCGAGATCCTCGACGATTACACCTTTACCGTCAATTTCACCGAGCCGTACGCCGGCTTTCCGGCCTGGCTGGCCATCCTGACCTGGAAGGGTTACACCGAGCTGGTCAAGCCCAAGCACTATTTGACCCAGTTCCACGCCGACTATACGCCGCTGGCCGACCTGGAGCCGCTGATCAAGGAAGAGTCCTTGGGCGCGGGCGAGTGGTGGACGCTGTTCAACCTCAAGGACATCACCAACTGGGAACTCTGCTCACGCCGCTCGATCGGCTTCCCCAACTGCCAGCCGTGGTACACGATCGAAGTCGAACCGACGTACACCAAATACGATCGCAACCCCTACTATTTCAAGGTCGACGAAGAGGGCAACCAGCTCCCGTACATCAACGACATGTACTCGGCCGTGGTGCAGGACGTGGATATGTCGCAGCTCAAGGTCATCGCCGGCGAGGTAGATTTCCTCCGCGAAGACGCCACGATCGACAACCTGGCTCTCTACAACGAGAACGCCGACAAGGGCGGCTATCGCATCCAGTTGCTCAAGATGCACGTCTCGCCGACCGATGTGTCGATCAACCAGACCATCGAAGACGAGACCTGGCGGCTGGTGGTGCGGGATGTGCGCTTCCGCAAGGCGCTCTCGCTGGCCACCGACCGCGAGACGATCATCGACGCGATCTATTACGGTTACGCCGAACTGCCCCTGCTGTCGCCCAGCGACTATGACCCCGACGAGGCCAACCGCCTGCTGGACGAGATGGGCATGACCGAGCGCGGCGCCGATGGCTTCCGCCTGGCCCCCAACGGCCAGCCGTTCGAGATCCCCTTTGAGGTCTCGATGGATGCCTCGGACATCATCCCGGTGACCGAGTTGCTCGTCGAGAACTATAAAGAGGTCGGCATCAACGCCTCGCTGAAGGTCCTCGAAGGGACGCTGCGTGGCGAACGATCAAACGCCAACGAATCGCGTGCGCGCACGCACTGGCACCACTTCCCCGAGCTGTGGTGGGGCGCGCTGTGGGATGCCAACCCGGCCGAGTGGGGCCGTCTGTGGAATACCTGGTTCAATACCAACGGCGAGCAGGGCGAGGAACCGCCGGAGGACGTCAAAGAATTTAAGCGGTTATATGACCTGTCCATCGTCGTCGACGGCCAGGATCGCGAAGACGCCATCGCCGCGTGGAAAAAGATGATGTACGACAACGTGTACGTCATCATCACCGTCGAGCGCGTCGCCTATCCGCTGGTGGTCAACAAGAACCTGCGCAACGTGCCTACGGATGGCTTTGCCATCTCGGCAAACTTTTCGCTCGAACAGATGTATTACGAAGCATAACGTTTTTCAAGTAGGGGCACGGCATGCCGTGCCCCTACAAGGCCATTTTTGTGCCCGATGTAGGGGCAAAGCATCCCCGGCCTGTACCCTGGTCAATGAATGACCAATGGGGATGCTTTGTCCTTACAAGACCGTTGCAGAACGCCGACGAGGAGGGTTCTGATGCTGAGTTACATCGTTTACCGCATTTTCCAACTTTTCCCGCTGCTGGTCTTGATCTCGCTGCTCACCTTTCTGATCATCGAACTGCCGCCGGGCGACTATTTGACCTCGTATATTACTCGTATGGAGGAGTCGGGCACCAAGGTCGACGAGGCGGTGGTTGAACGGCTCAAGCTGGAATACGGTCTGGACAAGCCGCTCGCTTATCGTTACGTTTGGTGGATGTGGAAGATACTGTCGCGGGGTGACTTTGGCCGTTCTTTTAGTTACGGCATGCCGGTGACACAAGTCATCGGCGACCGTCTGATGCTGACGATGATCATCTCGTTGTGCTCGCTGCTCTTTGTGTGGGCTACGGCGATCCCGATCGGCATCTATGCCGCCACGCACCAGTATTCGATCGGGGATTACTTGTTCACTTTTCTGGGTTTTATCGGCATGGCCGTGCCCGGCTTTTTGCTGGCCCTGGTGTTGATGTATGTGTCGATCACCAAGTTTAACTTTTCGGCGGCCGGGCTTTTTTCGATCGAGTACATCGACGCGCCGTGGAGCTTTGCCAAGGTGATGGACATGCTCAAGCGCATGTGGCTGCCGGTGATCATCATTGGCATCTCGGGCACCGCCGGGCTGATCCGCGTCATGCGCGGCACGCTGCTCGACGAGCTGCGCAAGCCGTACGTGGTCACCGCGCGATCCAAGGGGCTGACCGAGCGCAAGCTGCTGTTCAAATACCCGGTGCGCATCGCCATCAACCCCATGATCAGCACCATCGGCTGGCTGCTGCCCAGCCTGGTTTCCGGCGAGGGGATCACCGCCATCGTGCTCAACCTGCCGACCTGCGGCCCGGTGCTGGTGATGGCGCTGATGAACCAGGACATGTACCTGGCCGGCAGTTTCGTCATGATCCTGAGCACCCTGACTGTGATCGGCACCGTACTGTCCGATATTTTGCTGGCCGCGGTCGACCCGCGCATTCGCTATGGAGCGGCAGGACAATGAATCTATTAGCCAAGAAACGAACGGATGACGAACGCCTCTTTGAGGCCTCGCAGTGGCAGTTGATCTGGTGGAAGTTTCGCAAGCACCGCCTGGCGATGATCGGTTCTGTCGTGATCATTTTCCTCTATATCCTGGTCATGTTTTGCGAGTTTCTCAGCCCGTACCTGACCACCACTCGTTTTCGTCGCTATCTGTATGCGCCGCCGCAAAAATTGCGCTTTGTCCATCCCGAGCAGGGTTTCCGGCTGCGCCCCTTTGTCTATGACATTAAACGTGAAGTCGATGAAAAGACGGCGCGCCGGTATTTTGTCGAGGATCGCTCCAAGACGTTCGACCTCATCTTTTTTGCGCACGGCGAGCCGTACAAGTTTTGGGGAATTTTCCCGACCGATATCCATCTTTTCGGCCTCACAGAGGAGGGACCGCTCTTTCTGATGGGCACCGACCGTATTGGTCGCGACTTGTTCACCCGTATTCTGTATGGCGCGCGCATCTCGCTGTCGATCGGCCTGGTGGGCATTGCCATCAACTTTACCCTGGGCCTGCTGCTGGGCGGCCTGTCCGGCTACCTGGGCGGGATCATCGACACCATGATCCAGCGGGTGATCGACCTGTTGATCTCGATCCCGCACCTGCCGCTGTGGATGGCCCTGGCCGCCGCGTTGCCGCGCGACTGGCCGCCGCTGCGGATTTACTTTGGCATCGTCATCCTGCTCTCGATCATTGGCTGGACGGGGCTGGCCCGCGTGGTGCGCGGCAAGCTGTTGTCGCTGCGCGAGGAGGACTTTGTGATGGCCGCCCGGTTGGCCGGGTCGAACAACGGGCGGATCATCGTCCGCCACCTGCTGCCCTCGTTTTTCAGCTATATCATCGTCAGCCTCACCATGTCCGTGCCCGGCATGATCCTGGGCGAGACCTCGTTGAGCTTTTTGGGCCTGGGGCTTCAGCCGCCGGTGGTCAGTTGGGGCGTGCTGCTCCAGGATGCCCAGGACGTCGGCTCGATTGCCCACTATGCCTGGCTGTTGATCCCGGTCTTTTTTGTCATTGCTTCCGTCCTGGCCTTCAACTTTTTGGG
>JAFGEY010000135.1 GCA_016931365.1 Anaerolineae bacterium
AACGAGCAGAGCCGGTCGCCGCCGCGCGCGCGGGCATAGGCCGTGGCCGCCGGCGATAGCGGTTCGTCGGGCAGCATCTGGGCGCGGCGAAATTCGTCGTTGAGCGGCTGGGCCACCGCCGCCCCCGCCGGGCTGACGTGCTTGAACGATGCTGCACTGGGCAGCCCGGTGGCCCGCTTCAGCTCGCGCACCAACTGCCACGCGCCCAGCGCGTCGAGCAGGTTGATGTAGCCGGGCACACCGTTGAGCACTTGCAGCGGCGACGGATCGTGATCGACAAGCAGCCGGGCCGGTTTTTGATGGGGATTGGCCCCGTATTTGAGTTCAATCTGCATCTACGCGCCCCCCAGCCGCCAGCGGTCGAGCACATCGCGCACTCGGCCGACCTGGATCGCGACCTCGGTGTACTCGTTTTTGCCGGTGTGGTGTTCGACGCCCCAGTAACCTTCGTATCCGGCGCCGCGCAGCATCGACATACTTTCTGCCAGCCGGTTTTCGGTGATGTCCCAGGCGATATGGGTGTGCATCGCCCACGGCGCAATCGCGCGGTCATCTTCCAACGAACCCTTGAAATGGAGCAGCACGCCAAAGGCCGGATGATCGACCATCTGGCAGAGTTTGACCATATTTGCCGGAATGACCTCGGTGCCCCAGTGGTTTTCCGGGCCGACCTTGTAGCCGTTGTCGTAAGCGCGTTGGGCGTATTCGCGATAGCGGGTGACGATCAGATCGAACTGCTCGTCGGTCCACACGTCATCGCGCCCACCGGCATCGATGCGTACCGTTTTGGCCCTCAGCACTTCGCCGGCGTGCAGCGCCGCCAGCGCGTTTTGATAGTGCAGCGCGCGCGTGTCGGCATTGTCTTCCCAGATGTGCGCCCCATCGACGCAGAGGTTGGCCAATTCCAACTCGCGTTCCTCAAGCGCATCCTTGACCTTGAGCAAGTACTCGTCCTCGGTGCTGGGCAGCATCCCATTCCAGATGTCGGCGGAACGGAGATGATAGCGGTACTTGCAGCTTTCCAGGTAGCCAAAGACATCGATCTTGGCCTCGGCAAGCAGGCCATAAAATGCATAAGACGCAACGGAAATTTTCATTGATTTTCCTCTCTATTCAAAACATGGGGAAAGAAACTCTCAACACTCATTCACCGCCTCCAGCATCGCTACGACGTTTTCCGGCGGCACGTCGGCCATGATATTATGAATTTGCTGAAACACAAAACCGCCGCCCGGCGCAAACACCTCGACGCGGCGGCGCACGTCAGCGGCGACCTCGGCGGGCGTGCCGCTGGCGAGGACATGCTGCGTATCGCAGCCGCCACCCCACAGGCACAGGTCACGGCCAAACTCGCGCTTGAGGCGATGGGCTTCCATGCCGGTACATGTCGTCTGCACCGGCTGCAAAATATCAAGCCCGGCGTCGATCAAACCCGGCAACAGTGGATAGATGCCGCCGCAGGAGTGCAGCATCACCTTGACCTCGGCCAACGCTTTGGCCCGCCCCCACATCAACTTGTAGCGCGGCTGAAAATATTCGGCGAACATTTTGGGCGAAATCTGCGGGCCGGTTTGCATGCCCAGGTCGTCGCCAAAAAGAATGATGTCGATGTACGACCCGACAGCAGAGAGAAACTTGTCCAAGTTGGCAAGGTGCATCTCGACCAACCGATCTAGCAGGCGATGCGCGCGCCGGGGTTCGGCGGCGAGCATCATATAAAAATCGGCCATGCCGAACAAAAACTGGCTGTTTTCGAGCAAATTGCCGCCAAAAAGGCCGATGATCACCCGGTCGGTGGATTGGCGCAACCGTTTGGCCCCCGCTTCGAGCTGCTTCAGGCCGTCGGGGTCGAAACCAATCGGCGCCGGCGGCGACCCGAGCGCGGCCCACATCACTTTGCTGAATGCCGCGTCGAGGTCCCAACTATTGGATTGATCGCCTTGCAGCGGGAAACAAGTCTGCTCGAAATAAAGGCCGCCCGCTTTTTGGATCGTGATTAGCGTTCCGTCCTCGTGATAGACGTGCCAGTCACCGTTCACCTTGACCGGGTGGATAAAGGCCGGGATTTTGCACGGCGTGCCGTCGGGCAGGGTCCAGGGATGCCAGTCGGCGGGATCGAGGCTAAAGCCGCGCCCCAGTTCGACCGTGTCGACGCCAAAGCGATCCAGCACCACCGGCTCGATGATCGCCAACTGCTGGATGAAATCATAGACGTAAATGTCGCCCCCGGTGATGCCGAGGTGCTGTTTGAGCTTATGGTAGGCAATCGCCATCATCCCCGACGAGCGATGCCCGCCCAGGTCGATCGGCACGCGGTCGGGTTGGCGGTAGTTGACGGCTTGCAGAACGCGGTCACGGCTAGTTGGCACATTCATCTCCATTTACCAAATCCCCGCCATCTCCCACACGTCGACCGCGTGGACCGTCACCGCGTTCGACGCCCACAGATCGACGCCCTTGCTCTCGGCCAGCGTGGGATACACACGGCTGCTGATGCAGGCCCGCTCGTTGGCATACACCTCGATCACCGAGCGATCCAGGAATACGTCCAGTACGAGCGGCTCGCCCGGTGACAGACGCAGTTCGCCGCTGTAGTGACCTCGCCCAACCTGGTCGTCCAGGCTGGAATGAGCCAAGTTGACGGCCAACTGCTGCGTTTGGGCGTTGTAGGAAATCGTCGTGCGCTCCAGCCCATCGGGCGAGCAGCGTACCGCCAGCCCGAATTCGCCGCGCAAGGGTGGTGCAAACTCGGCGCGGATTTCCAGCGCGTCGCCTTGCAGCCCGTCCAGCCAATTCGACCGCTCCGGCGTCACCCGCACCCCTTCCCAGCGTCGCCCCTTGCCGCGCAGCGTCTGCACCTCCGGCGCGGGCGACATATTCAGCGTGCCGTCGGGGCGCAGGGTCAGCACGCGCGGCAGGGACATCACCCCGGCCCAACCAGCCGCGCGCTGCTCGCCGGGGCTGCGGTTTTCGACCAGCCAGCCGAACATCAGTTTTCTCCCCTGCGAATGCTGCGCATTCGAATCATCTAAAAAGGTCTGCGGCGCGTAAAACTGCTCCCGGCCATAGTCGAGCAGGCGCAGCACGTCCGGTTTGAACGTAAAATTCTCGTATCCGCCGCTCCAATATACTGTATAGCGCGCGCCGTCTTGCATGCCCATCGCCGAGACGAGCAGCACGTGGCGATCTTGCAGGCGAAAGAAGCCGGGGCACTCCCACATCGTGCCGGTGGGCAGCGGATCGACCTGTTCCCGGTCGCCGGTCAAAATGGGCCGGACGTACTCCCAGTGGATCAGGTCGCGCGAGCGATAGAGCAAGATCACCCCGCCCACGCCCTGCACGCCGGAGCCGAGGGCCATCTGCCACCCGTCGCCCTCGCGCCATACGCACGGATCGCGGAAATCGCCGGGGAGCAGGTCCAATCCTTCGGGCTGGACGAGCACCGGGTTGCCCTCGTAAGCGTGCCAGCCGACCAGATCGGGATCGTTGGGGTCATCGGGGAAGGCCAGGCACTGTACCTGCGGGCGAACGCCGGTGTACACCAACACCGGCACACCGCCGTCGATCACCGCGCAGCCGGAGAAACAGCCATCCCGGTCGGCCCCGCCCGGCGTCGGCGTGAGAGCAAGCGGCAGGTGCCGCCAATGCACCAGGTCGTCGCTGACCGCGTGGCCCCAGTGCATGGTGCTCCAGTACGCGCCGTAAGGATAGTGCTGGTAGAACATGTGGTAGCGGCCCCGGTGCTGCATCAGCCCGTTGGGGTCGTTCATCCAATTGGCCGGCGGCAGAAAATGGTAGATCGGACGGTGGGGATCGTGGGAAAAGTCGGGTAAATGAGCCATCAGACCTCGTTTCAAAAGACCTCGTTTCAAAATCGAGCCAGTCATACTGCGTATTGCGTATTCCGTAACAGCCACCTTACAGAGTACGCAATACGCAGCACATCACACACCAACCACACGCTCGTAAAACGCCACATTCTCTTTGAGCATCTCGCGGATCGGCAGGTGATACGGGCAGCGTGACTCGCACTCGCCGCATTCCAGGCACGTTTTGGCTTGCTCGATGGCCTGACCGATCCAACTGCTGGCAAAGCGATCGGCGGGGAAACGCTTCCAAAAGCTGCGCGTGTTCATGACCGTTGAGATGGAAATCTTTTGCGGGCAAGGCTGGCAGTATTCGCAGCGATGGCAAAAGCGCGCGCCCAATTCGGCGCGGATGCGTTCCATCTCGACCCGCTCCCGAGCCGTCAGCGCCAGATCGCCCTCGACCAAAGCCACAATCTCTTCGATCTCGCTCGCCTTTTCGATGCCCGGATCGGGCAGCACGTCAAACTGGAGCAGGTACTTGATCGCCAGCCGGGCGTTGTCCAGCAGGCCGCCGCCCAGCGGCTTCATCGCGATAAAGCCCACATCGTGCGCCTGCGCCAGCGGAAGCAGCCGCTCGGTCGCTTCGCAGGCGACAAAATTGAACGGGAACTGGATCGTCTCAAAATGGCCCGAAGGCGCCATCTCGAGCGCCAGGTCGAGCGAGTGGCTGGTCACGCCGATGTGGCGAACCTGGCCCGCGGCCAGCGCCTCCCACGCCGCCTCCAGCGCTCCGCCGGGCGACATCACCCGCTCATAATCCTCCGGCGTGCTGACGCCGTGAAACTGCCACAGGTCGATGTAATCGCTGCCCAGGCTATCCAGGCTCTGCGCCAGGTGTCTGAGCGCGGTCTCCCGGTCGCGCGCGCCGGTCTTGGTGGCGATGATCAATTCCTCGCGCTTCCGACCAGCGATGGCCTTGCCGATATACCCCTCACTGACGGTATAACCGTTCGCCGTGTCGATGAAATTGACGCCCAAATCCAGGCAGCGGCGCACCACCGCCACCGCATCGGCCTCGCCCAAGCGCTGGATGGGAATGCCGCCGAACCCCACGCGAGAAACCATCAACCCGGTCTTGCCCAGTCGCACTTTTTTCATCAGGCCTCCTCAATATCAGATTGCCGACCTCCGACGGCTGACTGCTGATCGCCGGAATTTTGCCCCTCAAACATCGTCTTAACCTCCGGCTTGAGCAGCAGAATGAGCGTAAACACGCCCAAAACCGTGCCGAAAGGCATAAACATGCAGGCGACTCCGGCCATCACCAGGCAAAAGATATACCACCGTTTCCTGAGCAGCCCGAACCCGGCCAAAATCAGGCTGATCGCAAACGCCCAGCCGAAGGCCATGACCGCACCGGCAATCACCGTAAACATGACCCCTACCATCCCGGCCGGGAAAAAGGGCATGTCGCCCTCGACCGCGCCGGGCACCAGGCTCAGGACGATCATAAAAATGCCCATCGCGAAATGCATGATCGGAAAACAGGCAAACAGCCCGGCAATGCCGCCGATCACAAAGTGAAAAATGGCCAGAATTTTGAGGTACTGCTCGTCTTGTCCACTCCCGCCAACTTGAGACATCGTGCTCCTCCTTTTTTATGGTTTGACCATCACCTTTAGCCCTTCGCCGCTGGCCGCCGTTTGGAAGGCCTCGGCGATCCGGGCCAATTCAAAGCGATGCGTGATCAATTGATCGGCATCGATGACCTTGCGTCGCAGCGCGTCCAGGGCCAGCGCGTGAAAGGTAGGGTGATACGAGAACGCGCCGACCACTGCGATCTCGCCATAGTGGATGCGGTTGGCATCGAACGAGGCCATCGGGTTGGCCTTGGGCAGCCCGCCGAACAGGATCACCCGCCCGGCCTTGCGCACGATTTCGACCGCCTGGGTCTGCGTGGCCGCTACCGGGTTGGCGCAGATGACAATGTCGGCCCCACGCCCGCCGGTCATACCGCGCACCACGGCGCCCAAATCCTCCTTGAACGGATCAACTACCGCATCCGGCCCAAACTGCCGCGCCACCGCACGGCGCGACGCGCTCGGCTCCGAGATGATCACCGCCGCCCCGCGCGCCCTGGCGACGACGGCGTGCAGGCAGCCGATCGGCCCGGCGCCCATCACCACCACCGTGTCGGCCAGGCTGGTGCCGGCCTTGTCGTGCGCGGCCAGCACCGAGCTACACGGCTCGGCCAGCGCAGCCTCCTCAAACGACAGTCCGTCCGGCATCGGGTGGACGATGCCGTTTACCAACACCTCGCCGGTCAGGGCAATTTTCTCGGCAAACCCGCCCGGAAATTCGGGCGAAATGCCCAGATAACGCAAGTCGTCGCACAGGTTGTACTGGCCGTGCTCGCAGTAATAACAGCGCCCGCAGTGGATGTCGGGCGCAACGGCCAGGCGATCCCCAGGCTCGAAGCGATCACATTTTGGCCCGGCAGCCAGCACCACGCCGCCGATCTCATGCCCTTCCACCACGCCGCCCGCATGCGCCGCGACGGTTGCCCGAGTAGCGCCCTCAAACAGACTGCCCGTCCCCGCTGGCGGCCCTTCTTTCCACCGCCGCAGGTCAGAGCCGCACACGCCGCACGCTTCCACCTTGAGCAGCAGCCCGTCGTCGGGCACTGCCGGATCGAGCACATCGCGCACGTCAAACTGCTGCGCACCGATCAAAAATGCTGCTTTCATCAATTGATCTCCTCGTGGTTCATTTCTTCGAATACCATTTCTGGCGACTCATCTGTTTCTCCATATCCTTACAACTCTAGCCTCGATCTGGGCAGCGAAACCTTGTCCGCCCGGGCCGCTTCGCCGTGCAAGCCCGGCGTTTGAATCACAAAGTGGAAATGATCGGGCGAACTGGACAAAAAGGTGTGCGCCTCGCCCGGCTCGATGACGATGATCTGCCCCGGCAGCAATGTCACCGTCCCCTCTTCGATGCGCATCACGGCCGTGCCGCGCGCCATCATATAGATTTCGGTTATCTGCCGGTGCAGGTGCGGCTCGTCGACGCCCGCGTTGGCATAACCGATCGAGACGTTCAGGTCCGAATCCCATGGGCCGCAATACCAGCCCTTGGCGCGCGCCTCATCCGCCGTCTCGATGCGCATCTACCGCCTCCCTTCCGTGGCCAGGCGGATGCCCACCGCGCCGCCGGGATGCGTCTGCCCGAACGCGTCGCGGGTGTAACCGCGCAGCTTGAGCAAGACCACGCACAGCGCGTCGCAGGCCAGCGAATTGAACAGCGAACTGCCGGTGGCGATCATATCGTATGGATCGACGCCGGTCGGCGCTTGAAACCGCAGCACCACGTCGCTCAACTGCCCCAACGTCGACGCGGGTTGCTCGGTCAGCGCAATCAACGCTGCGCCACGCTCCTTGGCGATGCGCGCCAGATGGTTGATCTCGACCGTCTCGCCGCCCTTGGAGATGGCGATCAGCACATCCTTGCCGGCGACCGCTCCGCCCAGGCCGTGCTGGGCATCGCTGGGATGAATGTACAGGGCCGGCGTGCCACAGCAGGAAAGCAAATGCGCCAGCCGTGCTGCCACGTGCCGCGATGTGCCGCAGCCGGCGGTCAGTACCTTGCCTTCGCAGGCCAGCAGCCGCCGCGCGGCATCGACAAAACAGGCGCTGATTTGGGGATCGCTCAACTGCTCGATCAGCGCGTGCAAACCATCGGCCTCTTGCCGCACGGTGGCCTGCGCCAGGGCGATCATATCTTCGGGGGACATTGGGGACATCGGCTCTCCTCTAGCGAACAGTCTGCTCACTCGAGTATTTGTCAATTATTTCGATTATAACATCCCCTCCACGCGCTGTCAAAAACTTGACAAAGCGTCCAATCGGTAGTAAATTACTTTGAAACCGAATTATTCGGAAACAAAATATTTTGCGCCGAATTATTTTCTCGCTTGGGGAGGGCAAAATGAGCGAACAAAACGCCCTGTATATGGAAACCATCCACACATTCTTGACCCTGTATCGGCACCTGCGACAACACTCGCGGCAAATGCAAGACGAAGGGCTGAGCGGGCGCAAGATTGCCACGCTGCGCCACCTGCACAACGCCGGGCCGCAAACGGTCGGGCAGTTGGCCGACTATTTGTACATCAGCAACAGCAGCACCTCCGAACTCATCGATCACCTGGAAACGCTGGGCTATGTCACGCGGGCCAGATCGCCCAAAGACAACCGTGTGGTCATTGTCACGCTGACCGAGGCTGGCGCTGTCCTGGCGCAAACACCTCCTACCGGCGGCGTGCCGCTGCTGCGCGAGCGATTGAAAACGCTGCCGGCCGAACAACTCGCGTCGATCAACCAGGCTATCGCTCAACTCGCTACCCTCTTGGAGATTGCCGATGACTGCTAAACTCTCCATTTCATCACCGACACAGCCCAAGCCTACCAGCAGCACGCGAACATTGCTGCGCTGCATGGGTTATCTTCGCCCTTATTGGCGGCATGTGGTTGGAGCCTATGCGCTGATGCTGCTGAACAACGGCATCACTATGCTCATGCCGCTGATCATCCGCGATATGGTCGATGACGGCATCCACGGCGGCAACCTGATCGCCATCCAATGGGGCACACTGTACCTGCTTGGGCTGACCTTGCTGCGCGGAGTGTGCACCTATTTCAACGGCCGCTGGACCGAGATCGCCTCGCAGAGCGTAGCCTATGATCTGCGCAACGCTTTGCACGTCAAATTACAATCGCTGTCGTTCAGCTATCACGATCAATCGGAGACAGGTCAACTGCTGGCACGGGCGATCAACGACGTCGACCGGGTGCGCTTTCTCACCGGGCGGGCGGTCCTGCGTCTGGTCGAGATGAGCACGCTGATCATCGGCATCGCCTTCTCGATGATCAACCTGAACGCGCGGCTGGCGCTCGTCACGCTGACCATTGTGCCCTTTTTGGCCTACGGCGCGTGGGACTTTGGCCGCCGCTTCCGCCCCCTATCACGGGCCATCCAACAGCAAATGGCCGACCTGACCGCGCGGGTGGAACAAAACCTGCGCGGCGCGCGAGTGGTCAAGGCATTTGCCCAGGAACGGGCCGAGATCGACCGCTTTAATCGGAACAATGCCCAGGTGCTCAAGATCAACCTGGACGGAGCGCGGATGCGCGCCATCTACCCCCCCCTGCTCGAACTGTTTGCCGGCGCGGGCAGCATCTTGATCCTGGTCGTCGGCGGGCAAATGGTGATCCGCGACGCGCTGACCATTGGCGCGTTGGTGGCCTTTACCACCTATGTCGGCCAACTGCTCGGCCCGGTGCGGCGGTTGGGCATGATCGTCGCCGCCGTGGCGCAGGCCACCGCCTCCGGCGAGCGCATCTTTGAGATTCTGGACGTGCAATCCGAGGTACAAGACTTGCCGGACGCCCAGCCGCTGCGCGATGTGCGGGGCCACGTGCGTTTCAGAAACGTCTCTTTTGCCTATTTCGGACGACACAAGGTGCTGGACAGCATCGATTTTGAGGCTCAACCGGGCCAGGTGATCGCCTTGCTCGGCGCGACCGGTTCGGGCAAAAGCTCGATCATCAGCCTGATCCCTCGCTTTTACGACCCTACCGAGGGGCAGATTTTGATCGATGGGCAGCATATTCGTCATATTGTCCTTAATTCGCTACGCGAACAGATCGGCATCGTGCTGCAAGATACGACGCTCTTTGCCAGCACCATCTACGAAAACATTGCCTTTGGTCGCCCGGATGCCGGCGAAGACGAGGTGATCGCCGCCGCTCAGGCGGCATCAGCGCACGACTTTATCCTGGCCCTGCCGCA